>NZ_MAEV01000026.1:0-112341 GCF_002013385.1 Mycobacterium sp. D16R24 | reverse complement strand
GCATTAATCGTAAGGTACCGGTCGACGGTAGGAGCCAAAATGGCAACCAGCTGCTCCCTGGTGAGAGCAACCAGGGGATCGATCTTGAGGGCGTATCGCAGGAGCGCGGTCCCGACCATTGAGGTGGCCGCCAGCGCGAATCGCGTCCACTCCTCGGGCCCCCGCCTAACTCCTCACTGACCGCGGCCAGCACGTAGTTCCGCATGAACTCACGAAACACGCGATGTACATCGTCGTTGGTGGTGGCGGACCGCTTGCATCCAAACAGGAACCGGAGCTGGTCTCCACATGAGGTGCCGACAGGAATTTCGTGATTCCCCATACACCTGCACCAACCGTTACCGGCAAACACCATTACCGCATACCCACCCGGCCTGTAGTGGCGAAAGCATGCAAAATCGGCAAATCCCAGCACATGATTGTACCGCCGCGGAACTGCTCCCTCTCCGATCTGACCTCACGCAGTCCCAGACGGGCCGGGAACTTCCCTCCTAGACTGGCGTCTCGGTAGGCAGGACCCCGGAAAGGTGAGGCAACAGAAGCTCGTGGGCCTTGAGGACGTCGAAGCGCTGCACGACTTGGTCGGCGGGGTCGAGCTATCGGGGGAAAAACTTGTCAGAAGCTTCTATAGCCGCTGGTTCGCCATCGACCCCACCGTCGGCGATCTCTTTCCCGCCGACATGTCCTCGCAACGCGAGCATTTCCGTCAGGCACTGCAGTTCGTACTCTGGGAGATGGCGGCATACCGCACCGAAGGCCTGGTCAACTTCCTCGCCCAGCTAGGTCGCGATCATCGCAAGTTTGGGGCCACCGACAGCCAGTACGGCACCATGCGTCAGGCCTTGCTCGACACCACACGTGAGGTGCTGCAACCGATTTGGGACCAGCGGATGGAGGCCACCGCCACCGAGGTCTACACGGTCATGATCGAGGTGATGCGCAGCGCCGCCGCCTCGGATAGCGGCCAGCCTTGGTGGGACGGGAAGGTCATCGAATACCACCGAACCTCAAGAGATCTCGCCTTGATCAGGCTGAAGCTCAACGCGCCCATGAACTACCACTGCGGACAGTACGTTCATGTGCAGGTACCGCAGAGTCCGCGGAGCTGGCGCTATCTCAGCTTGGCCATTCCACCGGATCCTGAGGGCTACATCGAATTTCACGTTAAGGCGGTACCCGGCGGACTTGTCAGCGGCGATATGGTCAACAAGACCAAGGTGGGCGACACTTGGCGAATTTCGCCGCCGCTCGGCGCGCTGTCGGTGAACCGTGACGGTGGAGACGTACTGATGGTGGCAGGCAGCACCGGTATCGCACCGCTGCGGTGCCTCATCATGGAGCTGTCCCAATGGGCCGAGAATCCACGGGTTCATCTGTTTTACGGGGCACGCTATCCGCAGGAACTCTATGACCTGTGGACACTGTGGCATATCGCCTCGATGAATCCGTGGCTGTCGGTCACACCGGTCACCGAATACCCACGAAACCCGGACTGGGCCAACGAATACCACGATCCGACACCACCCCGCGGCCTCCATGTCCGCCAAACGGGGCTGCTCTCCGAGGTGGTAACCGCCTATGGGGGTTGGGGTGACCGCCAGATTCTGCTCGGCGGCTCGGCATCGATGATCCAGGCCACCAAGGAGGCCCTGGTCTCAAAGGGGGCCGATGCCTCCAGGATTCAGCACGACCCGGTCTAGCGTTGCTGACGCGGCTGCCAGACCACCACAGCGGTGCTCTTGGGAATGATCGCGACCTCGCGACCCGATGTCGCCGCACGCAACTGGGCTACCTCGGCCGCCAATTCGGACAACTTGGCCTGCAGGGCCTCTACCTGGTTGGTCAGTTCGATAACCCGCTTGATACCAGCGAGATTGACACCCTCGTCCTGTGACAGGCGCTGCACTTCGCGCAGCAGATCCACATCACGCTGCGAGTAGCGCCGACCTCCACCACTCGTGCGCTCCGGCCTGACCAGCCCAAGCCGGTCGTAGGTACGCAGCGTCTGCGCGTGCATTCCGGCGAGCTCGGCGGCCACCGAGATCAGGAAGGTACGAGCACCCCGCTCCGGATGGCGGCGGGACGTCATCGCGCACCCGCCCAGCCGGCCCGCGGATCGAATCCGCTCGCCTTCTCGGCCACCTGGTAGCGCTGCAATGCCTCCAGGGCACTGTCTTCCAGCTTCGAGGGCACCGCGACCTTGACGGTGACCAGCAGATCGCCGTTACCGCCCGCACGCTTAGGGATACCGCGGCCGCGCACCCGCAGGATGCGCCCGTCGGAGGTGCCCGCAGGCACCTTCACCCCGACACGGCCCTCCAATGTGGGGACGGAAACCGTGGCACCCAGAGCTAATTCGGTGAAACTCACCGGAACGGTGAGGGTCAGATCATCCCCGTCGCGGGTGAAAACCTTGTCGGGCCGCACATGCACGGTGACATACAGGTCACCGGAAGGAGCGCCGCGCAAACCGGCCTCACCCTGTCCGGCCAGCCGAATACGTTGTCCGTCGTCGACTCCCGGCGGAATCCGCACGGTGATGGTGCGGGTGCGAGTGGTCACCCCGGTGCCCTGGCAGTCCGTGCAAGGGTTCTCGATGATCGAGCCCGTACCGCGGCAGTCGGCGCATGGTTCGGAGAAGCCGAAAGCACCCTGGTTGCGATTGATGACTCCGCTGCCGTTGCACGCGCCGCAGACCTTCGGGCTGGTGCCGGGGCGAGCACCGCTGCCGTGGCAGGTGGTGCATGGCGCCGGACTGGTGAGCCGCAGCGGAACCGACACGCCCTTGCACGCCTCGACGAAGTCGAGCTGGGTTTCGGTCTCCAGATCGTTTCCGCGGCGCGGACGACTGGCACGCGGCTGCGCACGCTGCCCGAATAGGCCACCGAACAAGTCGCCGATTCCACCTCCACCGGAGGTGTCGGCATTGCCGAAGAGGTCATTCAGGTTGAACTCGGCGCTATTGCTGCCACCGCCGAATCCACCGCCACCGCCAAATCCGTTGTCGCCAAACCGCCGTCCGTACCCACCACCGGCGAAGAGCCGACGGGTCTCGTCGTACTCCTTGCGCTTGGCCGTATCCGACAACACATCCTTGGCCTCGCTGACGGCCTTGTAGCGATCCTCGGCGGCCTGGTTACCCGGGTTGCGGTCCGGGTGATTCTCGGCCAGCAGCTTGCGCGCGGCCTTCTTGATCTCGTCTTGGGTCGCGGTGGAGGAGACGCCGAGCTCCTTGTAGAAGTCCTTCTCGACCCATTCACGTTGCGTCACCCGACATCACCTCCTTCGCGTCCATCGGGTCGTGCTGTGCAGTTCTTACTCTGATTCTGTCTTGGATTGCGTATCGGGATCCCCAAATTCGGATCCTGTTTCGGGCTGACCCTGCGCCGTGTCGCCGCTTTCAGGCGCGGCCGGATCTTTCGGACTGCCGTCGGTCACCACGACCATCGCGGTCCGGAGCACCCGATCACCCATCTGGTAGCCCTTACGCAGTACCGCAGCCAACACGGGGTGGCCATCCTGGCCATCGTGCTGAACCGCCTCGTGTAGCGAGGGATCGAAGTCGTCCCCCTCGGCACCGAATGTCACCAACCCCAGCCCTTCAAAGGCTGCGGTCAGCTTGTCCGAAACACTGCGCAGCGGACCTGCTTCCAGGTCGCCATGCTCCCGCGCGCGGTCGAGGTCATCGAGCACACCCAGCAGCTGAGTGACCACGGATGCCTTGGCCGAATCGATGACGGCCTGCCGATCCCGTTCCACCCGCTTGCGGTAGTTGGCGAAATCAGCGTGCGCACGCTGCAGGTCGGCCGTCAGTTCGGCCACCTTGGCGTCCACATCCGATTCGCCCTCGGAGGCCGCGGCCCCGGGTGCCGAAGCACCCGGTTCCGCTGTGGCAGCCCGCTTTTCGGGGTTGGATGTCGCCGACCCCGCGGCTCCGGCCACCTTTGCCTCCTCGCGAACCGCGCCGGTGTTGGGATCGATCCGGCGCTTATCGGTAACGGTCACCGGTTCGCGCTCTTCATCCCGATCTTGCCCACCTGACGGGGTCACTTGCTGTCCTTCTCCTCGTCAACGACCTCGGCATCCACGACATCACTGTCCGCGGAGCCTGCGCCACCTTCGGCACCGGCGCCCTCGGCCTGAGCCTTGGCGGCCGCGGATTCGTAGATGGCCTGACCCAGCGCCTGTGACTGCTCGCCGAGCTTCTCCATGGCCTCCTTGATGGCGCCGATATCGGTGCCTTCCAGTGCCTTCTTGGCATCGGCGATGGCGTCGTCGACCTTGGCGAGGGTCTCGTCGGAGACAACCTTCTCGGCGCCTTCGGCGGGCTCACGCTGCTCCTTGACGAACTTCTCCGTCTGGTAGACCAGCGACTCGGCCTGGTTGCGGACATCCGCCTCTTCGCGACGCTTCTTGTCCTCGTCGGCGTGCGCCTCGGCGTCCTTGATCATCCGGTCGATCTCCTCCTTGGACAGGCCTGAGCCCTCCTGGATCTTGATCGTGTTCTCCTTGCCGGTGCCCTTGTCCTTCGCGGTCACGTGCACGATGCCGTTGGCATCGATGTCGAAGGTGACCTCGATCTGCGGCACACCGCGCGGGGCCGGCGGGATGCCGGTCAACTCAAAGGAGCCCAGGAGCTTGTTGTGCGAAGCGATTTCGCGCTCACCCTGGTACACCTGGATCTGCACCGACGGTTGGTTGTCGTCCGCCGTGGTGAAGGTCTCAGACCGCTTGGTGGGGATGGTGGTGTTGCGCTCGATCAGCTTGGTCATCACGCCGCCCTTGGTCTCGATACCGAGGGACAGCGGGGTGACGTCCAGCAGCAGAACGTCTTTCACCTCGCCCTTGAGTACACCGGCCTGCAGCGCGGCACCCACGGCGACAACCTCATCGGGGTTGACGCCCTTGTTGGGCTCCTTGCCGCCGGTCAGTTCCTTGACCAGATCGGTGACTGCGGGCATGCGGGTGGAACCACCCACCAGCACCACGTGGTCGATATCGGCTACGGAAACGCCCGCGTCCTTGATGACCGACTGGAACGGCTTGCGAGTGCGGTCCAACAGATCCTGAGTGATCTTCTGGAACTCGGCCCGCGTCAGCTGCTCGTCGAGGAACAGCGGGTTCTTGTCCGCGTCCACCGTGATGTACGGCAGGTTGATCGAGGTGCTCTGCGAGCTGGACAGCTCAATCTTCGCCTTCTCTGCAGCCTCGCGCAGACGCTGCAGAGCCATCTTGTCCTTGGTCAGGTCGATACCGGCGCTGGCCTTGAACTTGTCGACGAGCCAGGTCACCACACGCTCGTCCCAGTCGTCACCACCGAGGTGGTTGTCACCGGAGGTCGCCCGCACCTCGACGACACCGTCGCCGATTTCCAGCAGCGACACGTCGAAGGTGCCACCACCGAGGTCGAAGACCAGGATGGTCTGTTCCTTCTCGCCCTTGTCCAGGCCGTAGGCGAGCGCGGCCGCAGTCGGCTCGTTGACGATGCGCAGCACGTTCAAGCCGGCGATCTGGCCGGCTTCCTTGGTGGCCTGACGCTGAGCGTCATTGAAGTACGCCGGCACGGTGATGACGGCGTCCTCGATGTCCTCACCCAGATAGGCCTCGGCGTCGCGCTTCAGCTTCTGCAGCGTGCGGGCGCTGATTTCCTGGGGGGTGTAGTTCTTTCCGTCGAGTTCAACGGACCAATCGGTGCCCATATGCCGCTTGACCGAACGAATGGTTCGGTCAACGTTAGTCACCGCCTGGTTCTTGGCAGGCTGCCCGACCAGCACCTCGCCATTGCGCGCGAACGCAACGACAGACGGGGTGGTGCGAGAGCCCTCCGAGTTCGCGACAACTACCGGGTCGCCGCCTTCGAGGACGGCGACAACGGAGTTGGTGGTCCCGAGGTCGATTCCGACCGCACGAGCCATAGTTCATTCCTCCTGTTGTATTGCTAATCTGCCTATCCAGAGCTTCAGTGATATCCACTCAAGTTTGCCTTGCCCGAATCGTTTCGTCAAGCCATAGTTGAGCCTATACGACTCAAGTTCAACATACGGCTCAACGGGTCACTGCCCATATTTGTTCCCACGGCTCCAAGCTGGGGTTTTGGTCACCCCGCTGCAGCCGATTCTCTGGCCCCGCGGCATACACGGGGCGCAGACTAAAGCCATGGACACCGCCGTCGATGAGATCGCAGATGGCGTCTTCCGGTTCTCGACCTGGATCCCGGATATCACCGAGCACGGCTTCACCTTCAACCAGTTTCTGCTCACCGGCGACCAACCGTTCCTCTTTCACACCGGCCAGAAATTCCTCTATCCGAACGTCTCCCGGGCTGTGTCACGCGTCATTGCGCTGGAGTCATTGCGCTGGATCTCGTTCGGTCATGTCGAGGCAGACGAATGCGGCTCGACGAACCAGTTCCTCGCCGCGGCCCCGCACGCCGAGGTCATTCATAGTCCGTTGGCGTGCATGCTCTCGCTCAACGACATGTGCGACCGGCCACCCGTCGCCGTGAGTGAGGAGGCGCATGACATCGGCGGGCACCGTCTGAGGTTCCTTGCCACTCCGCATATCCCCCACAACTGGGAGGCCGGGCTCTGGTTCGATGACGTCACCGCGACACTGTTCTGCGGAGACCTGTTCACCCACACCGGGCAGGGCCCGGCGCTCACCGAATCCGACTGCGTGGCGCCGGCCTTAGCGGCCGAGGGGGTCTTCCACGCGACCGGCCTGACCACCACGCTGACGCCGACGCTTGATCAGCTCGCCGACCTTGGACCGACCACGCTCGCCATCATGCACGGATCGTCGTACGCGGGTGACGGGGCCGCGCAGCTACGCTCACTGCGGGACGGATACGCAGAACTCGCGGAGCGCGGGTAGCTCAGCGTCCTCTTCTGACGGCATACGAACTCAGCGCCGCGACAACCACAATCAGCGCGATGCCACCCACCAGCGGCCATATCCCGACGTCGTCGACCATACTCACCAGCCAGATCTGCACCTCGCTCGCCGCGTTGATCACCGGATCGTCGGCGCCCCCCTCGCCGAAGTTGAGCCGGATCTCGTAGTAGCCGTAATAGGTGACGTACAGACCTGTCAGCAGCACGATCACCCCGGCGATGCGTCCCACATAGGGCAGGACCTTCCGCATCGTGGTCTGTACCGAATTTCCCAGCAGCGCAACTGCTAACGCCGCGACACCGACGGTCACCGCCATACCCGCGCCGTAGGCGATAAATGCCAGTACCCCCGACACGATGGACCCCTGTTTGAAGGTGGTGCTGATGACTGCCAGGAACGGCCCCACGGTGCAGGACAGCGATGCCACCGCGTAGGTGAGCCCATAGCCGTACATCGAGAGCAGTGAGGCTGTCGGCGTCCCGCCGGAGACCCTGGGCAGCACAACGGTGAGCTCGCGCCCGGATAGCAACCAGATCGACAGCGCCACAAGCGCAATACCGATCACTACAGTCGCGAAGGGCATGTACCGGCCGGCCGACGCGACCACCGGCGAGATGACAAGCCCAAAAATCCCGAACACCGTCAGGAACCCGGCTGCCATCGCCACGGTCGCGGTCGCCGCCCGGGCAACCGCCGTCAGCCTCGACGTCGTGCCATCGCTACCGGCTATCACCAGCCCGAGATAGCCCGGAAGAAACGCGAAGCCGCACGGATTGAGCGCGGCCACCAGCCCGGCTCCCAATGCGAAAGTGAGTGCTGCAGTATCAATCACGTCAGTACCGCAGCGTCAGCGCAGCTGCCCGATTCTCTCGTCGAGCTCTGGTCCCGACAGCGGGCTCTTGACCACCTCGGCCGTGCCTTCAGATCCCAGGAACGCGAAGGCCGGCTGGTGGGTGACGTCGTACAGTGCCCACACCTTGGCATCGGTGTCTGCCAACTGAACAAAGGTGAGGCCGTACTTGGCCACGAAATCGCGCATCGCGGACACCTGGTCTTGTGCGGCCACACCCACAAAGGTGACATCCGGATGCGCGATGGCTGCCTTCTGCAGATCGGGGGCTTCCTTCTGGCACGTCGGGCACCATGGCGCCCAGAACCACAGCACCGCCTTCTTTCCGGTAAGGCTGCTGCCGGCGAAGTCGGCCCCGTCGATGGTCTTGGCATTGAAGTTCAGCAATCGCGAGGATTGGGCCTGCGAGCTACCGGAGGACGTCTCATTTTTCTCGGCTCCGGAACAACCGACCAGCCCCATACCTAGAGCCAGAACCAATACCGCCATGACCGAAACCGCAACGCGTGATATCACTTTCCCTCTTCTCACCGCATACCCGCCAACTCACGCAGATCCGTGTCCACCCACCGTAACGATCGGTACAAGTCGCCGGCACCCGGGATGGGACCTTACGTACGCTGGCGGTCATGGACTTCCGGGTATTCGTTGAACCGCAGCAGGGCGCCACCTATTCCGATCAACTGCGCGTGGCACAAGCCGCAGAACAGCTGGGGTTCACCGCGTTCTTCCGGTCCGATCACTACCTGGCGATGGGCGGTGCCGACGGGCTACCCGGCCCCACCGACGCCTGGGTGACACTCGGGGCCATCGCCCGGGAGACGACCACCGTCCGGCTGGGCACCCTGGTCACGTCGGCCACCTTCCGGCATCCCGGACCACTGGCCATCACCGTCGCGCAGGTCGACGAAATGAGTAGCGGCAGAGTCGATTTAGGCCTTGGCGCAGGGTGGTTCAGCGAGGAGCACGAGGCGTACGCGATTCCCTTCCCGCCGTTGGGCGAACGGTTTGACCGCCTCGAAGAACAGCTCAACATTCTCACCGGACTGTGGACCACACCCACCGGCGACACCTACTCCTATGCGGGCAAGCACTACACGGTGACCGACTCCCCCGCGCTGCCCAAGCCGGTGCAGGAGCCGCATCCGCCCATGGTCATCGGTGGTCTTGGCGTCAAACGCACTCCGGCTCTCGCCGCTCGATTCGCCGCCGAATTCAACCTGCCTTTTCAACCCGTCGACGTCATCACCGATCGGTACGCGCGCGTGGCACAGGCGGTGGAAGCCGCTGGACGGCCAGCGGATTCGATGATCTACTCGGCGGCCTTCGCGGTCTGCATCGGCGACACGGATTCCGATGTCGCCCGCCGCGCGGCGAACGCACGCCGCGAAGTGGACGAGATCACCGAGAACAGCCCGCTCGCGGGCACACCCGATGCCGTGGTGGACAAGCTGGGCGCCTACGTGGACGCCGGTGTCCAGCGGGTCTATGTCCAGCTGCTGGATATGCAGGATCTCGATCACCTGGAGTTCTTCGCCTCGACGGTGATCCCGCAATTCGGCTGACTTTCTGGGTTAGGCTCCGCACCTGATGAGTGAGCACCAGACACCGAACGCTCCCGATGACGACGAGAGCTACTTCTCGGGGTTGATCGAGGAGAGCGAGAAGCCGACATCCTGGTACCGAACCGGACCGGCAATCGTAGGCACCATCGCCGCGATCATCGCCATCGTCGCGGTGCTCATGACGATCGTGTTGTCCACGGATAAGCGTGTGGTCAACGACAACACGCCCTTGACCTCGACACCGAGCACCACCACTACCGAACCATCCTCCGAGTCCTCGACGACCGCCCCCACCACGGCCGAGCCGTCGTCGGAACCGGTGGTGTCCGCACCGACGTCCGAGTCCACGTACGACGAGCCCCCGTCGGCCACAGAGTCGCCGACGTATCGGTACGAAGCACCCCCAATTCCGTCGCCACCAGCCATTCCGCCGATCCCGCCGATACCTCCAATCCCCCAGATTCCGGCTATCCCGCACATCCCCGGGCTTTAAAGGAAGTTGGGTTACGCTCCGCACCATGTCTTATCCGGAGCCGCCAGAAGACCCGACAATCTACAACGAGCAGTACCACGACCAGGGACCCGACCAGCCCAATCCTTGGTACAAACAGCCGGCAGTGCTCATCGCGCTAGCGGGCGCGGGTGTGGCCGTCATCGCCGTGATTGCCGCACTGGTGATCACCAGCAGCGACAAGCCAGCCCCTGCCGGGAGCACCTCATCGGTCTCGTCGACCACAAGCTCCGCACCCGCGGGTTCCGGCGGCGGCCACGAGGGCCACGGCGGTCACGGCGGAAACACTGGCGGCGGCGATTCGACGGTGACCGAGACTCAGACGGTTTCGGAATCGCCCACCAGCCAGGACACGACAACCACCGAACCGACGACGACCACAACGACGACCACTACCGAACTGACAACCACCACGACTCAACCGACAACCACGACAACGCAGCCCACAACAACCACCGGCAGGTCAGTAGTTATCCCGATTCCCGGTGGCGGCAACGTTCAAGTGCCGGTTGGGGGTCAGTGAGCCACCCGTATCCCGGGCGGACCAGAAATCCCGCCGGGCGGCCCGGACAGACCACGGTGCGTCTGTCCGGGACTGCTCGGAGAGTTCTCTTTCCACAGATGGCCTGCCGCGCATAGCGCAATCACGAACGACAGCACACCGATCGGAATAGCCCAGATGCGCCGCGTATCGAGCTTGGCCGCGCACTGATCGTGGTAATTCGTCGACTGGTTCGCGGCGGAGCTGATCTTGTCCAGCTCTGCCGTGCGGGTAAGTCGGGGCCCGACAGGCATACCGCATGTCACCGACTGCGATCCGCCACCCGTATCGACCTGAATCGACACCGGTGTCAACAACACAGCCATCGCAATGATCGTCGCGATACCGCATACGCCTGAAAGGACTCCGCGTCCGTGCATACCCCGGACGCTACGCCGTCAAGGGCACGCCTTGATGGTGATTCGGTATCCGAAGCGACAAAAAATTGGCCGCAAATTTCAGCAGGCGGTGCTCTTAGCGGTCCGGCAGATCGGTGCTGCCACATTTCGCAGAACCTGCTGGTCGTCGGCGTCTACCCAGGGCGAACCGCCGGCACCGGTGATGGCGTTTGTCACGGTCAGTTCGGCCACCGTCCCGGTGCCCGGCGGCGCCACGACGTATAGCCGGTACTGGGGTCGCTTGCCGCCCTGCGCCGGCAGGATCACGGTGGCCGCATGCCCGTTGGGTAGGTCGGTCACCGTCACCTGAGCGCCGACGGCGTTGAAGCAATGATCCAGCCTGGCGCGCAGGGACCGATAGACGGTCGAGGCGTATTGATCGGTCACCGAGGTGTCGCCGGGCCAGTGCGCGATCACCTGCACTGCGGTCCATCCGGACTCGTCCGAGCTCACCGACGACGACGCCGATTCGGGCGATTGCGGCAGACTCTCTCCCAGCGAGAAGCAGAGATTCGCCGACCAGAAGGCCGGGCGGTCAACCGAGGTTGCGTTGCGCGCCAAGGGAGCCCAGTGTGCGACGTGGTCCATGGGAATGTCCCGCGGGTTGGTCCACACGGTGTCGGGCAAGGGCTTCGGCTCCGCCACCGCCGGCACCGCAGTGCCCACGCAGGCAACCACGGCCATCGCCGAAACTGCCCGCAGCCACCCGCGCATCGTCACACGAAATCCCGCCTTAGCAGGAGCCCTTGCACAACGGCTGGGCGAGCGCACGCAAGACCGTCGCATCATCGACGGGCTTCCACGGCGAGGGCTCGCGGCCCGTGCGGGGCACCGTGACCGCAAGCTCCGAAACGGTGCCCGACTCCGGCGGTACCACGTTGTAGATGTGCACCTCGCTGGTGGGGTTGTCGCGCTCCTTGCCAACCAGCAGGGTCGCCGCAAAGCCGTACCACGAAGGCGCAGGGCGCAAGTCGACGCTGATGACGTCACCGACTCCCGGGCAGTAGTTGAGCTGAGACCGAATAGCGCTCTGGAAGGCCGAGGCCCCATCGGTGTTTCCTTCGGGCCACTGCCCCGCCGCCTGCACCACGGACGCCGCGGTGCCGGAGGCGGCCTGCGTGGCGATGGCTGACGCCGGCGGCAGCACGTCCGCCGACGTGGTGCCACAGAGCCGCATGCTGAGGAAGGAAGCCCGGCCTGTTGCGGTCGGGTTGGCCGCTGACCAGTGGTATTCGCCGTTCATGGGAATCTCGCCGGGGCTTATCCACACACTGGCGGGCACGGGCCTGGATGCGGGCCCGGCCGGATTGGGGGTGGGATCGGCCGCCGCCGTCGCCGTGCTGAATCCGGCCGCGAGGACCCCGGTCGCGGCGAACAGACGCATCATCATGTGTTCAGTATGCCGGGCGCTCGTGCGTAGACAACTGGGTGAGTATGCCTTCGGCACTGCGGACCGCGGCCAGACACAGCCGACTGGTGAACGGATCATTGAGCGGATACGCGGCCCGCGCCCGCCAGCGTCCCACCGCATCGAGGGCCGCACGCCGCGGATCTGGGCGCGTCTCGTCCAGACCCAATCGAGCAGCGGCATCGGTGCCGGACGCCCCCAGCAGCCTGCGAATGAGCACCGTCTCGTGTTCGGTGAGCGTGGTGGTCCGCGACGAGAGCTCCGCCAGCAGCCGCAGCTCGTCGAAGGCGTGCGTGTCTGCGAGCAGCGGATCGATGTCGTCGATGACCTGGCGCCCGCCCTGGACCGGATGAGCGGTCAGTACCTGGCGAGCCGACAGCAGGGCGGTATGCGATTTGAGGATGCCCGCGCGCTGACCGAACCGATTCGCGATGATGTTGTACAGCTCCACCAGGCCGCTGCGTTCGAGGAGTTCCTCGGCCAGCCCGGTCGCGGTGATCTCGGCGGCGCCTCCGACCCGAATGACGGCCACCGCGATCCGGATACCGAACATGCCAAACCGATGCAGCAGCGCGGCCCGGGTCTGCGCGTCGACCGGCAGCGAATCATCTTCACGCACAAACCTGTCCACCGACAGCAGGGCCTTGGCAAGCATCTGCGGATCCACTTCGGCCAGCTTCTGCAGCGCGATGAACTCCGCCTGTCGCAGGGTACGCGCGGTCAGCGCCAGCAGACCCGCGACCGGCACAACGGCCTGACAGATTCCGGTGCGTTCCATCTCTGCGGCGAACCGGGCGGCCACCTCGCGCGCGGACAACATCGCATCGAGCCGCCCCACCCCAATCTCGTCGGCACGCGAGACCACGCCGACCACCCCGACAGCTCCCCCACGCTCCCCACCGACCAGCTTGCCGATCTGGGTCAGCAAGCCGATATCGGCGGCGTTCAGGCTGCGCAGCAGAAATATCACCGCATCGACCCGTGGCACACCGTCTTCGGGCACCAACAGCGCCAGGCTGCGTGCGGAGACATCGGTAGACAGCGACGATGTCCCCGGGGTATCGATGAGGGTAATCTCATTCAATTCCGGTGCGGGCCAATGGACATCAAGGTCGGACACCGAGGCCGGGTCGAGCCGGTCAAGCACGAAGGAAAGGCCCCCGTCACGACGAATCGGAATGTCCTGGCGTGCGCCGCTGTACAGATTGGCAGTGACCTGCGGGGCAGCGCCGTGGCGAAACCACGCCACGATTCGGGTGGCCTCAGTGGCGTCCGTGGGTGCGATGTCTTCTCCGACAAGCGCATTGACCAGCGTGGACTTACCGGCGTTGAGGGTTCCCGCGATGGCAACCCGGAGCGGTTCGTCGAGCCTGGCGGCGATGTGCCTGAGTTCCTCATGCGGCTCGACCACCCGCGCGTACCGCGGATCGCCCTGGTAGGCGCGCATCGCGTCACCGATGATGACGCGAGCCAGATCAACGCTGCTCATGTCGACGGCCGCAGCCCTTCCAGCCCCTCAAGATGGGTGCCGACCTGGCGAAGGATATGCAATTGGCGCTCCACCTCGCGGGTGCGTGCATCGCGATCCTCTGCCTCCAGCCGTGCCGACGCGATGGCGGCCTGCAGCGATTCGTTGAGCGAGCGCGTGGTCTGATTGGCTATGTCGCGGAAGTGATCCCGAAGCTGGCGCTGTACCAGCCGCAGCCGGTCCCGCGACTCCTTGAGCACCACAAAGGACACGTCATCGAGGAAACGGCGGACGTTGGTCTTGGCCTCGCCCCGGATGCGCAGCATCCGATTCTCCATGTCTTCGTTGTAGGTCTTCTTTCCCAGCATCGCGCCGGCTCCCAGCGAGATCAGGTTGAACATGCCGAGCCCGGCGACGGTGGTCAGCATGCCGAACATGATGACGCCACCGTAAGACCCGCGCAGTCCGGTGACCGCCTTGTGCCCCAGTTTGATCGGCTTGGCCTCCAGCTTCGACAGCGAGTTCAGGTCGCTCAGATCCGCGCCCATCTCGCTGGCCCGCAGGCGTGGCATCTTCACCGAGTCCAGGCCGGCGGTGGCGAAGGTCTCAGCCACCTGGGCAGCCAGGTGCATCGCCCGCTGGTGCGCCCAGACGAAGTTATTTCCCACCGAATTGGCCACGGCCTGTTCGAGTTTGGCGCCAACCTCGGCCCAGTTCTTAGTGGGGTCGGTGCGGTCGATAACCTCTTCTGTCCGCTGCAGGATGCGCCGGAATCGTGATTGCAGATCATGTTCGACATCGGTCGACACATCGGTGATGCCATCGCCGAGGACCTGCTGCCAGAGCGCAGTGTGGGCCAGCGCTTCCTCGGCTTCACGCTTGCGCCGTTCCAGATCCGAGGTGAGCTCATCGCGGCTCTTCGGGTCCTGCAATGCACTGAGTTCGGCATCCAGGGTGAGCGTGAGATGTTCCGCCGCCGAGCCGATCTCGGCCACGGCCTGCCGCCGCGTGTTGGCTTGCTGGTCTGCGATGGCATTGCTCAGGAAGGTCACCAACGCGGGGAAGTTCGACTCCGCGTTGAGCTCCTTGTCGTTGAGCTGCAACGCATGCGAGCGCAGCGCCGACGACACCGTGATGGCGGGAACGGTGACCTTGGCGCGCTGCAGATGTGCGGAGTTGGCGGCCACCACAGACCGCCAGTGCGGGTACAGATCGGTCTTGGTGTTGACGATCGCCGCGACGGGGCACAGGTCGAGCGCCTGCTGGATGAAGACCAGTTCGGGTTCGGTGAATTCGGAACTGAGGTCGCTGACCATGAGCATGACGTCGGCGTCGGGCAACAGTCCGAGCGTGCTCGACAGGTGCGGCTGACCGAAACCGCCGACCCCGGGTGTATCTACGAGGCACAGACCGCTTTTGAGCATCGGGCTGGCGACCTTGACTTCCACCCGCAGCACCTCGCGGCCGTGGGCCTGCGGTGCCCGCTTGAGGTCCTTGCCGATATCGGCCACCGGAATCGGGATGATCTCGGGCTCCCCGGCCAGCCCGCCGCCGTCGTACTGTTCGGCGGGGGCCACCACCAGCGCGGCCGAGGGCTGTTCGCCGTAGCTGATAACGGTTGTCACCGAAGTGGTTTCGTCATCACCCACGCGCGCGACCGGCATGTTGAGCAGCGAGTTCACCAGCTGACTCTTGCCCTGCTTGAGTTGTCCGGCCACTACTACGCTCAGCGGACGGTCCACGAGAAGTTGGTCCACGCGGTCCAAGCGGTCGATCAGGTCGCCCCGATCGTTCTCGCCCGCGATCTTGCGCACGTGCCCCAGCAGCTCGTTGACGAGCGCAAGCTGCTGCTGGCCATCTTGTGCGGTGTCAGACACGGCTCCCTAACCCTTCTCGCTGGAAATTCTTCATTACTGTGCCATTTCTTCGGGCCGACACAGGTCGATCCGGCATCCGTGCGGATGCCCCGCACCGTTCTGGTGCGGGGCATCACAGCCGGACGGGAGTCCGGACAACCTAGTGGTGCTCGGTTCCCGGCAGGGTGGTGTGGTCGGCGGCCGACGCGTGACCCTGGGCCTGCGCCTGGGCCTCGAATCCGGTACCGGCCGCGCCATGCGAGCCCAGCGAGGAGTTGAACGACTCGTTCATCGAGGAGCTGTGTGATGCGTTGAGCGGGCTGCTCAGCGAGTCGTTGATGGCACTGCTGTGCGAGTTGCTCACCGCGGTGCTGCTGGATGCGGAGTGCGAGGTGTTCAGCGAATCGTTGATCGCGTTGGTGTGCGAGTTGCTCAACGAGGTGCCGGTGTGCGCCTGGTTGTTGGACGCGATATCGGTGTTCACCTTGTTGTGCGACGCGATATCGGTGTTGGTGCTGGTCTGGTTGTGCGAGCCGATATCCGTCTGCGTCTTCACCTGGTTGTGCGAGGCGATATCGGTGTGGGTGGTGTTACCCGAGCCGATGTTCGTCGAGCGATCGGTGTTGAACGAATCGTTGATGTTGGTGGTGTTGCGCTGTGAATGATCGTCGACGACGGTCACGCTCTTGTCGATGCCGGCCGAGCCGTGCCCGCTGACGTTGGTGTAGTCGCCGCCGACCCGAGTGTCGCTCTGGTCCACGTTGACCTTGCCGCCGTGGTCGGCGTTGATGATGTTGCTGTCACGCACATCACCATTGACCGCGGTGGAGCCCTTGCCGGAGGCGATGGGACCGGAGTTGCTTCCGCCCACGGCCACCGCACCGTCGCCGATGGCGTTGGTGTCGCGGTTGCCGAACTGCAGATCGCCGAAGTTCAGGTCCAGCAGCGGTCCGCGGTTGAAGCTGTCCACGTTCCCGCTCGGGCTCATGACCTGGTTACCGCTCGCGATGGGGTTGTGGCTCGCGAACTCGGTGTCGTTGTGGCTCATGAAGTCGTTGTTGCGGGGGCTGAAGTTGTCCCGGGGGCTCAGCAGCGACGGCGACAGGATGCTCGGGGCATCGGGCTGCGCGGCGTAGTAGTTCTGCAGGTTGCCCGACAGGTCGTTCATCGGGCTGCCGGTGTTGACCCACTGCGACTGGTAGCCGTAGTTGGAGGCCACCGACTCGGCGACGACCGGCATGACCGCACCCACCTGCGCGGCGGTGACGGCCGACAGCCCGGCGTTGGCCAAAGAGGTCTGCGGGTCGGCGACGTAGCTTGCGGCCTGCACCGGGTCGCGGAAGAGGTTGAGGATGAAGTCGATGATGGACATTTTGATTACTCCTAAAGGTCTCTCAGTTGTCGGAGTCAACCGGGCCTGTCCGGTCGAACTGAATACAAACCTACGAACCTGCAAGCGCCCTGAAAACGGGAGAACTTCCCCTTCTACTCCGACCCCCCACGGGGGTTCGGGACCATCCCCATTAGGGGATTAGGGGGTGCCTAGGGGGCAGGGTGCGCCGGCCACCCGCCACCGGCATAAGCACCCGCTTCTCACTGCCAAAAACTCAGCGGTTGTAGCCCTCCGAGCTGCGGAGACACTGTAATTACTATCCAACTTAGTAATTATCTACTATCTTCCCTAGTAGTTAATTACTAAGTTGAATAGTAGGTCGAAAGAGGGAAACTGTGCGGCGAAGCGACAACCGTCAGCGTGATATCTGGATCGCCGGGATCTTGGGGGTACTGATCATCGGGCTGGCCACGTACCTGTTCTTCGATCACAGCAGCGCGAGCACCGCGTCGGTCGACTCCCCCGCGGCCACCAGCCACCACAACAGCCTGGCTCGGCTGCACACGGATGATCCGATGGCACTCGGCCCTGTCGATGCGCCGGCAGTGCTGATCATCTACTCGGATTACCGCTGCCCCTTCTGCGCGAAGTTCAGCCGGGACACCGAACCACAACTCGTCGAGCGTTACGTCAAGACCGGGAAACTGCGGATCGAATGGCGCGATCTCCCGATCTTCGGCACACAATCGGCGCAGGCCGCCAAGGCCGGTCGAGCAGCAGCTGAACAAGGCAAGTTCTGGGAGTTCAACCGGACTGTGTATCGGCATGCGCCGGATCGCGGCCATGCCGAGCTGACCGACGATGTCCTTCTCGAACGGGCTCGCGAAGCCGGAGTTGCAGATCTGCCCCGCTTCCAGGCAGCGCTCGCGGGCGATCGGCTGCTGCCCGCAGTGCAACAAGACATCCAGGAAGCGGTCGCGATCGGCGCGGCCTCTACACCCGTGTTCGTGATCAACGACAAGCCCGTGGTCGGTGCGCAGCCCTTGGACGTCTTCGTATCGGTCATCGAGCAGGCTCAGCGGTGATCGATGTCGGAGTCCTCGGCGCCCTGCTCGGTGGGGTTCTGACGTTGGTCAGCCCATGCTCAGCGATGCTCCTGCCGTCGTTCTTCGCGTACTCCTTCGACCGAGCCGGACTGCTCCTGAGCAGGACCGGGCTCTTCTACCTGGGGATGCTGACGGTACTGGTGCCATTAGGAGCGGGAGTGGGCGCGATCGGCGCGTTACTTACCGAATACCGCTCCCAGGTGACAACGGCCGGAGGCCTGCTGATGATCGCACTCGGCGTGGCGATCATCGCCGGGTTCGGCTTCCACATCGGCTCGGCCGCGCGTGCGGCGGCTCGCCTCGATCTATCCTCGGGCCTGTCAGTCCTGATGCTCGGCACCGTGTATGCGCTCGCGGGATTCTGCTCCGGGCCGATACTCGGAAGCGTGTTGACGGTGGCCGCTATCGGCTCCAGCCCGGTCTATGGCGCACTGCTTATGTCGCTGTACTCACTGGGAATGGCGGCGCCCTTGTTCGTACTGGCATTCGCCTGGGGGCGATTGGGGCTGTCGAACCGACGTTGGGTCCGGGGCAGCGAGATCCGAATCGGACGGTTCCGGACTCACTCCACCAACCTCGTCTCCGGCGGGATGTTCATCGTGATCGGAGTATTTTTCGTCGCCACCGACGGGACGGCCGCACTGGGCGGGATCACCGGCAGCGATACTCAGTTCGACATCCAGGCGCGGCTGCAAGATCTCACCTCCGGCCTGCCGAACGCTGCCGCGGTGCTCGGGATCGCCTGTATCGCATTCGTAGTAGTCCTGATACGCCTGCTGCGTCCCCGCGCCACTGCGGCGAGCGGCGCCCGAAAGCGAAGTGACAGAACGAGGGAGGACGCCGATGACCGCGCCTAGACAGAAGGAGACGGCTGGTGCGTGACATGTTCGGCCTCGGCGAGCGGGAGGCGACGATCATGGAGGTGTTGTGGTCCGTGTCTGAGCCAGCGACTGTCCGTGATGTCCTGGATCGGCTGGACCGCCCCCTGGCATACACGACGGTCATGACGGTCCTCGACAACCTCCACAACAAGGGGCACGTCACACGCGAGAAGGTCGGGCGGGCGTTCCGCTACCGAGCGGCAGAAACGCGCGAGGCTGCGGCGGCGCGCATGGTCCGGGAAGTCTTGGCCGCCAGCGGTGATGCCGAAGGGGTTCTCTTACACTTCGCCGGATCTGCCTCAGCCGAGGAATCCACGGTGCTACGCAGGATCCTCCGCCGAGGGGGCCTGACATGACCGTCGCCCTGGTGTTGATGACAAGTGCCGCCCTCATTGGTGTCGCAGGACCGGCATGCCTGCGACCGACCGTGCGTCCTACGTTGCTGCCCGCCGCCGTGCTGGCGGCCTGGCTCGGAGCCTTGATGGCCTTCCTTGTACTCACGGCGTTGTCCGCGATGTTGCTGCTCTTCCCTCACGTACTGGATACCAGGGGTGTCACGACTCTCGTGGGCGGGTGCCTGAGCGGATCCATCCCGCACTCATCCTTCGGAACCCTTGTTCAGCTGGGGATCTCGCTGCTGCCGCTGACGATCCTGGCTCGGGTCGCGGTCGTGGCGATTCGAAGTCTGCGGGCCGCTCGCCGGCACCGCGCCCGTCACTTCTGGATGCTGCGAGCGGCGACATGTCGCTCGGGGCAAGTTCATTGGATCGACGATCCCCGGCCGATCGCCTACAGCCTCGGTGGCTCTCGCGGAGCGGTGGTAGTCACTGACGGCCTCCGCCGCCTCGGCGAACAACAGTGCGCGGCAGTGATCGAGCACGAGTTGGCACATATCCGCGGTAGGCACCACGTGGCCGTGCTGTGCGCCGATATCGCAGCGGCGGCGCTTCCGATACTGCCGTTGATGCGCCGCGCACCAGGAATGGTCAGGCTGATGGTGGAGCTGGCGGCCGACGATACGGCGGCGCGAGCTCACGGGCCACGTACTGTGCGCGCCGCACTCCTGGCAATGAGCAAGTCAGGTGTGGCGGTGCGTGGTGCCCTGAACATGTCCAGCGAATCGGTGGCGGTGCGGCTCATCTGGCTGCGGGCTCAGGGAGCCACCACCCGCACACCGATAGGGCGGGGCCGGCTAACGCTCGGCTTCGCATTGCTTCCGACAACTCTCGCGGGCGCCGCACTGGTCTTGCTGTTCAGGGCGTACTGCACGTTCTGACACCCCGCGGCGCCGCACTACGCCGATCGGCTCAACGAGGAGAATTCATGAACATTCGGCGCGTCGGTCCGATCGCGCGATGGGTCATTCCCACGGGCGCCCGCCTTGTGTTTGGAGTCATCTTCCTCTTGGAGGGAACCCAGAAGATCTTTGGCTGGTGGAGCGGATCACCCACCGGTTCCGGCCACCCCGAGCCCTTCCTGAACTGGCCGTACTGGTGGGCGGGCGTGTTCGAGCTGACACTCGGGGTCCTGCTGACGGTGGGACTGTGGACTCGCGTGTCCGCAGTCCTCGCGGCGGGAATGATGGCCTACGCATACTTCTTCGAGCACCTGCCGGTGCATTGGGAGCCTATGCAAAACGGCGGGGCCTTCGCGGTCACGTTCTGCTGGGGGTTCCTACTCCTGGCGCTCACGACGGATGACGCCCGGCTATCGCTCGACCGCGTGCTCATGCGGCGCGCCCGGTGCTAGAACTGGTCGATTCCCGGATTGTGATCGGTTCCGGGGTGATGCCCAAGATCTCCGTGATCGAAGAACGGATCCTGTAGACCCGCATCGCCGGAACCGCCGGCCCCCAGTTCGGACCCGAAATGCGCAGGCTCGAACCCCGCTGCGTCCACTCCTGACGGGGCGTGCAACGGAGCCTGGAACTGGTCGATCGCAGCGACTGCACTGTCGGCCGGTGGACTGAACTGATCGGGAACGGTGATCGCGTCCTGACGAACGGCCTGGTCCGATACCGCACTGGTCGCGGCATGCAGGCCCGCATCCAGGCTCGGGTCATGCGTCGGCGCGGTGAACGGTGAATCGAACGCCTGGAAGGCACTGGTCGCGGCACCACTCGCCCAGATGTTGTCGGCTGGAATCGCCGTATGCACCGCGTGCGTCAGATCGGCCGCAGCCGGGTTCGCGGCGAACTGCGAGGCCTGTGTTCCCAGGGCGGCCGGTATCGACTCGCTGACCACCGGGATCAGCGCGGAGACATCCGCGGGCTGGACTCCGTCCAGGTGCGCATCGGCAATGACCTGTTCGGGATTGGCCGCGTATTGCGCAGCCATGTCCTGGTCACGCACCAGCGCCATGACGAAATCCAACAGGTTATTGCCCATGTCTGCGATGGTAGGAGCCACCCTGAGCCCCGGCTACGGGGCGCGACCCGTTTCCCACCGACACCCATTGGGGGACGCGCGTTAGGGGATGTGTCGTCATTAGGGGGTGTGACGACCGTCATCCCCTACTGTTGGGCTGCGGGGTGAAACACCACAGCGCCGCACAACGAACGGATAGGTATGGCCAACGCACTGGGACTGTCGATCGGCGCCACTCAACTGGTCGCGACACCCGACGACCCGCAGAGCCAACCCGTCGTGCGCAGTTCGATCCTCACCCTGCATGAGGACAGTCAGCCCGAGGTTGGGGTCCCCAGCCATCCAGGGTTGACGCTCACCGGATTCGTCGGCAGGGTCGGCGACCCCGTCGGCATCGTGGCGGCGGACGGATCGGTGCACCGGGCCGAATGGGCACTCACCGAGGCAATGCGCGTATTGATCGCCGACGCGGCCTCCGCTGCCGAATTCACCGCGCCTCCGGTGCTGTCCGCCTCGGTCCCCGCCCATTGGAGCCCGCAGACGGTCAGCACGCTGCGGGACGCGATCGACCGCGTTCCCGCCCTCGCTCCGGGCGGCCGCCAGCTGAAGTTGATCCCCGATGCGCGCGCCGCGCTCGAATCACTGGCGGCCGGACCCGGGGTGCCCGACCGCGGCGTCGTGGTGGTGTGCGATCTCGGCGGCTCGGGCAGCAGCATCACCCTTGCCGATGCGGCGCGCGGATTCCAGCAGATCGGGCAGACCGTCCGATTCGCCGAGTTCTCCGGTCAGCAGATCGACCAGATGCTGCTGACGCAGGTGCTCACCGGTCTGAATCAGGATCCGGAGGGCACCACGTCGGTGGGCGCGCTGACGAGGCTGCGCGAGCAGTGCCGTCTGGCCAAGGAGCGACTCTCCGGCGAGACCGCGACCACGGTGCCGGTCGAGCTTCCCGGGATTACCACGGATGTCCGGCTCACTCGAACCGAGCTTGAGGACCACCTGCGTGGACCGTTGTCCAACCTGATCAACGCCATTCAGGACACCGTGGAGCGCAACGGAATTCATCCGGCGAATATCAATGCCGTCGCCTCGGTGGGCGGTGGTGCGAGCATTCCCCTTGTCACCCAACAGCTTTCCGAGCGGATGCGGGTGCCGGTCATCACCGGGCCCCAGCCACAGCTTGCGGCCGCGCGTGGGGTGGCCCTGCTTGCCACCCGGCCCGATCTACCCCCGCAGGACGCCACCGCGATGCGGCCGGTCGAGCAACCACCGGGCGACGCCACCATGATGCGCCCGGCGCCGACCGGCACCGGAACCTTCGCCGCCCCGGTGGCCGCGGCCGCCAACGAAACACCGGAATTAGCCTGGTCTCAAGACGATTCAGCCCCCGACCTCGCCCCACTGCAAGAGACCGGCTACCAGAGCGGGTATGACACCGGATACACCGTCGACCTCGACGATGAGTACCACGGCCCCATCGAACCCACTACCGCACGCCCCGAGCTTCAGTTCAGTCATGAACCGTATGCGGCCGATAATGACTACGACGACTACCCGCCGCTGCCGTGGTACCGCCGCCCTCTGGTCTGGTTCATCGCGGCGGCCGCCGTGGCCGGTATCGCCTTCACCGGAATGATGGTGTCGTTGACCAGCAATGAATCACCGGCTCCAGCCCCGACGACACCCAGTGTGAGCGTGGTGCCGAGCACGGGTGATGCCCCGCCCGAGCCACCTCCGTCGCCAGAGCCTCCGCCACCGCCGCAGACCCACACCGTGACGCAGTCGGTGCAACCACCGCCGCCATCGCCGGAGCCTCCTCCGCCACCGCCCACCACCACAACGACCACCACGACGACACCGCCGACCACCACCACCACCACGACGACGACGACGACGACGACGACGACGACGACGACAACTACCACCACGACACCACCGACGACGACCACCACCCAGCCGACGACCACGACGCAGCCCGTCTCTACGTCGACACCCCGCCCGGCGATCACGATCCCGGGCTTGCCCCCGATCCCGATCGGTCCGCGCAACTGAACGCCCCTCGGGACAACGGGACATCCGGGACATTCGGAGGAATCGCCTCGGCGATAACGACTATCACGCAGGCGTTATCCGCCGGCGGCGCCGTGAAGGTGCTCATCACCGGCACGGCGGGCAGCGGCAAATCGTCGATCCTGTCTCGGGTTCGGGATGTCTTGAGCAACAACGGTTCAGCGCCGGTCAACCATGTCCCCGAGACGGCGCCCGGCGGGAAAGTCGGCCCATTCGTCATCGACGATGCCCACTGTCTGACCGACCGCCAGCTCGACACCCTGCGCGCTGTCGTGGAGACCGATCCGGCGGCAATCGTGGTCGTGGCCGCGACACCCCGGCGCAATCCGGCCCTTCGCGCCCTCTTTCAGGCCTTGGAGCGCGAGTCACTCTCCATCACGCTCGACCCTGTGACCACGGGTGATATCACCCGGCTTTCGCCTCGCTCGGCTGCTTTTGCCGAGGAGATCGCCGCCGCCACCGGCGGTGTGCTGGCGCTGACGGCAGCAGCCATCGATCATCTGAGCGAGGCAGATCCACTCGAATCGGCACTGCATGCGATCGATACCCGCATTGACGAACACCTGCGCCGACTATCGCCGCCGGCCCAGGCCGCCGTGCTGCTGATGTCCCTGGACCCCGGCATAGGGGCCTCCGATATCGCTGCAGCACTTACGCTTTCCGATGCCGAAGACCTGGTTGACGAGGCACTGGCGAGCGGACTGGTGCCCGGCCCCGGTCAGATCGCATTCGCGTCGAGAGTGCACGCGTGCTCCGCACGACTACTCGGAGCGGCACGGCATCTCGATCTTGAGCGATCACTGCTGCGCACTCAGCTGGACATCGGTTCGGTGTCCGCCGACTTGGCCCTGGCCCTGGTAGCGCACGGCCTGCGTGATCCGGCGATTGCTGGACTGTTAGCAGACTGGGCGGCAACCGAATCCGATCCCTTCAGCGCCGCCGATCTGTACCGGGCCGCCCTGGCAGCAGGCGCCGAGCCGGGCCCGCTCCGAGTGCCGCTGGCCGAGTCCCTGGCTCGCGCGGGTGACCTGGCGGCGGCCGCCGCGCAGGCCGACGAGGTGCTCACCGCCACCGACCCGCGACATCGCGCGGCAGCCGTGCGTATCGCGGCGGCCATCGCATGCCATAACGGAGACTCTGGTCAGGCCGCCGCCTTCTACGATTGGCTGGGTTCGGATCTGGACAGCCAGACGGCCCTGTCCGCCGCGCCTGTTTTCGTCGGCACCGGCCAGTTGGTGCGTGCGCGGAAAGCATTGGAAGACAACGTAGGAGCGCCACCGACGACATCGGCCACTGCGACACGAAACGCAGCACTGGGGGTCATCGCCTCTGTTGAGGACCGGAGCCAGGAGGCACTGTCCCTGCTGGGACAGGCCGTCACACAGCAGCCATCAACGTCTTCCTTCACCCCGGACAGCACCGTGGCCCTCGCGGCGTTGACCATGCTGCACGGCGGCGGCACGGCACGTGCCCGCAGCATTCTCAGCGGAGCGATCCGCACCGACCTGCCGCATGATGTCTTCGCGGTGCGGCACCGGCTGCTCGCGGCCTGGATCGCCATGTTGTCCGGCGACCTGAGCGGAGCCACCCAATGGCTGCCCGGGGCCGAAGCCGAGCTCTCCCGCCGCGACCGCCTGTTCGCCGAATCGCTACGGACGGGCATCGCCCGCCGTCACGGAGACACCGGTCCACTGCGTCAGCATTGGCAGGCCTCCATGGATGCTTTGTCGGCGTATTCGATCGACCTCTACACGCTGCTGCCCGTCGGTGAGCTCTGGGTGGCCGCGGCTCGGCTGCGCACCCTGGACGCGATGGCGCACCACGTCGACCGCGCCTTCGCGGTTCTGGCGCAGCTCGGCGATCCCATCGCCTGGTCCGCGCCACTGCGGTGGGCAGGCGTGCACGCGGCGATCCTGACCAATTCACCCGAGAGTCTCGCCCCGCACGGACAGGCGCTTGCCGCGGCCGCGGGATCCAGTCCGTATGCGCGCACGCTGGCGACCGCCGGGCGTACCTGGCTGCGGGTGCTGGCCGATCAGGTGGACGGCGCGGAGGTGGACGGCGCCGCACGGATGCTGGCCGACGCCGGTCTGGGCTGGGATGCCACCCGCCTGGCCAGCCAGGCCGCGCTGCACGCGAACGACCCGAAGGTGGCCGCCGCGATGCTCGCGCTGGCCCGCGACCTGCGGGCACCGTCGGCCGCGACCGACAGCCCCGACAGGGCCGCCCCGTCCTCCTCGGCTCCCCAATCGCCGACGTCGACGCGGCTCTCCGATCGCGAGCGCGAGGTTGCCGAGCTGCTGCTACGAGGCCTTCCCTATCGCGATATCGGTGCGCAGCTGTTCATTTCAGCGAAGACGGTCGAGCATCACGTCGCGCGCATTCGGCGGCGACTCGGCGCCGAGTCGCGCTCGGACATGTTCTCGATGCTGCGCGCGATTTTGGTGACATAAGTGCGAGAAAGTTCACCCATTGGGCGGGTTAGGTAAGCCTGACTAGGACTTTCGACCCTGTCAATGCGACGATGGCCGGGCATCGGACATAAGTTACCCGCGAGTAACATTACACGTGTTACTGACGAGTAACTTCTCGGGACCGGGAGGTCAGCACCACCGTGAGTACCGCGACGATCATTCTCGGAGTCATCGGCGTCACCTACAGCCTGGTTGCCTGGGGCTCGTTCTTCGGCGGCGTCGTCAAAATGCTCCGTGTCATCCTCTCCGGTCAGCCGGACGGGACGCGCTGGCGCCCCATCGTCCCCCGCGTCAAGACCGTCATCGTCGAGGTGGTCGCACATACCCGGATGAACAAATTCCGCACCGTCGGCTGGGCGCACTGGCTGGTGATGGTCGGCTTCCTGGGCGGCTTCCTGCACTACTTCGAGTCCTACGGGCAGACCTTCAACCCCGAATTCCACTGGCCTTTCTTTGGCGCCAGTTTCGCCTGGGAAGTCTGGATCGAGTTCCTCGGTGTCGGCACCATCATCGGCATTGTCACGATGATCGTCATCCGGCAGCTCAACCACCCGCGCAAGCCCGAGCGGTTGTCGCGTTTCGGCGGCTCCAACTTCATCGCCGCGTACACCATCGAAATGGTTGTGCTCAGCGAGGGCCTGGGCATGCTGCTGGTGAAGTCCGCCAAGATCGCGACCTATCACCACACCAACCCGTATTCGGATCCTGTCAGCTCGCAGTTGGCGAAGCTGCTGCCGGAAAGCCCCCTGTTGGTGTCGGCATTCTCACTCTCCGTCATGTTCTTCGGCGGACTGTTCCTGCTTCTGGTCGGCCGCAACCTGGTCTGGGGCGTCGCATGGCACCGCTTCGCGGCCTTCTTCAACATCTACTTCAAGCGCAATGCCGACGGCAGCGTCGCGCTCGGCGCCGCCAAGCCGATGATGTCCGGCGGCAAGGTGCTGGAAATGGAGAGCGCCGACCCCGATGTCGACGCCTTCGGAGCCGGCAAGGTCGAGGACTTCAGCTGGAAGGACCTGCTGGACATCACGACGTGTACCGAGTGCGGTCGCTGCCAGAGCCAGTGCCCCGCCTGGAACACCGGCAAGCCGCTGTCCCCCAAGCTGCTGATCACCTCGCTGCGCGACCACACCTACGCCAAGGCGCCGTACCTGCTCGCCGGTGAGGACAAGTCCAAGCTGAGTGAGGCCGAGATCGCCGAGGGCGAGCGTCAGCTGGTCGGCGGCGAGGGTGCCGTGATCGATCACGAGGTGCTGTGGAGCTGCACCACCTGCGGCGCGTGCGTCGAGCAGTGCCCCGTGGATATCGAGCACGTGGACCACATCATCGACATGCGCCGCTACCAGGTGCTCATCGAATCCGAATTCCCCGGCGAGCTCGCGGGCCTGTTCAAGAACCTGGAGAACAAGGGCAATCCGTGGGGCCAGAATTCCAAGGACCGCCTCAACTGGATTGACGAGGTCGACTTCGACATCCCGGTCTTCGGTCAGGACGTCGATAGCTTCGCCGACTTCGAATACTTGTTCTGGGTGGGCTGCGCGGGTGCCTACGAGGACCGTGCGAAGAAGACCACCAAGGCCGTCGCCGAGCTGCTCGCGCTCGCCGGAACCAAGTTCCTGGTGCTCGGCGCGGACGAGACGTGTACGGGTGACTCCGCCCGGCGCGCCGGAAACGAGTTCCTGTTCCAGCAACTGGCCATGCAGAACATCGAGCTGCTCAATTCAGTGTTCGATGGCGTGGAGCAGAAGCAGCGCAAGATCGTGGTGACCTGTGCGCACTGCTTCAACGCGCTCGGCAATGAGTACCCGCAGGTCGGTGGCGACTACCAGGTGGTGCACCACACGCAGCTGTTGAACCGGTTGGTGCGCGACAAGAAGCTGGTGCCCATCGCACCGGTCTCACAAGATGTCACCTACCACGACCCGTGCTACCTGGGTCGCCACAACAAGGTGTACACGGCCCCGCGTGAGCTGATCGGCGCCTCGGGTGCCGCGCTGACTGAAATGCCAAGGCACGGAGAGCGTTCCATGTGCTGTGGGGCCGGCGGCGCCCGCATGTGGATGGAAGAGCAGCTGGGCAAGCGCATCAACATGGATCGCGTCGACGAGGCCCTGGCCACGCCCGCCTCCAAGATCGCGACCGGCTGCCCGTTCTGCCGCGTGATGCTGACCGACGGCGTGACCGCCCGCGAAGATTCCGCGGCCGTGGAGGTCGTCGACGTCGCGCAGCTGCTGCTCGAATCCGTGGGCCGCACCGATGAGATCCGGAAGGCTTTGCCTGCCAAGGGAACTGCCGCTGCTGCCGCAGCCGAGAGGGCCGCCACCAAGGCCGCGGAGCCAGAAGCTGTTGTCGCCGAAGAAGAAGCGCCGACGGCCGAAACCGTTCAGTCCTCCGCACCCACGGCCGACGCCAAGCCCATCACCGGGCTGGGCGTGGCGGGTGGCGCCAAGCGCCCAGGAGCCAAGAAAGCGACCCCCCCGGCCGCTACCGAAACACCGGCTGCAGCAGCCGCTCCCGTCAAGGGACTCGGCATGGCAGGCGGCGCCAAGCGCCCAGGAGCCAAGAAGGCCACCGCTTCGGCCCCCGCCGCCGAAGCCGCTGCTCCCGCACCCGCCGCTCCCGCTGCGGCCGTACCACCGGTCAAGGGACTCGGCATGGCAGGCGGCGCCAAGCGCCCCGGTGCCAAGAAGGCCACCGCTTCGGCCCCCGCCGCCGAAGCCGCTGCTCCCGCAGCAGCCGAGCCCGCGGAGCCACCGGCCGCAGCTGCCACCCCCGCACCGCCCGTCAAGGGTTTGGGCATGGCCACCGGCGCGAAGCGTCCCGGCGCCAAGAAGGCGGCCCCCGCAGTGGCTCCTGTGGCACCGGCTGCCGAGCCGACGTCCGAACCTGAGGCGGCGACACCGTCAGCACCCGCGCAAGCAGCGGCCCCCGCCACGCCGGAGCCTCCGGTGAAGGGCCTCGGCATTGCCACGGGTGCGCGACGTCCTGGAGCCAAGAAGGCGGCTCCTGCCGCGGCCACCCCGGCGCCGGAGCCCGAGCAGCCCGCATCCACCCCCGAACCCGCCGCCGCGGCCCCGAAGGAAGAGGCCCCCGAGGCCAACACCGCCCCGGAGCCGCCGGTGAAGGGCCTGGGTATGGCCCCGGGAGCACGCCGTCCAGGCCGCCGAAATTAGATATTGGCTGGACAGCAATGCCACCATTGAGACCGTGAGTACCGATAACTTGCCGACTGACGTGCCCCCGCGCGCGCCCAGCCTGTCGCCGCGGCAGCATCAGCGGGTCTTTGCGCAGTCCACCAAGCTGCAAGACGTCCTGTACGAAATCAGGGGTCCGGTACACGCTCACGCTGCCCGGCTGGAGGCCGAGGGGCACCGCATCCTCAAGCTCAACATCGGCAACCCGGCGCCATTCGGGTTCGAAGCGCCCGATGTCATCATGCGCGACATCATCCAGGCGCTCCCCTACGCGCAGGGGTACTCCGATTCCAAGGGCATCCTGCCCGCGCGGCGCGCGGTGGTGACCCGCTATGAACTGGTCGAGGGGTTCCCGTACCTTGACGTCGACGACGTCTTTTTGGGCAACGGAGTATCCGAGCTCATCACCATGACCACCCAGGCACTGCTCGACAACGGCGACCAGGTGCTCATCCCGGCCCCCGACTACCCGCTGTGGACCGCAGCGACCTCGTTGGCCGGCGGCACCGCGGTGCATTACCTGTGCGATGAGACCAACGGCTGGATGCCGGATATCGAGGATCTGGAATCCAAGATCACCGAGCGCACCAAGGCCCTGGTCATCATCAACCCGAACAACCCCACCGGCGCCGTGTACACCCGCGAAATCCTCACCAAGATGGTGGAACTGGCGCGCAAGCATCAGCTGCTGCTGCTGGCCGACGAGATCTACGACAAGATCCTCTACGACGATGCCGAGCACATCAGCGTCGCATCGCTGGCCCCGGATCTGCTGTGCTTCACCTTCAATGGCCTGTCGAAGGCATACCGGGTGGCGGGCTACCGGTCGGCCTGGCTGGCCATCACCGGGCCCAAGGATCACGCCGCCAGCCTCCTGGAGGGCGTCAATCTCCTGGCCAACATGCGTCTATGTCCGAATGTGCCCGCCCAGCACGCGATTCAGGTTGCACTCGGCGGGCATCAAAGCATCGACGACCTGGTGTTGCCGGGCGGTCGCCTGCTGGAGCAACGCGACGTGGCCTGGACCAAGCTCAACGAGATTCCCGGTGTCTCGTGCGTCAAGCCGAAGGGCGCGCTCTACGCGTTCCCGCGCCTGGACCCCGAGGTGCACGAGATCCACGATGATGACCAGCTCGTCCTGGACCTGCTCCTCAACGAGAAGATCCTGCTGACGCAAGGCACGGGCTTCAATTGGCCTGAACCCGATCATCTTCGGATCGTCACGTTGCCATGGGCCCGCGACCTGGCGGTCGCCATCGAGCGGCTGGGCAACTTCCTGGCAAGCTACCGCCAGTAACGTTCCCTGGGCGTCCGTCAGGAGGCGTGCGGTAGCTCTTCCACACGCTTGCCGAGGCAGAACACACGCCATCCGGCGTTGACCCAGTTGGCGGCGTCCAGGCAATTGCGGCCGTCCACAATGACTTTGGTGCGCACCACCTTGGCGAGCTCATCAGGATCGTAGTCGACGAACTCCTGCCATTCGGTGAGCAGCAGCACGGCATCGGCACGGTCGGCGGCCTCCAGCACCGAGGTGGCGTAGTTCAGCGTCGGGAACAACCGGCGTGAATTGTCCAGGGCCTTCGGGTCGTACACGTTGACTGCCGCTCCATTGAGCTGTAGCAGACCGGCGACATTGAGTGCCGGCGAATCGCGCACGTCATCGGACTCCGGCTTGAACGCCGCACCCAGCACCGCAATGTTGGCGCCGAGCAGCGATCCACCGCAGGCCTTCGTGGCGAGTTCCACCATCCGGGTGCGGCGGCGCATGTTGATGCTGTCGACCTCACGCAGGAAGGTCAGGGCATGGCTGGCGCCCAGCTCACCCGCGCGGGCCATGAAGGCCCGGATGTCCTTGGGCAGGCACCCGCCGCCGAAACCCAAGCCCGCGTTGAGGAATCGCCGACCGATACGCGGGTCGTATCCGAGCGCATCCGCCAGGGTGGTCACATCGGCGCCCACCGCCTCGCACACCTCCGAGATGGCATTGATGAAGGAGATCTTGGTCGCCAGGAAGGCATTGGCCGAAACCTTTACCAACTCAGCGGTTTCCAAGTCGGTGACCAGGAAAGGAACTTCTTCATCAAGGATCGGCCGGTACAGCTCGCGGACGAGCTTCTCGGCGCGGTCCGAGTTCTGCTGCACACCCAGCACGATGCGGTCCGGGTGCAGGGTGTCCTTGACGGCAAAGCCTTCGCGCAGGAACTCGGGGTTCCAGGCCACCTCGACATCAACACCCTCGGCCGCGAATCCGGCTGCCCGCTGGCCCAGTTCGCGTGCGGTACCCACCGGAACGGTCGACTTGCCGATGATGACCGCCGTCCGTGAAAGCAGCGGGACCAGCGTGTCGATCACCGCATGGACGTGAGTCAGGTCCGCACCGTATTCACCCTTCTTCTGCGGGGTACCGACGCCCATAAAATGCACATCGGCGAATTCGGCCGCCTCGGCATAGCTCGTGGTGAAGCGCAGTCGGCCGGATTCGATGTTGCTCTGCAAGATCTTTCGCAGGCCGGGCTCATAGAACGGGATGTCGCCGCCCGAGAGCTTGGCGACCTTGCCTGGGTCAATGTCGACCCCGAGCACCTCGTGGCCAAGCTCGGCCATGCAGGCCGCATGGGTGGCGCCGAGGTATCCGGTTCCGAAAACGGTGCATCTCATACTGCCTATATAGGCCGCCAGGGTTAGCAACCTGGATACGCCGCACCATCGGTGTCCTAACGCCGGGTGTACGGCGAAAAGCATTGTGAATCAGGGATTAATGCCCGCCAAACGGCCAGGGGAATCCCGAGTTCGAACCGCCGCCGGATCCTCCCGATCCACCGCCGTGAGAGCCATTATTGCCGCCCCAACCACCACGCGAGCCACTGTCCGAGCCACCACGCGAACTTCCGCTGTCGCCCCAACCACCACGCGAGCCACTGTCCGAGCCACCACGCGAACTTCCGCTGTCGCCCCAACCACCACGCGAGCCACCACGCGAACTTCCGTCGTCGCCCCAACCACCACGACCCGAACCGCCACGCGATCCACTGTGGGAACCGCTGTCGGAGTCGCCGCCCCCGATCGGCGGCAGGCCCGGAATCGAGATAATCGGCGGCTGCTGAGTCTGGGCAGGAGGCGTGTACGTCGGACGGTTGCGATCCGGCCACCACGGATTCTCCTGGCGCCTCGGCTGCTCCCACACCGGCGGGAACAACGGAATCGGCACCGGCACGATGGCGGGCGGCGGCGCGACGGGCGCGGGCTCCTCCGGAGCGGGAGCCGGCGCGGCGGGCGGCGGAGGTGCCTCCGGTGCGGGTGCCTGCGGCGCGGGCTGAGCAGGTGCGGGGGCCGCGGGCTTGGCGGCCACCGGCGCGGGGTTGTGCTGCGGCGCCGGAGCCACCACCACCTGTTGCACCGGAGCGGGCGCGGCAGGCGCGGGCGCCTCCACCACGGGTGCCGCGGGGGGTTGCTTGGGGGCCTCGGGCGGCAGGGCGTTCTGCACCGGGTTCTGCACGACCGCGCGGTCCGGTGAGGACGGCCCCTGGTCCACCGTGGAGCGCACCGTCACTGTCAGCGAGACGGCAAGCGCTATCGAACAGATGCCGAACACCAACAGCAGCGGCGCACCCACCAGGAGGAACGGTTTGCGTTCGGCGGGTTGGTCATCGAAGTCCTCGTACTCGTGCAGGTCGGTCTGCGCTTCCCCCGGCCCGCTGGCGCCCTCGGTGACCGCTCCGGGATGCGCGAAGCCCGTTCCGGTGGGCCCTTCGAGCGAGTAGGCCTGCCCCAGCAGCGCGGTGCTGGCCTCGAAATCCGGTTCCTGCGCCGACGCCAGCGCGGCACCACGGGCCAGCGCCAGCTCGGGCTGGTCCGGGGAATTCACCGGTAGCGAGATCGCCTCGCCCAGCGGATCGGTGAGATCGGAGACATCGGTGCCCAGGCCCAGCAAGAACACCCCATCGGGTGCGTTCTCGTGACCCTTGAGCGGATTCACCAGGCTTGCCAACACCCCGGGGGTAACGCCGGTGATGAGCGGCTCGCTGGCCAGACCGACGATCGAGCCGTCGGCGGAGTCCACCACCGCGAGCGTCGCGTTCTCCGGCTCGATGACCAGCAGTGCCGATTTGTCGTACCCGGTGACATTGCTGGCCGCCTTGGCCAGCGCACCGCCGGCATGCAGCGCGGAGAAGAATCCGACACCGTCGATCCCGCGGCTGGCCAGGGAGTCGCGTAGCTCGGCGGCTTCGGCGTGATCGCTCCACACCACTCCGGTGGACACCAGATGATGGCCGCCGTCGAGCATGCCGTCCCGGGTGCCCACGATGGCGGAAAGCACCTGTTCGGAGGCGGAGCCTTCGCCGTCGGACACGATGATGGTGTCGGTGTCGACGATCCTGCCGTCCGCACCCGCGCCCTCGACCAGTACCAGCCGGGCAGTCGTCGGTGTCATAGAGACACCAAGTACGACGTCCACGTCAGATCCTCCGCTACATATCGACAGGGTCACCCGAACAAACGCGCCGAGGCCGTCAAATAGTTCGAGTTGTTGCCGATTGTGTATCGGTGCGGCGCGTTTCCCCGTTACCCCCGGTTAGGGGTCGATGAAGTTCTGGTAGGAGCGCGACGGGGTCGGACCGCGCTGCCCCTGGTACTTCGACCCTACCCCGGCACTTCCGTACGGGTGCTCGGCCGGAGACGTCAGGCGCAGCAGGCAAAGCTGCCCGATCTTCATACCCGGCCACAGCGTGATGGGCAGGTTGGCGACGTTCGAAAGCTCGAGGGTGATGTGTCCGGAAAATCCGGGGTCGATGAATCCCGCAGTGGAGTGGGTCAGCAGTCCCAGGCGCCCCAGCGAGGACTTTCCTTCCAGCCGTCCGGCAAGGTCGTCGGGCAGCGAGCAGATCTCCAGCGTGGAGCCGAGCACGAATTCACCGGGATGCAGCACAAACGGCTCGCCCTCGTCCGGCTCAACCAGACTGGTCAGCTCGTCCTGGCGTTCTTTAGGGTCGATATGCGTGTAGCGGGTGTTGTTGAACACCCGAAACAGGCTGTCGAGCCGAACGTCGATGCTGGATGGCTGGATGAGGGCTGGATCAAGGGGCTCGATGCCAAGGCGCCCGGCGTCGAGCTCGGCGCGAATATCGCGATCGGACAGCAGCACGCGACGAGCCTACCGATGAGCCACCCACGTGAGGCGGCTCGGGCGGCATCGGGGCCTCCTCACTAAACGATGTGGGGTGGAGCGCGCCGAGGAGCGCGCGGCGTTGAAAGCGGCCTACGAAGCGGGCGCGAGTATCCGTGCCCTGGCGGCCGCTCATGGCCACTCCTACGGGTACGTCCACGATGCACTCGTCGCGACGGGCACCCAGTTGCGTGGCCGGGGTGGACCGAACAACCTCAACCCGGTCCCGATCCCGCCGGAGAAGCGGTACCGGCGGCGGAGTTCGCGGGCGGTGCCTGGCCGGGAGTAAGTAGCTGCAGGTAGGCCCACCACCGGAGACTGACCCGACAATCATCATATTGCCAGGTGGCTGCAGATTACTGCCGGATTCAGCGCCCACACCGGGGTGATCAGCCCGGTACAGCAAACACATACTTTCGGCAGATGCGTGGACATATCCTGCTGTGGTCTGTCATGCTCCTCGTGATAGCTACACGCAGGACATGCGTGGGGCAAGGAACGGGGAAGGTCTTCCAAACGTGGCCATGAGTGATCGCTGGCGTATGCCTTCGGGTTTGCGTAGAACATCAGCAGTAGTGGCCGTTGTGGCGCTCGTTATCGCCGGGGCGAAGGTCGCCAGCGATTACACGATGCCCGGCAGCGGGTTTTCGACTGTCCAGACCGCGGCTGCGGAGCCGACCGGCCCGCCCGGACCCACCGGCGGGCCGGGTATGGACGGGGGTCAGCAGTTCCAGCCACCGCAAATGCCCAGCTCAATGCCTGATTATCAGGGCGGCAACAACCAGCCGCCGTTGAACCAGGACAACGGGGTCTCGATCTATAACACGGGATCGCCTGGTGCGCAACAGGTTCCAGGCCAACAGGCCGGGCAGCAGCCCCAGCAGGCACAGCAACCCGCACATGGGACCCAGCCGCCAAATTATCAGACCGCGACTCCGTACACTCAGGGCCCCGGTCAAGCGAACCCCGATTATCACGCGCCGCAACAGAATTCACCACAACAGCCTCAGCAGGACTCCCAGCAACAGCAACCACAGCAGCAGCCGAGTCAGGCGCCCACGCAGACGCAGCAGCCCGAGCAGCCTCAGAACCAGCAGGATCAGGACACGAAACAGCTTGATCAACGAAAGATGGAATGTGACTCGGCGGGGAGCTTTTTGGGTGTAGGAGAGCCGGTATTTTCAGTGCTTAGTGCCGGTGGAAGCATCATCGGCGGCAAGTTGCAGCCGGGCTCTGATCCCCCGACGGGAAGTGATGGATGTGGGTGCAGTACTGATCCGTTGATCAAATCCGCGCCGTCTGAGACTACGAACCACTGGTGGGGAACACGGCATGACATTAAGAATATGGATGACATGAAGGCCATGGAGAAAATTGTCCAGGCTAATAAGGAAGGCAGCGAAAACTGCGGAATAATTTTGGGCGGAATTGGCAGCACGCTGGGAACGGCGGCCGGGATTATGGCAGCTTCTAGCGCTGGACCACAGGCGGTCGGTACAGTCCCGACGGCAACACTCCTCGGTATATCGGCGGGTCTCTTCGGCACCGTGGCGGCAATGTGTGGCGCAACTGCAAAATTCTTCGACGGAAACATGCTCAAATCGATTCAATCCGCTATTTCTCATTCGCAATGCATCAGAATCGACAATAGGTGGGGCGCGTTTTACACCACCGACACCAAGGAGTGCGGGTGACCAGTCGATTTGAACGAGTAGCGGCCATCGCGGTCAATGTTGGCGTAGTGATTTCAGCTATATGTCTTATTGTTGTCGGCGACGGCATATCTGGGCCGTTGGGTGTTGCATTCTGGGTCTTGTTGATCGGATCCATTGTGCTGAACGTGCGGACATACCTCTCTGCACACTCTGATCGCGGCTCATCATTGCGCAAGGTATTGATACTTGCGGCGATCGCTGTGCTCGCTGTGCTCATTGTTCTTGGCGTCGTTAGATATTTCTCGATGAATGATGCCGTGAATTCGATGACGAGCAAAGCGCATGAGTCCACAACAGTCTTAGATGGTGAATACGGGCAGTACCCCGACCCGTCACAGATTAAATCCACCGCAGACTCACTTGCACCGGTGGGCGCTTGCGTGAATCTTGGCGGCACCAAGGCTGCCTCCGAGTTAACAGTGGTGGCATGTGGATCACCCGAGAACAACTATCGGGTCGTGCAGAAGGTCCTGAAGCCCTCTGAGTGTGTCTCGGACGTAGATCAGCGGTACTACCAAAACCGCCCCTCGACCGGAGAGTGGACGGCTTGCCTGGACTACGCGTGGGCACTCGATAGCTGCTTGGGATTTCAAGACTGGGAGGTATCGAGAGTTCAATGCCGTAACAATGAGCCTCAGCGCCGCGAAAAGCCTGTCCGTATAGTCCTAAACGTGACCACGGCGAGTGCCTGCCCGACTGGCGGATTCGCCCACCCAGTACGCAAGTTCACGGTGTGCACGGAGACCCAGAAGTAGACTTCCGTCTTGTGGCTGGACGGCGTGGAATGCGGCGATGGTCAGACGATGACCTCGCAGTGTTGCGGGATCGGTCGCTGACCGCACGCCAGGTCGCCGAACAGTTGGGCCGCTCGATCTCCGCAGTGGAGCAGGCCCGTATCGCCTACGCCGCCAATGTGCCCAATCCCGGCGAGCGCCGCGCGCCACAGAGTTGGTCTGACGCCGAGCTGGCGGTGGCCTTAGACCGGTCGTTGACGATGTCGCAGGCCGCCAAGCAATTAGGCCGAACTGTTGGGGCCGTACGTTCGGCGCGGGCGCTTTACTCGCATGGCCGTTCGGGTGAATCGGATCGGCGGCGGCGTTGGACGCCAGCCGATATCGAGGTGCTGTTGGATGGGTCCCTGTCCACGGCCGAGGTTGCCCAACGCCTGAATCGTTCAGTAGGAACGGTGTATTACGCGCGGCGCCGCTATGGCCGCGAGGTGCCCGCCGATGCGCACGGGACGTTGTTGGCGTGGCGGTTCCACGGCTGTACCTGCGAGCGCTGCAGCGAGTTCGGCCGACAATTCCGGGAGCGCACCATCGATCCGCGTGAAGACAGCGCGCGGTCGCGGGCCTTCTCACAGCGCATGCAGGAAGTCACTCGCCCGAACGCAACCCGTTACGGTGCCCCCTGGACCCCCGAGGAGGCAGACATCGGGCGCACCTACCCCTTGATGGCGATGACAGCTCCTGGCCGCAGCCAACCGATGAGTCGAACGAGCGCGGTGTCGTCCAGCGTCACGCATCCGGCTGAAGGGCCGCCGTCGGAGGCGTGCACGAAGAACGCCGACCCGGCGCCGGGTGTGTGCGACTTGTTGACGCCCATGACGATCGCGCGTGGGTAGCCGTCGAGCTCTTCGCTCAGTGACGTGTCAAAAGCACACGCGGATTGCGCGCAACGTTGGTGCGTGTTGTAACCCGGGCTGGCGGGATCGCCGTTCCACCAATCGTCGGCGTCCACCTGCAGATAATCGAGGCCGTGCGCCACCGACGGTTCGGTGCCAAAGGCGTAGTCCAGGCTGAAGACGCCCGTGGGGGTCGCCGGGTTGTCGTCGCTGGCGGTGGCCGCGAACCCGGCTGAACCGATATCGGAGGGAAGGTTCTGTTCGACAGGCTCCCAGGTATTACCCGTCCGCCGCCACATGCCGATGAAGGCCTTGGTGCCGACGGTTCCCTGGACCGATACCACCTGCGTTGCGGTACCGACGGATTCGGCAAACCACGGCGGCGGCGTGGCCTGGGCGGCGGCGGGAACGACCGCGACTGGCCGCACCCCGGGTCCGGTGCCGCACGCACCCGCGAGAAGCACAACGCTCAGCGGCAGCAGACGGATCGGGGACACTCATCCATGGTGCTGGCTCAACCTGGAAAACGCCTGTCAGTAACTAACCCCTAACGGCAATGACCGCACCCGGCCGCAGCCAGCCGATCAACTGCACGAGCATCCCGTCGTCCAGGGATACGCAGCCCGCGGTCGGTCCGCCGTCGGTGGAGTGCACGAAGAAGGCCGAACCACCGCCGGGGACTCTGTCCTTGTTCACACCCATGACGATGGCGTGCTTGTACTGCGGGATCGGGAGGTTCTCGCTCTGCGAGGTGTTGAACGGGCACTCGGCCTTGGCGCACTGCTGATGTGTGTTGTAGGTGGGGCTGTTGCTATCCCCGTCCCACCAGTCGTTCGGTCCGACCTGGACGTAGCGCAGCCCGCTCGGGGGCGGCGGTGCAGTACCGAAGGCCCAGTCCAGCGAGTAAACGCCGTTGGGGGTGGCCGACGCCCCTTCGCGTGCCTTGTCGATGAATCCCGCCGAGCCCACATGCGCAGGGATTCCCGTGGACACTGCCTTCCATTCGTTGCCGCTGCGCTGGAACACGTCGATCTTGGCCTTGGAGCCGCCGGCACCGTTGACCGCGACCACCTGCGTCGCGTTGCCGACGGACTGGGCGAACCAGGGCACGAAGGGTTCCGCGGCAGCAGATGTTGAGGTAGCCAGGGCGAGGACGGCCGCACACAGCAGCATCACAGGACGGAGCACGAGACCATCTTCGCCGATGTTGTTCTCGAATCCTTCAAGGTTGGGACACAGTTGCGCCACGGACCGATCGGTATAGTTCGGCCATGGACGCAGAGCTCGAAGAATGGAAAGCCGCCGGGCATTACTTCGATTACCTGGGTTTCGACATCTTCCACCGCATCGAGGGCAGTGGGCCTCCCCTGCTGCTCATTCACGGGTACCCCTTCAATTCATGGGATTGGGCGCTGATCTGGCCCGAGTTGGTGCAGCGATTCACCGTCATCGCACCGGACATGATCGGCATGGGCTTCTCCGACAAACCCGTTCAGTACGGGTACTCGGTTCTCGATCACGCCGATATGCACGAGGCATTGCTGTCCTATCTGGGGATCGAGCGGGTGCACCTGCTCACCCATGATCTGGGCAACTCCGTGGGCCAGGAGTTGTTGGCGCGCTTCGAATTCGAGGAACAATCGCGCGGCCGGGTACCCATTGACTCCGTGACGTGGCTCAATGGCGGGCTCTTCATCGAGACCTACCGTCCCCGCATCGCGCAGACCTTGATGTCGCGTACACCGTTGGGCGACTTGGTCAGCCGATTCCAGGGCACACCGCTGTCGCGCCGGATCCTGGATGCCGCCGTCAGTGAGATGTTCGGCCCCGACACCAAGCCCTCGGCGCGGCTACTGTCCTTGTTCCAGCAGGTGTTGGAGTACAACGACGGCGCGCGCGTCACCCATCAGGTGGGCCGATTCATCAACGACCGGTATGACAACCGGAGCCGATGGGTGCGGGCCATGCGCGAAACCGCCGTGCCGATGCGGATGATCGACGGACCGATCGACCCGAACTCCGGATTGCACATGGCCGAGCGCTATCTCGAGGTGATCCACGACCCCGACGTGGTGCTACTCGACGACAACATCGGCCATTGGCCGCAGATCGAGGCGCCCGAAGCGGTGCTCACGCACTTCCTCGCGCACATCGATCGAGTGACTACTTAGGCGGCGCCGGCGGGGCCATGTCCAGGAACGACGAGAAGGTCGCGTAGTTACAGTCGGCCTCTCCGGTGCCGGTCGTGCTCTGGCAGACCACCTTGTCGTTCAGGTAGATGCGCACCGTCACGGCCGCGTCCGGGGTCGCGGTGGAACGCCAGTCGGCCTTGAGCTCCGCGTGGTTGGGAATCTTGGCGCCACGGGACAGATCGCCGACGGTCGCGTCGACCTTCCAGGGCAGGGTCACGCCGTCGGCGGGCTGCATCTCGGTGCCGTCCCAGTACTGGACGTTGGCCGTGGTGGCGGTGGACGAGATGACCTCGTAGGTCACCGTCTTGTCATCCGCGTGTGCCGCCGCGGGGAAGCTAAGCGCGCAGGCTGAGGCCACGGCTGACGCGGCAAGTAGTCGACGGACAGTCATGGAACACCTCGAGATGTCAGTTGGGTTTACAGATCGTTAGGCACGCTACAGGGATTTTCTGGGCGTCTGCTGAGGCCGTGATCGAGAGCACTTCTGCTCGATTGCTTGAGCAAACCCCGATAGGTCCGGACTATGGGGTGATGAGCATCGTGGGGGGTGCCGACCTGCAAGATACGGTCGGCGAGGACGACAAAGGGCCGGTGTGGGGGCAGGCGACACTGGTCGCTTTTCGATTCGGGACCTGCTATTTCGGCGCATTCGGGCTGGTCGTGGCCGTCGGTCTCATCCCGGTCATCCTCAAGGGCATCGGCATCGACGGCCCGTGGTCGGTGATTCGCGGTTTGTTCCACGCGGCCCGAGCCCCTATCGCATGGATCGGCGAACATCTCCTGGGTCTGAGCGTGCAGAGCACCCAGGTGGGTAGCGATAGCGCGTTCCAATGGACGGCGCTGTTCTGCATCGCCTTCTTGGCTGCTGTCGCGACAGCGATGTGGACGGTGCTCGATTGGGGACGCCCACGCTATGACCGCCTGCAGGCCTGGGTGTGGACCGTCCTGCGGCTCGTACTCGCCACCGCGATGTTCTATTTCGGGATGGCGAAGGTGATCCCGACGCAGATGCCCTTCGTGCTCAACCGGCTCGTGGAGCCGTACGGAAACTTCAGTCCGGCCGGGGTGCTGTGGGCACAGGTGGGCATTTCGCAGCCGTACCAAATCCTGCTCGGCCTGGCCGAGGTGTTCGGCGGCCTGCTCCTGCTGCTGCCCCGCACCACCGCGGCGGGGGCCCTGGTGTGTGTGGTCGACCTGACGCAGGTCTTCCTGCTCAACATGACTTACGACATCCGCCTCAAAACGGTGTCCTCCCAGCTGCTGCTGTTGAGCCTGTTCCTGCTGGCTCCCTACGCGCGACGCCTGTTGACGGCGTTCTTCACCGATCGTGCGGTTCCCGCGGCCACGATGCCGCAGTTATTCGCCCGCCCCCGAGCCAACCGGATCGCGCTGGCGACCCAGCTGGTGGTGGGCCTTGCGCTGCTGGCGGCCTTCGGTGGACAAGGGTGGCAGCAGTTCACCAGACCCACGCCCAACCTGTACGGCATCTGGCAGGTGGAGACGTTCTCTTCCGAGGGATATCCGCGTGATCCGCTGATTACGGACAAAATCCGTTGGCGCAGAGTGATATTCGACAGACCATTCCATGTGTCTGCGCCAGTAATGGTAACGGTGCAGCGCATGGACGATTCGTTCGAGGTCTTCGGCGGCACCATCGATCCGCGCAAGCACTTCATCGACCTCACCCATCAAATCGAGCTGGGCACGTACAAGGAGACCCCGGTGCGGATCCGGCTCACCTATTGGTGGCCCGGACAGCCGAATCAGATGATCGTCGACGGTGACGATTACGCGGGCCACACGGTCCATCTGCGCGTCACCAGGATGGACCCCGCCTCGTTCCCGCTTGTCGAGCGCGGTTTCAACTGGGTGCAGGAAGCGCCCTACAACCGCTGATCTGATAGAACGGGTGGATGGCACTGACCGAGCTAGTGAAGCTACCGGGTGGGCCATTTTCCATGGGCTGCAACAATTTCTACCCCGAGGAACGGCCCGTACGCACCGCGTCGGTCGACGCCTTGGCCATCGAACGGCACCCTGTCACCAACGCTCAGTTCACGGAGTTTGTCACCCAGACCGGGTATGTGACCGTCGCCGAACGTGCCCCCGATCCGGCCCTCTACCCGGGTGCCTCACCCGACGATCTGGTGCCCGGGGCCATGGTGTTCCGGTCAACCAGCGGTCCGGTGAACCTGCATGACTGGCAGCAATGGTGGGATTGGGTTCCGGGTGCCTGCTGGCGGCGGCCGGCCGGGCCGGACAGCGATATCGACAGCGCCGCAGATCATCCCGTCGTCCAGGTGGCGTACACCGATGCGAAGGCCTACGCCCGCTGGGCGGGCAGACGGCTGCCCACCGAAACCGAGTGGGAGTACGCGGCGCGCGGTGGCGGCGATACGACCTACGCCTGGGGCGATGAGGTGTCCCCCGGCGGGCAACTGATGGCCAACACCTGGCAAGGCAGCTTCCCGTATCGCAACGACGGTGCTCTGGGCTGGCGCGGTACCTCTCCCGTCGGTACCTTCCCGCCGAACGAGTTCGGCCTTCTCGACATGATCGGCAATGTCTGGGAATGGACCTCGACACGATTCGAACCCGGCCAGGACGCCCCCACGTCGTGCTGCAGCCCATCCGATAACCCCGACCCGTCGGTGATCCAGGCACTCAAGGGCGGCTCGCATTTGTGCGCGCCCGAGTACTGCCACCGCTATCGGCCCGCGGCGCGCTCACCACAGTCACAGGACAGTGCAACGACCCATATCGGATTCCGCTGCGTGGAGAGCCGGACGTAACACATACGCTGTAGTGGCACCCACACCGCAGGGCGCCACTAGCAGCAAGCGGGCCGACGGTTCCGATGTCAGACTGATCCGGTCTGACGGCAGCGCACATCATCGTATTGACTTGTGGGAGGAACGGTATGAAACGTGATGTCGGAGCTCAACTCGACGTCGACATCTTGGCGCCATCGACATTGGAGTTCCAGATCGCCGTGTCGCCGCTACCCGGCGCCCAGGTGACGGAAAGCTTGTCACTGGAGCTGAACGGACAGCGCGTCGAGGCCCAGGAGGTCGCGGGCGAGCACGGTAACCGTATTCACCGGCTCGACGTCGGGCAGGGAAACCTCAAAGTCTCTTATGCGGCAACTATTCTCGGGCAGGCTGACGAAGTGCCCGTCGAGGCCGCAGACCTGTCCACGTACCTGCGCCCGAGCCGCTACGCCGAGGCCGACAAGTTCTACGGTTTCGCGGCAACCGAATTCGGTGAACACACCGAACCCTCGGTGCTGTTGGAGAAGGTCTCGTCCTGGGTCGGGTCCCGTTTGACGTATTCACCGGGATCGAGCGATCCCATCGATGGCGCCGTCGATACCCTCTTGGCGGCCGCGGGGGTCTGCCGCGACTACGCACACCTCGTGGTGGCGCTGCTTCGGGCCGTCAAGGTGCCGGCCCGGCTCGTCGCGGTATATGCGCCGGGCTGTGACCCCATGGACTTTCACGCTGTTGCCGAGGCCGTCGTCGACAACCGTTGGCAAGTGGTGGACGCGACCTGTCTGGCACCACGGCAAACGATGGTTCGCATCACCACCGGTCGCGACGCCGCCGACACGGCATTCCTCGACAACCACGGTGGGCAGATCGTATTGAACCAATCGTTCGTCACCGCCGTGGTCGACGGTGACCTACCCGAGGATCACGTCGATCAGCTGGTCTCCCTGCGATGACACCAGAAGAGAGACCAGCTGAGCGAGAGGGCTAGGAGTTCCCGGTCAGTTTGTCCTTGACCGCGTCCACGCCTTCCTTGAGCTTGTCAGCGGCCTCGGTGAGCTTCTCCTTGACCGAGGCGATCCCCTGATCGACCTGGCCTTCGGCCTTCAGATCCTCATCACCAGTGGCAGCCCCAACGGCTTCCTTGGCGCGGCCCTTGAGATCCTCGGCCGTGTTCTTGGCATCATCAGCAATTCCCATGTGTTTCAAACCTTTCTGTATTCCACCCGAGACAGGCGCGAGCCGAAGGTTCATCACATCGGTTCCCGGCAGTTATCGTCAACGCCACTTCCGACACTACGCACGAAACCTCCCTGGTGCGACGAGTTCAGTTCACGGGCTTCCTGACGAATCACCCGAAAGGGGTGATGCTCACTCTCGCGCTGTCCACTAGCGTCGATGTGAGCATGTCTATTCACATCGTCACGCCATTCTTCGCGATCATCTTCCGTTTCCGGATCTTGGCGAGACACCATGAATCACGTTGATGAATAGCGCCCACGGGTGACGTCACTGCATACCCAGATTCTTCGCTCCGCGAGGACTACCCGTGGAACCCGACACCGGGGACACCGCCAAACCCGAGCGCACTCTGGGTATGGAATTCGTCCGCGAGGATAAGGGAATATGCGGCGAGTACCTCTGTACCACAATGTTTTTCGTTGACGGTAAGCCAGTGCCCTCCGGCCGGCCCTATCAAGGTGTTGCGGTAGACGTCAGCGAGGAGACCTTCGTCGATCTGGAGCAAGAGTCAGGCGCAGCATTCGCGCGGGACTAGTCGGCCACCCAGTTCAGGCTGAGTTCGTCACGGGTACCAAAGCGCTCAAGATGCCGCTTGACCACATCGCCGAACTCCGCGGAGCTCGCCTCGACGTGCAGTTCTCCCTGCTGTGGGCGCAGCACGGTGATCGCATCGTGGGTCATCTCGATCTGTATCGCACCGCCATCGAGCTCGGTCACCGTGCTCTTGACTGCCCAATGCTGGGCGAGTTGTTTCGCATAGCGCTCAGGACGGTCCGTGACGATCACGCCGTGCACAGTGGCCATCTCACGATTCTTCCAGATTCTGTACAGCGGTGTCAGTGTGCACGGCAGGTCTCGTCGGCGTTGGCGCGATCACGTTTCCGACTGTCCCAGGGTGACCTGGACCGTGCGCGAGGTTCCCGACGGGTCGTCGTAGGTGAGCGCCATGGTGTCCCCCGGAGCCTTCGAGCGCACCGCGGCCACCAGAGCCTCGGGGCCGTCGATGACCTGGTCGTCGACCTTGGTGATCACCGAACCCTTGGGCAGACCGGCGGTTGCCGCCGCGCTGCCACGCACAACTCCTGCCACGAGCGCGCCACGCGTGTCCTGGTCGGAGCCGAGTTGGACACCCAGCGAGGCTTGCCGGACGGTTCCGGTGGCCACCAGTTCATCCGCGATGCGCTTGGCCTGATCCACCGGGATGGCGAAGCCCAGACCAATCGAGCCGGCCTGACCGCCACCCTGCGAGTCCTGGCCCCCACCCAGCGACGCGATCGCCGAGTTCACACCGATGAGCGAGCCGTTCATGTCGACGAGAGCACCGCCGGAGTTGCCGGGGTTGATTGCCGCATCCGTCTGGATGGCACTCATCACCGAATGCTGGCCGCTCTGCTCATCGCCGGTGGCGACCGGTCGACGCAGTGCGCTGATGATGCCGGTGGTCACCGTCCCCTGCAGGCCCAACGGCGAGCCGATGGCGACAACGTTCTGTCCCACCTTCAGGTCTTTCGACGAACCCATGGTGATCGGGGTGAGGTCGGAAACGCCCTGGGCGCGGACCACCGCGATGTCATCGGCGGGATCGGCGCCGACCACGGTGAACGGCACCGTACGGCCGTCGGCCAGGGTCACCGTTGCCTTGACACCGTCACCGGTCCGGGCCGAAGGCCGCGTGGTGCGCCCGTCGGAGCCGTCCAGTTCGGAGCCGTCCAGTTCGGAGCCGTCGCGCCCGTCCCGGTAGCCGCCGGGCAGCTGTCCGCCGGGAAGGATGCCGGGAGGAAGGTTGGAGAGTGGCCCGCGGGGCGCGGGAGCCGAGGGCGCCAGATCGCCGCTGCTCGACATCGCCGCGGCCACCACGTGGTTGTTGGTCAGGATCAACCCGTCGGAGCTCAGGACCACGCCGGATCCTTCCTCGCCCTGCTGTCCACTTCGGATCTTCAGTTGCACCACACTGGGCAGCACTTTGGCCGACACCTCTTCAACGGAGTTGCCTGCGGGCGTGCTGCCAGGCTTTCCCAGTATTGAACCCGTTGGCAGTGAGGGCTTTCCGCCGGGCGCGGGGCCAGATACCTGCGCGACGGGGGCCGGGCGCGCGGAATGGTTGACCACCACGGCCGCCGTGGCCGCGCTGGCACCAATGGCCACCACGACGGCACCGGCGGTCAGCCCTAGCGTGCGAAGACGCTTCCCGTGCACAGGGTTCGGAGCCTGCGGCGCCCGGTCCTGGTACATCTCGTCATAGGGGTAGCGTGTCCGAGCAGTGGTGGATGCACCGTGCACCTGCCGATAGCCGTGCTGGCCCACAGGGAATTCGTTTCCGTACGGCGGATGCCCAGGCTGGTAGTTCATGGATGGTTCCTTCTTCCTCAAGATGCAGTCAGGGCACTGGCCGCCTCTGGTACGCACTGTCACAGTGCCTGCATCCACTGAGGCCAGGCTGAGAATTTCCTCTCTGCAGCCCAAGACTTTTCAGGGGGTGGTGGAGGCAGGTGGCGATTGCGGTCCCGCATCCACTACAGGAAGCGGTGCCGTCGTCGGTTCCGGTGACTGAACGTCGCGGCCACGCCGAACGATTTCGAAGGTGTTGATCGGCCACCAGAACCAGCGCCCCAGTGCCGCGGCGATCGCCGGCGTCATGAAAGCCCGCACGATCAGCGTGTCGACTATAAGGCCGATACCGATGGTCATGCCGAGTTGGCCGACCACGCGTAGGTCACTGACGATCATCGACATCATGGTGAACGCGAACACCAGTCCGGCGGCGGTCACGACGCGGCCGGTGGCGCCCATGCCGCGGATCATGCCGGTGTTGAGTCCGGCGTGGATTTCCTCTTTGAGTCGCGAAACCACCAGCAGGTTGTAGTCCGAACCGACCGCCAGCAGGATCACCATCGATAGAGGGATGACGATCCACTGCACGCCCAGCCCGAGGATGTCCTGCCACAACAGTACTGACAGGCCACATGCGGTGCCCAGGGATGCGGCCACGGTGCCGACGATGACCAGGGCCGCCACCACGGAGCGGGTGATGAGCACCATGATCGCGAAGATCAGGATCATCGAGGCGATGATTGCGATGGCCAGGTCTACGGTCACGCCGTCTTGCATGTCGGCGTACATCGACGCGGTACCCGCGATCGAGACCTTCGCATTGGATAGCGGGGTTCCCTTGACCGCGTCGGCGACAACGCCTTTGAGGTCACGGACGTGCTCGATGCCCTCAACCGAGGCCGGGTCGCCTTGGTGGGTGATGATGAATCGGACCGCCTTACCGTCCGGCGATACGAACATTTTGAGCCCGCGTTTGAAGTCGGGGTTGGTAAACACGTCGGGCGGTAGATAGAAGAAGTCATCGTTCTTGGCCTGATCGAAGTAGAGGCCAATTTCCGTGGCGCCCTTGGCCAGTTCCTGCTGCTGCGCCTGGGTACCGGCCATCACGCTGTGCGTGGCCACCATGAAGTCGCGCATCCGTCCCATCGAGTCGATGGTGGTCCTTAATACCGGAAGCATCTGGGGCATCAGCTGATCCATGCGATCCATATCGGCGGTAAGGCCCTGCATTTGTTCGGTGAGTTTATCGATGCCGTCCAAGACATCGAAGATGGAACGTAGCGACTGACAGATCGGGATGTCGTAGCAGTGCGGCTCCCAGTACAGGTAATTGCGCAATGGCCGGTAGAAGTCATCGAAGTTGGCCAGGTTGTCGCGCATGTCCTCGGTGACCTTCACCAGGTCGTGAGTCCGGCCGACCATGCTGTGTGTGGTGGCGGTCAGCTCCTGCATGAGGCTGTACATGCGTTCCATGCTGGCGACGGTCTTGCTCATCTCGTCGGCCTGCTCGAGCATCTGAGCCGAGTTGTCGTTGTTGAATTTTGCGGTCTGCAGGGTGCCCGCATTCTGCGCACCCATGAGGAACGGGATTGAGCTGTGTTCAATGGGCGCGCCCAGCGGACGGGTGATGGTCTGCACGCGTTCGATTCCGCGCATGTGAACAATGCCCTTGGCCACCCTGTCGATGACGAGCATGTCTGCGGGGGTGCGCAGGTCGTGGTCGGCCTCCAGCATCAGCAGTTCCGGGTTCATGCGGGCCTGGGAGAAGTGGCGGTCGGCCACTCCCATCGCCAGGTTGGCCGGCATGTCGGCGGGCGTGAATTTCTGGTCGTTGTACTGCGGCACGTAGGTCATCAAGCTGACGAAGCCGATGATCGCAACCAAGCTGGTCAACACGATGATAGGGATGGGCCAGCGCACCACCGATGTGCCGACCTTGCGCCAGCCCGTACTGGAGAGCTTGCCCTTGGGCTCGAGAAGCCCGAATTTCGAGGCCACCGTCAGGACTGCGGGTGCCAGCGTCAGTGCCGCGGCCACGATCACCAGAACCGAGATCGCGCACGGCAGGGCCATGCTCTGGAAGTACGGCAGCGTGGTCATGGTCAGGCACATGCACGCGCCGACGATGGTCAGACCGGAGCCCAGTATGACGTGCGAGACACCGTGATACGCAACGTAATACGCGTCTTCGCGGCTCAAACCTTTTGATCTCTCCTCGTGGTAGCGGCCAAAGAGGAAGATCACGTAGTCGGTACCGGCAGCCAACGCCAGCATCGTCACCATGCTCACCGCATAGGGGGTCAGACCGATAATGTTCAGATATCCGGCCGTAGCCGTAACGCCTTGCGCAGCAAACAGTTCCAGACCAATGATGACCATGGATATGAGCATCGTGACGATGGAGCGATAGATGAACAGGATCATCACGATGATCACGCCCACCGACACCAATTCCATGGTCGCCATGGATTGATGACCGGCTACGCTCGTGTCCGCATTGAGCACAGTATTACCGGCCACGTGGGCCTTGATGCCCGGGGGCGCGGGCACGGAGCTGACGATCTGGCGCACCGCGGCCACCGATTCGTGACTAGCACTGGTGCCCTGTGATCCGTTGAGGAAGATCTGCACGTAGGCGGCCTTGCCGTCCACGCTCTGTGAGCCCGCCGCGGTCAGCGGGTCGCTCCAGAAGTCCTGGACGTTCTGCACGTGTTCGTGATCGGCCTTGAGTTTGGTCACGATGCCGTCGTAGTACTCGTGCGCGGAATCGCCGAGTTTGTCGTCGCCTTCCAGAACGACCATCGCCGAAGAGTCCGAGTCGTACTGCTGAAACACCTTGCCGATGTTCAGCATCCCTTGATAGGCCTCAGATTTGGTGGGGCTAATCGGAACCGAACGAGAGGCCGCTACCTCATCAAGCGACGGCATCATCGCGCCCAGGACGACCGCCAGCCCGACCCAGAACAAGATGATCGGCAGCGAGAAGATCCGGATCAGGTGGCCAACAAACGGCCGGTGCGGCTTCGCGTGCACATTGCTCATACGGATTTCACCAAGCAGTAGATGAACGGTTTGACCTTGTCGGTACTGGATCGGTCGTCACGCACGCCCCCGTCGACCGTCACGCGGCACCCAAGACCGCTGACGTTGCGATCGCCTTGCGCGACGATGTTGGCCGACATGGATGGCATTGTTGTCACGATCGTGAAAGACCAAGGGAGTGAAGCATTCTCAACGAGATGGGGTTGCCCGTTCTCATCGAGGTAATTGAGGTTCGCAGTGCCGCCCGACCCGATGACCTCATAGGTGATGTGCTTCGGGTTGAAATTCGCGGTGATGCCCGATCCCTCGCCCGGTTTGGGAGGAGGGGGATTTATGGAGCTACGGATCTGCGAGATCGCGTATCCACCGATCCCGACAACGACTACCAGCAGTAGCGGAATCCAGAACCGCTTCAACAGTCGATACACCGTGCGCATCCCCTTCTGCACCTGCCGATGAGGCCACTACCGGACAACCGGCGACACAACCTTGTGTACCGACGGTCTATTACGGCGGAACCGTACCACGTTAATAGACCGGCGGTTCACTATGAGGTGACCGGCGGCGCATTAACATCGGGCCATGACCTTCCGGCGCGCACGCAGCGAGGAGCAGCGCGAGATCCGCCGGCAAGCCATCCTGGAAACCGCATCCTCCATGCTCAGCGACATGCCAGTCAGCCAGATAACCCTTAATGAGCTGAGTCGACGTACCGGCCTAGCAAAGTCGGCGATGGTCCGGTACTTCGAGTCTCGCGAGGCCGTATTGCTGGAACTGCTCGATGCCGCGCTGCGCTGCTGGGCGACCGAAATTGTGGCGGAGCTCTCTCGCGACACGTACTCCGGTACTGCGCAGGAACGGGCCAACCACGTAGCCACCCTGCTCAGCAGGTCTCTGCGGCAGCACGCGGTGTTGTGCGACTTGATAACGGCCCAACCGGGTGTGCTGGAGCACAACGTCTCGGATGGAACGCTGCTGCGCTTCCGGCGATCCGCCCATGCCAGCATCGCCTCGCTCACCGAAGCTATCCGGAGCTACATTCCCGAGCTCGGTGACGATGCCCAGAGTGTGTGCCTGTCCATCCTGGTGACGAGCGCTGCGCTGTGGATGTACGCGCGGCCGTCAGCCAGCGCCATCGCCGCCATTGAGACCGATCCCGCACTGGCAGATATCCATTTGAACTTCGACGCCGACTTGGAAACCATGCTGGCCCGGCTGATCGTCGGCGCCCTGGTCAAGCGCAGTTCCTGATTGCCTGTCCGCATCTCACGCCCCCAAAGCGGTGATGACGCGGACTCGGAGGCGCTCTCACATGTAAGCTCACACGCCGAGAGGTGCTACTGGTTCCGCTAGACAGACCACTCTCCGCCGATGTAGTTCAATGGCAGAACATCAGCTTCCCAAGCTGAATACGCGGGTTCGATTCCCGTCATCGGCTCCACTCTGACCAGCGTCGATACCGTTCGATACTGTTCGACCGCGGCCCTCAGGGTCACCAAAGGTCACAAGTCAGACAGAACTCTTGTTCGGACGGTCCAACGAGGCCCCCGCCAGTTTCAAGGCGTCGTTCTGGGAGTGCGCATAGACCCGCAACGTCAGGGTCGGGTCTGAGTGCCCGATCCACGCCGCGATGACGGCGACGGGCACGCCGTCGAGGTGCATCAGCGTCGCCGCAGTGTGTCGCCCACCGTGAAGCTTTAGGTGCCGCAGGCCAGCGCCTGCGACAGACTTAGCCCAATAGCGCGAGAGAACGGCGGGGTTGTACGGCTCCCCAACCTCATTGCAGACCACATACTCCCCCGCACCGTAGTGCTCCCCAAGCGCCAGCCGTTCGATCGTCTGGCGCTTTTTTGCTGCGCGCAGGACTGTCGCCAGCCGGCTAGGGAGTGGAAGCACACGCCGTGAAGCTTGCGACTTCGGGTCATTCTCGACAGTGGACCCCCCAGCCGAAACCCGGTTGTTGGCCACACTCAAAGTCCCCGCCGTCAGGTCTATGTCGGCCCACCGGAGACCTGCTATCTCCCCGCGCCGCAGGCCGTATGTGGCGAGTTCCCACGCATGGCCAATGCGGTCGGTCGCGAAGTGCTTACGCAACTGTTCGACTTCGGCGGTGGTGTAGGTATCAACCTCGCTGTCGGGCACCGACACGCGAGCTACCTTCTCGGCGACGTTCTTCTGAACAATCCCTTGCTCGCGAGCGTCATCAAGCACCTGCGCCACAGTGGAGATCACCTTGTTGACTGCGACCGGGGACCAAGGCCGGCGCGTACGCCCCTTCGCGGTGACGGTGCCACCGGCCACGAGATCCGTTACCAGAGTGTCGATATGAGCCTTAGTGAGCTTCTGAACCTGTCGAGCGCCGTGACGCTCGCGCAGCGGGGCAAGATCATATTCAAGCTTGGACAGAGAGGAAGCTCGCAGGTTATGGCGTCCCGCAACGTATTCCGTACACATCTGCTCGACGGTAATCTTTGACGGTGCGACGTAGGTGCCCGTCGTGGCCTTGTACTGAAGTTCGGACAGAAGCCTGCGCGCCTCGGCCTCGGTTCGACAATGCCGCTTTGCCTGCTGCCGCTTGCCGTCCGCCGAGTTGACCCCGACATCGACCTTAACCCGGTACCGCTCAACCATTTTCCCGCTCGCACGGTCCAGTACCGTGATCTTCCTAATCTGCGGAGGAAGCTGCTGCCTAGTCACGGTCGGCAACCTCTGACTCCGGAATCGCACGAATTTGTCGGTTCAAGGCCTTCAATTCCTCGTTCTTGTCGGCCACTGCAGTGATGTCCTCGACTGCGATACCGCCGGGATTGTTGGACGTCAGTTCTTCCAACAGTTCTAGCGCGGTCTCAATCCTGATCTGCTTATCGAACTTCTCGCGGGATAGCTTCGCGAGCAATCCCAGGTCTGACTGAGGGTCCTTGTCACGCTCACCCGTGAATCGCAAAAGCGCCACGATCGACGCAACATGCTGCCCCGGAAGGAATTCCACATCTCCATCCGGCAGCCTGGGGTATAGCAGAGCAACCGGGGGAACCCCCATGGCCTCCGCGAGCACCACGAGTTCAGAGACATCGAGCTTTCCTGCGCGACTGTTGCTTTCGATCTTCGATATAGCAACCCGCGTGAGTGGATAACCCAGTTCCGCGGTGCGAGATGCAAGCGCCTGCGCCGACAAGTTGAGATATCTGCGGTAGTCGTGGACAGCCTTGCCGACCCGACCAGCCAGCTCCATCTGCCACGCCTTGGCGACACCATCTACGTTCGGCATCGCACCATTCTCGCATACATCTCGTTGCGTTCGGGAGCATCAGGTGTATGCTCTGTTATGACGCTCTAAGTCCATCTGAGTGTTTCATTTCAGAGCAACCCGGAGGGTGCCCATGAACGATTGGGAGGCCGTTGGCCTCAAGTTGGGTGGCATTTGCCGCTCGTTGGTGTTCCAGCTGTGGAGGACGGGCGAACTGCCCAGCGTGAAGATCGGTAAGCGCCGCTTCTCCACTGACCGACAAATCGCCGAGTATGTCGCTCGCCTGGAGGCGGGTGCCGCCTGATGCACCACTACCCGCAGGAACTGTTCCCCGATATCGGTATCCGCGACGACGACCGAACGCCAGATCTTCGTCCGAAAAAAGAACTGCCCCCGACCAGCACCGCCAAGCACCAGGTCGAGGGCAATCAATCAAATCCCTTGGAAGGAATCGATCTCCCATGAACACTACAGCCTCAACTAGTCAGCGGCAAGATGCTCAAACAGGCCCGGTGCCACTGCCTCCCGGTGCCGACCTCGAGTGGGTCGATGCCTGGCAAGAGAACTTGGACGGCGTCCAATACCGTCTGGTCTGGTCCGGTCCTGCCGAATTGCGTGAAGGCATATCGGATTTGGACATCCGCGCGGTTGTAACGCAGTACCAGGACGGCAGCATCGCCACCGACGGCGAGGACCACCCAGAGGTCTACGTCGGGGACACCAGCTACACACCTGCCGACGCATTTCTCGTTGCCAACGCCATCATCAAAGCCGTATTTCAGGCAGTCCGGTGGTCGGGTGGTGCGAAATGAGGGCCTGGGACACAAAGGACGCTGACCTGGAGACATTCCAAATGTTCGATGCGCCAACGAGATCGTTGATCTTGCGCATGCTGGATGAGCCCACCGACGACGACCACGCCGCATTGGGGAGTCACCCGAGGGCAGCGATGATCGCCAGCTGGTTACTCACGTTGCCCCCGTACCGGAATGTCAACGGATACGAAGACGATCAGGTACAGGCCGTTGGCTGACTTTGACGAAGAAACCGGCTCGCACGAGCGAGCTACCCCGTACTCGGTGACAGGGGCGGATATCCGCCCCTGTCCCGAATGCGCTGCGCCCGCTGGACTTCCGTGTAAGTGGCCCAACGGGCTGCCTCGGAAGTCACCTCATTGGTCGCGGTGGAAGACGGAGGTCGCATGAAGTACAACAAGTGGAAGTGGTTCGACCTCGTCGTGGCGGACTCCCGTATCCCTGCGGGAGAGAAAATCGTGCTGGTCCGTCAGGTGGTGAAGGCGGTGCTGAATGGTGGGGACACCTTCTGTGTGCGCCAGCAGACCGTAGCGGCCAGCACCGCAACTAATGAGCGCACCGTGCAGCGTGCCTACAAGCGCGCTACGGATCTGGGCTACCTGGAACCAGTGATAGAGCGCCTACGTGGAAGCAAGGGCAAGTCCGATACGTATCGACTGTTGATGCCCACCGATGTTGGCGCGGGGGTGGCTAAAGTACCCGACAAAAAGTCGCCTACTTTAGCCGAAAGTACCCGACTATTAGTCGACGAGTACCCGACTATTAGTCCAAAAGTACCCGACACAGCCAACGCGCCTACCAGCGAAAACGGCACCCCTATAAGTTCTTTAGAGAAGTTTTTAGGAGAAGGTGCGGCCTCGCCGCCCCCCGCCCCTCTTCTTGACCCTCTAGGACAACCCCGCTGTCGTAAGCACTTCGGCGTAGAGAACCCACCCGACTGTCCTCCGTGCGGTCTGGAACGCGAACGCAAAGAAGCCCTTGATCGGTTCAAGGCCGAACGTATCGAGGCAGAGCACAGAGCCATCCGAGCCGCTATCGACAGCTGCCCCAACAAATGCGACCAAGCCGGACGCCTAGACGACCTAACCGATTGCCCCCTGCACCCCAACTTTCGGCAGAACAGGGCCGTGGCATGACGCAACTGCTCCTGTACAAGCCCTGCTGCATCTGCTTCTGCTTGGTCAACACCTACGAGAGCGCGCCATACAGACATGGCCACGACGCCTGCGGCAAGGCACTTTTGAGCTGGAACTGGGAAGCCATGGACGACGACACCACGGCAGAAGGCCAAGCGCAATGACCTGGACCCCACCGCCATGGAAAGACAAGGTGCTCGCCGACCCGGACGAGGCCAGGCGCCTATCGCAGCTGCATCTTCTGCGCTACGAACCACCGACTGACGACGACGAGATCAACTGGATGCTCTACCTCCAAGAGGTCGGCTACATCATCCACGACGACCACCGCAGATGGCTCAAGGGAATTCAGTTCGCCATTGAGCAACGCGGCTGGGAATACAACCGCCACAACTTCCTACGACTCTGCAACTGAAAGGCCAGGCCCAATGAGTAACAACCAATCCGACGAGAACATCGCACCGCCGAAGTTCCGGCTGTGCGACTACCCCCGCACCTACGCAGATAACGAGTATCAGCGCTTTATCGCAGACGAATTCGGCTACCTCGAGCCATACGAGGACGAGACCGATTCGTGGCGGTCAATGCCACTGCGGCTCACTCACAACACTGCAAGCGACTGGTGTATCGAGTGTGGCCCTTTCAACTTCGATGGCCGGGACATCAATCGGTTGCGTGAAGCAATTGCCGCCTTCGATCGGATAAGCAAATGAGCAAGAGCGGACGTGACGGGTCGGAATGGCCTACCCACAAGCGCAAGAGCAAGTCTCGGCGTACTCGCCGCGATGCGAAGCGCAAGTAAGCGGGGCATAGGTGTGGCATGGACGATTTCGACACGAACCGACTTGACCCGGCCGAACGCGCACAACTGCAGTACGACATGTGGGTCTACTTCCAGATTGACCGTCTCCCGAGCACGCGCGCTGAAATGGATCAGCTGCTGTTCTGGAAAGAATTGGACCTTGATGTCCTTGAGGCATACAACGATTGGGTTGAAGTAATAAGGCAACGGGCGCAGGAAACAGGGCTCGAATGGACCCGAGAGAACTGTGACAAGTACGGATGGTGGGACGCATGAGTGAGAGCAAACGGGCTCGGTGAGGCGCCGCCGCAACGTACGGCCCTGTGTCCGGTGTCGTGTGCGCCGCACGCGCGCCAAGGGTGGGGTATGCCTGCAATGCCGTGGCTCTGAGCATCCCGAGATACGCAGGGAGGGAAGCGCGCTGCACATTGGCGGGTGCGTCCTCACCGTCGAGGCGGCCCTGCGGTTCGCGGATCATATCGTTGATGCCGCGGAGAGCCCATGAAGCCACCAAGCCAGTACCTTACGGAAAACTGTGAGTTGATCATCCCGCCCGAATTCGCCCTGTGGCTACAGAACTACGCGGGGATCAACGGTGATGTGCGGCTGCGTGTTCGGATGAACGACCCGGACAAATTCTCGTTCCTACAAGCCCTGCAGTTCGCCGCTCAATTCGCCACCCTTGCCGCTAGCGGAACGAAACTCGCTGGCGTTCAAGGGAATGCTACAGACTTGAAAGTGACAACAACCATGGCTGCGCATGAGACCGGGAGGTCTGAGCGTTGCGTACGTCATTGGTGCCGAACAGGCCGCCTCAGGGCGACCAAACAGGGTCGCGACTGGGTTATCAACCGCGCCGACCTGGAGATCTTTCTAGCCGAACAGTAAGTGCCTCATCCGCGGTGGAACGCGGATGAGCTGGAACGTCGACCTCACGGGCATCTCGTCCCCTCAACAAATCCTTGACCGCATCATCGGCGCTACCCAAGCGCCGACTGTCGGCAATCCCATGTCCGCATACCGGTACCTCGACGCCCGCCGGCATACCACCATCGAAGAGACCAAACAGCGCCCCCTGCTTCGGTTGTGGGACAAGAACATGCAGTTCATCGGCACCATCGCTCAGGAAAAGAGCGTGCGTGTCGAAGAGGTGATGGCCGACTCTGGCACCGGTACGTGTGTGATACGGCGCGACAACTGGTTGTCGGACTTCATCCTGTACGACCGCCGCGCTGAAGAGGACCTGCACTTCACCCTTGATCCGATTCCGACCAACCGGTCTTGGAGGACGCGGTGGGGCGGGAAAGTCACCGGGGTCACCGCGAAGCGCTCCAATGACGGGTTGCACACCGTCGAAATGGAGATGGTCCACAACCGCGAGCATGTCAAACACCTTCTAGCTGGTGCCAATCCAATCTTCCCGCCTGAGATCCAGTTTCCGAAGATGTTCGTGCTTCCGTGGAACTGCCGCACTGCCGTTTCTCTGACGATGTTCATTAACCTTGCGCGGCAGTTCTTTCCGCTGCTGTCTATTCCGACGAACATCTTCAACCCCGGCGCGTGGTTGGGGGTTGCCGACATAATCGGTGGGTTTGATCCGCTGCTGTGGCCGGTGCAGGTGCAGTTCGTCAACCCGCTCTTCGATCAGTCCCGGACGACGATCCTCACCTCCCGCTGGACGGACATCCACACCGTCACAGCACCGCTGCTCGAGGATGCCGGCTGCATGATCCGGGCCTACACGTGGCTCACCGAGGATAAAGACTCACCCCATCCCGAACTGGGAACCCTTGCTGGACAACTAGCCCGTCCTCACCGTAACGCCGTGATCCTCGCCGTTGAGGACAAGTCTGGTGTGACCGGGCCTACGGGAACACTTTTGGACGGCCCGATCAACCTGATCGCGTCCACGGCGGACGACATGATCACCGAGACCCTCTCAAGTGTCATTGATCTAGACAAGGACAACGACGGCGAGACGGATCCCCTGATCCGCAAGTGGTTTGGCGTGGCACCAAAGCCGCCGTGGGTTGTGTTCAAGGACGGCGAGTACTCGGGAATTGTCGAGTCTCAGAGAACAACGCACGGCGCCACAGCGAAAACCATCATGATCGGCGGTCGTTCTCCGGGGTGGGTGAACCAGCTTCAGACATTCGGAATCAAGTACTCCTTGTCTCAGCTGTCGGCTGTCATCTCCTACGCGATCGGGGCCTACCAACAACCCGGAACTCCCGGTTTAGAGGAGCTCTACCAAGGCCAGCTGGACGACACTCTTCTTGCCTTCCAACGGTTCACGGATCCGATCCGCGCTATCCGCATGGGCGACTTCGGGTTCCTGGAGCACTTCGAGCAGGGTGGTGGCGGCACCGCATACACCGTGTCCGGAATCCTGAACCTGCGCTCAGGGCATTGGAAAACACGGGCCTACACGAGCTTTAAGACATCCATCCGCAATGGGATGCCCTACCTGCTGGATACCGATTTCACCCTTGGTGACCGGTTGGGGTTCCAGATGGCCAACGTCATCCACGTTGACCAATGCACCGCTATCCGTAGGTCTTACGACGAGTCCACCCCCATGACGATCGAGCTGTCGATCGGGGACGACTCCGAGGAAGAAGATCCCGTAGCCAAAGCCACCCGCACCCTCGCCGCAGTGTGGGGGCTGATGGGCATGTTCCTCGGCAGCTCCGAGATCTTCTGATTGCCGTTAGCGGCAAGAAAAACTCACCCGCCCAGGGCAATAACGCACCATCAAACATATGGAGGCATTAGTGATGACCGTCGAGACCCGGCGTCAAGCATTGTCCGCGCAACTGCTCGACCAACCACATCCAGTCGATATCTTCGGCATCCTGGAACAGCGCGACGCTATCGACCGGGTTGCATCTGTGGAATCCGAGGATATGGCCACTCGGCTTCTCACCCTGGCCATGTCGGCACACGACGAGGTGATGGTGCGTGCGCTACTGCACGCCGCGTATCACCACCGCTGGCCGCAAACCCGCGACGCCTACACTGCGGCGTATCCCGAAACAGCTACAGCCGCAACGGAATTGTGGACTCTCACGGAGAAGGAACAATGATCATGATCGGAAATGACTCGCAAAGCCTGTATCCGAGCCAGCCCGACTACAGCCCATCCCAACCGCCCGACTCGGTTCGTCTTGAGCCTGGTGGTGTGAGCGCAGGTGCGACAGTAGTCGAGGGGACTGCCTACGAACAGGCTGCGACGGCTATTACGCACGCGCACAAGGAGTTGGCCCGGCACTTGGAGGCAACCGAGAAGGAAGCCCATCGGTATTCCAGTTCGGGATACAGCGAGCAGATAGCACTGTTCGCCAATACTGATGCGGTCAAGGCCGTTGACCGTGCAGAGCAGCAAGTGGAGGCACGCTACGAGAAGGCGCGTGCCGAGTTCGACGGGTATCTCTCTAGCCTGGTCACTCCCGGCGATGCGGCAGCGGAGAGTCGAAACACCCGGTTCTGGCATCGTTCTGAGCGCCTGCTCGACAGCTCCACTGGTCACGACAAGATGCTTGTTGCCCGCGACCTCATCAAGAACTCCACCCGCGAACAACTGGGTGTCCTCTTAGAGGAGCTACCCACGTATCTGAAATCCACTGGTCTCTCCGCCGATTGGATCGACGACTACACCCGTCAGTGCGTCCCTGAGTATGCAGCCATCAAGAAGCGGCTAGACACCGCCGAGAGCGGCAAGATGCTATTGCAGCATTCCGCGCGATACCTGCGCAGATGTATCGCCGATGGCCGACGCGGTGACGCACAGGTCATGGACCGCTTGGACTTCTTCACAGCGGGCCGTCTGCCAATCGACCGCAGAGGGACACTGCGCCCCACTAACGGCGGCAAGTTCGACCCCGACAAGTAGACAGAGACTTCGATGCTGACGACGCCCACCGAAACGGATACGCGTCGTGACCACAGCATCGATTCGGTGCAAGGAAGGGTCACTCCTTTGCACCAACCCCGGTACAGCTGCCAGATATGACATAGCAGCCATGGACGGCAGGTGTACCAAACCCCGGCGCACAATTCCCCGCTCTCAGACAGCGGGGAAGGACACGCCACCTGACCCCTGCTCGCTGCCCCGTTTCACACAGCGAGCGGGGGTCACCACAAGCAAGGAGACATGGTGGCGCCTGACCACACAGTTGTCACGATAGAAGACCGCAAGCCGCTGATTGCCCCTGTGCGCGTTCCGGTAAGGGATCACACACCACCACGCCGATCACCCCCCACGACTGCACACAGAGCACCGAATCACCCCCCGGCCTCCACCCCCCGGTGGCCTATCCCAGCGCCACGGGCCGAAGCTGCTGATTTCGGTCTCTGCATTGCACACAGAACTGTTTTTTGGTGCCCACGGGCCCGGCCGCATAGAGAATGCGCAGGTAGGACATGGTAAGTCGTAAGAATGACAAGACCGCGGGTGATGCTCTGGTAGAGCGGATCACCGCTGAGATGCTTGAGTGTGGTCTGAGGCCCGATGGGCGAGAGGCCGAATGGCTAGAGCAGGCCCGGAATCTGGCGAGTCGGATCACTGAGCTCGAGGAGTGCATCTCCACTGACGGGTTGTCGGTGGTCCTCAATAGCGGGCGTGTGGTTCTGCATCCCGCTATCGCTGAGGTGCGTCAGCATCGCGCGGCACTGGCTCGGGTGCTGGCCGGTATTCAGATGGAAGAGGCCGCCACCAAGGATCCGGCGAAGCAGAAGGCTGCACAGGTCAAATGGCGGGCCCACAACGAGGCTCGGAAGAGGGCGCAGGGCGTTGGCTAGGCGTATCAGGCCGGAAGCTGCGGCCATTGACGGTCTGCGAGATCTGTTGATCGCCGGGACCGTGGCCGCACTGGAACGGCTAGAGAACAACACAAGCACTGACGTCTACGACTTTGGGCAAGAGTGCGACCGACTGCGCGATCGGCTAGCCGATCTGGCAGACGGCAACGATGTGTTGATTCACCGCTGGGGCGACGGTGTGACACCCGAAGTGGACTGGCCTCATGGCGTACGGCTGTGCCGCCTCGTCGGGGATGTTCTGATGCCCGCCGACAACGAGATCATACGAAGACAGGAAGTGGCCCCATGAGCGGTGTGACAGGTTGGTGGGCCGAAACCATCATCGAACCCACAGCGGCGGAACTCACTCTCACGGGCGGTGTCCCGGACGTTGTTGTCACGGAAAACGTTCTCATAGAGCCGACACCCGGCGAGCTGACGTTAATCGGCGGGCGGCCGGCGCTTCGCCAGACGGTGCGACCAGAAGCGGCGGTATTGACCCTCACGGGTGGGGTGCCGACTGTCTCGATTGGCAGGGTTATCACGCCCACGCCCGCAACTCTGACGCTCACCGGCGGAACCCCATCGATCGGCCTGACAGTGGCTCCCACGCCCGCAAGCCTCACCCTCACTGGCGGCACCCCAACAGTGACCATCACAGCCCCGATCTCGTATGTCTCTTCCAACGCGAGCACGACTAACTCGGTAACTATCCCGACCCATCAGGTCGGCGATCTGATCCTGCTGTGCGCGTTCGATTCACAGAACACAGCGCCTACGAAGCCCTCGGCTGGCGGCACGGTGCCGAACTGGAACTACATCGACAACACCAATACCTCTGCCGGACAAGCGGCTTTGACAACGGCGTGGTTCAAAGCCACCGCCACCAACACCACCTCGGGCACGTGGACGTGGGCAGAGCAGATGATCGCCGTAGTGATCACCGGGTCGGTCGCAACCTCTCCAATCGGTGGGCATGCCGCCGTTGGTGGCGCTGCCGTCAACGTCACCGCACCGTCAGTGACGCTCACCCACGCCAATGGGTCCTCGGTCCTGCTGCACTTCCACGCCACCGCTTTCCTGAACGGTGCCGGGTGGAGCTCCGCGCCTGCTGGCTACACACGCCGCGTCGTCGCGGGGCCGTCCAGCTCACGGTCCATGGTGCTGAACACAAAAGACTCAACAACCACGGACGGATCGCTCACTCAACCGGATGGTTCCTCGGGATGGGCTTTCGCCGCTGCGACTGTGGAGATCATCAACTAACCGTGGGACGCGGCATGCCTAGACACCTGACTGGAAAATCCAAAGCAATGTCATGGTCGCGGTCTACACTTCGAGGCAGCGACCCCGATCGACGAAAGAGCCCCTGGGCTCTGGCTAACGCCTAGTTGATCGGGGGTTCGTTATTTTTGCAGTTCAGAAGTAGTATTGGGTGCCCCATTTGAAGAGGTCGAAGGTGGAGTTGACCTTCCCCTGAATCAATTCGAAGCTCCGCGCGTCCCCCCGCTCGTAAAACCGTGTGACCGCCCAAGTGAGGTAGTCCACAGCTTGCAGAGCAAAGTCGGATTCGTCACGCCAGAACGCTAAAGCCCGTTTCACTCGGTACGGGAGGCACTGCGTCATGACATCTTCGATCGCTTCGCGGAATGCCTGTCGCTTCTTCCTCGTGCCCAATTCAGCGGCAACTATGAGCGCTTCATCGTTCTCGCGAAACATCTGGTTGGCGTGATACTTCAAGTGGTAGTACCAGGCGTACTTGTAGAGCATTTCCTCAGTGGAACGTATGTGCGCCTGGCTCTTCCGCTTCTCTAGCAGGGTTACATCGAAGCGGAAGTTCAGCTGCCGCAGGACTTCAAAGACCTCGTCTCTAACATACTGTTTGTCGGTAGTGGCATGGAAGGCGGAATCCAAACCGTGTGAGCTCCAGGCGAGTTCGTCTCGGAGTGACGACATGGCTGAGCGGAGCTGGATAAGCTCGCTCTCCGTCACAAACAGGCTCCCGACTGCGAAGAACCTGGATACGTTAGGGTCAGCGCGGCACTGCAAATCGCCGCTCTCGTCTGAGAAGAGGTACTTGCGCATAGATACCCCCGTGTCGAGTTTCCGGCCTGAGTACAGGTAGTACCACCACTAGATGCGGTGATACGCGGAATTGGGAATCTCCAGATCACGAGTGTGCATTTGGCTGTGGACAGCCGTTAGGCGATGTCTCGGTCTCGCGGTACCGGCCGGTCAAAGCCCCTCCGGTAGCTCTCTTACGGAGGGGCTTTTTGTACCCAACCCCTCGGGAACAGAATGTCTGAAGGTTGCGTTAGATGTACAAAACGTACAAAATGTACGAACGGTACCCGCAACACTCAAACAAGGACGTGGCTTCATGCCTGCAGTGAAGAGTGGTCCGCATCAGCCGCTCCAGTACGACACTCTCAAAGACAGCAGGGCACACCTTTCGGATGTCATTGACACTGCTCAAGACGGTTTGTTGGTTAGCCTGCGGCGTGGACGCTCGAATCGAGATTTACGAGCTGGCTCCGTCGCGGTGGTTAAGACGACGGTGTTGCGTGATCTGTTAGAGCGGATCGTTGCCGACTCGGTCGAGGTGGATTACAACTCTGGTGAGGGTCTGTACACGGCGGCCCTACGTGGACTGCCACTAGCCGCGGAGGGCGAGTCATTGTCCGACGTTTTCGACGACCTGGTTGACGAGATCCGCGATTACGCGGAGGACTGGGTTAGCCGTCTACGTTTTGCGCCCAACCATGAGGGGAACGTTCCCATCGTCTACCTAGCGCAGACGATGTCTGACGATGAGCTCCACGGCTGGTTGATGACGCAGGCCGGTGACTAGCTGGCCGGTTGCCTCGCGCAAGGATCACCAGAAGTTTTGCGAGGCAGATGGTTGGGTTTGCGTTTCGCACGGCTCGGGTCGTCGGGGTAAGAACAACGATCATGTTCGATACGAACTGACACTTCGAGACGGTCAGATCCTCAGGACGAAAATCTCGCACCCGATCGGTAAACGGGATACGTACGGCATTGACTTGTGGAAGCGGATACTGCGCGACCAGCTGTGCGTCACCGAGGAAAAGTTTTGGGCCTGCGTAAACGGCGGGATTCGCCCCGAGCGGTAAGTACCTCGCTGTCATACCCACGACATACCGTCCGAGTGTGGTCAAGCTCCACGTCAACAAGCTCACGACCGGCCAAACGGTGTGCACCGTGATGCACAACTGGGGCCGCGGCGTCTGGACCGAAACCATCACTGGCGACCTACGTGAGGGCAAGGAGTACGCCCGATTCGAGGTCCAGCCCGGCATGGAGGTCAGGATCCCGCTATCTCAACGGCAAGATTGTCGCGGAAACCCGGACCCGTGGTGAGGTGTACATGATCCGGGCAACCCCGCCACCGTGGCAGTACCAGAGGGGCTGACAACCGTAGGCATGGCCCTTATCGCGGTGTTACTGTGCGCGTAGTTGTTAGCTACCAGGGGGTGCGATGTCTGGCTACTTAGGTGCAGATGCCGACGGTCTGCGGTCGGCGGCAGCTCGCAGTGCGGGGCTAGCCGATGAACTCGCGTCTGGCGGTGCGGGAACTGGGTCGGGCAGCCAGCCCAGTCACGCTGGGGTCGCCGCTGTCGATGGCGCTGCCATGTCGATTCGTGGTGCCCAGTCGGGCCGCGTCGAAGGCCAGTCAGGCGACATGGCCGCTGGTGGCAAGGCCTATGACGACACTGTGGCTCGTAGCGCCGCGGACATTGCGAGATCGATGTGAGCCCCGCTGTGGCGGCAGTAGCGACGCCGAGCCGGTCGCAGATACAGAGCTGGGATGCCGGGCACCTGGAGCAGGCTGCGTCACGGTGGCAGAAGATGGCCAGCGAGTCCGAGCGGTTATTTGAGCAGCACCAGGCGAATATTGCGGCCCCCGGTGACACCGAGTGGAAAGGTGTAGCCAAGGATGCCGCATGGGATCGGGTAACCGCCGATCTGTCGGTGGTCCGCAGGCAGAGCGAAGCCCTCCGGGGAGCCGCCGACACCGCAACCAGAGGCGCCGAAGACGTTCGGGGCGCGCAACGTAAAGCCTTGGAGTCCATCGCCGATGCGGAGGGCAAGGGCTTCACAGTGGCCGAAGACCTGTCCGTCACCGACGCCAACTCGTCATCGGATGAGGATGCACAGGCCAAGCGCGCAAAAGCCGCCAAGGAACACGCCGAGTTCATCCGGTGGCGCGCGGGTGCGCTCGTCGCAGCCGATACCAAGGTGGGCAAGGATCTAGCCACCAAAGCCGCTGAGCTGGAGGGCATCACGTTCGACGGCCAGGGCCGCGACGGCACGGTTCAGATGCTCGATGACGGTGACCGCAAGTCGCCCAAGGACGAGTCGATAGAGCGCGCCGCCGAGCCGCGCAACCCAGTGCCTGAGCCTGGTAAGTGGCCACCTCCAGGCACACCCATTGAAGGCGGGACACCTGGCGGGGAGCCTTTCCCGGATAGGCTTGGTGATCCGGTGGAGGGCACCACACTGCCTGAGCAGCCCAAGCCTCCCGCGTGGGAGCCCAAAGACGCTGGCGCCGGTCCGTTCGGTTCGTGGGAGCCGCGCAACCCCGGCGACTGGCTTGCTAAACAAACGGTTGAGGCTGGGGTCGAACTTAAGCAAGGCGAGATACCGCACGCGGCGCGGAATTTGGAGCACTACCTCGGGGCCAGCGGTGCGCCGCTCCCGCAAGATGTGAAACAGATGCTTGGCGATATCCCTGACTTCCGTAACGGAGTCGATACTGTGACAAGAGATTTGGGCGCTGACGCTATTTCAAGGGCGCAAGCGACCGGGGCCACTGGACCGTTGACCTTCCCTATTAATACCGAATGGCTGGGCTCAGAGGCTCGTCAGTCCGCCACAGGGGCAGAACACGACTGGTTCTTGGCATCGGGACGATTCGACTACAACCTGGCCGGGCAAGTCACTGTGTTCCCGCCCTCTGATGGCCGCGATTGGCGCTACGAGGTGAGCGCCGATGTGAACACCCGCGACCGGTATAACTGGGACATAGGCAAGCTCACCCCAATCATGGGAACCCCCGTCACCGATTCGCAAATGGCCCGCTTCCACCTCATCGGATACGCACAGGAGTTCACCATGGGTGGCCGCACCGGGATATGGCGCTCTGGTGGCTAGAACACGCGCGCTCGCCGCCACACTGCTGGTATGCGCCGCAGTTTTATCGGGTTGCATTGGCACACAGCAGGTTCACCAGTCAACGACCACGACAACATCCAGTGCATCTCCAAACTTGCCGCCTATAGAGGAAGCCCGGCAGATCATGGGCGACTTCAACATTGCCTTGCCGACCAGAGCTGAACACGTGCAAGTCGTTAAGCCACCCTTGGAAGACTTTCGCGCCAAAGCCCTCATCAGCTTCGTCGCTCCACGCGAAGAGGTGATGAATCAGACCTGCGCGAACGTCAAATACAAGGGATACGAACGGCGCCCGCTCATCGGAGCCTCCTATGAAAAAGGCATCCTTGAATACGCAGGTATCACGATCGACCGCAACGACTACGGCTCATGCGATCAATACATTGGTGGGCGCGGGATTCTTGTCCTGATTCCCAACGCCGAAGGCGGCATCACCTACGTGATCGTGTACCACGTGCCCTACCGCTGATCGCTAACGGTCTTGCGGATCTGATGCCAAGCGCTGCCGCGCACGTCGGCGGTCTATCCGATGCGACCGCTTCTTGAGCAACTTGCGCACACCAGCACGACGCATGCTGACGAGCATGTGCCGCGCGCCGGTGAATGCATCCCATTCATCGCCGTTCGACTTGTGCTCACTGCGCATGAGTCCACGGTGACACGTGCGGAACCCCTTCCGCAACGGAGATTTAGAGCCTGGTGGGCGGTTCGGACGGCAGAGACTTGTAGAACGACTTGAGGTCATCCGGGTCATACAACGGAGTGGTGCCGTCATACCTGGGGCACAGCTCCCCGTTCCGCTTATGCTCGTCCAGCTTGTAAAGGCTGATACCGAGAGCCTCTGCGGCTTCCTTGCGGTTATAGGCGATCTTGATCATCAGTGCTTTCTACTCGAACGGATAAAAAGCCAGCTCATGGCTTGTCGGGTACACGGGTATATCTGGGCGCATGACTCAACTTGATTTCGCTGACCGGCGGTGCCGCACGACTGAAAATCCAGTCGGTGCTCTGGCTGCAGATGACGCTGCCAAGTACTGCGGCATCTCACGATCAACCCTCGACCGTCACCGCAGGGCGGGAAATGTCTGCCCCAGATACCCAGGAAGCAAACCGGTGTACCTGATCACTGAACTCGATCGATTCCTCGAAGCTCTGCCCTCAGAACCTAAGTCGATGTAGCACGTTCAAAACCAAGGGTGTCCATGAACTCGGACACCCTTGCCCTGAGCTGCGTTTTTCGGTGTAGACCGTAAAAGGGTGTCGTCGGAGATCGACACCCCCCTTACACCTCGGTGAACTGTTCACCGAGGTGATCGAGCGCTCTGGCGATGTCCTCTGCCTCAAGGCCACCTGAAACGACAGTATTAGTGCGGTTGTCGGTCAACATGAATGGGCCGTACTGCGCGAAGCGTGGGGAGGACTCGGGAATCTTCGTGACGCGCAGACCAAGAGCGTCAGCCTGGCGACGTAGAGAGCTGTTGATAGACATGGGGCGTGGACCTTTCAAATGAGAACGGATAGATATCCGTGCCACGCCATGAGATCCCAGAACGGGATAGAAACCGAACTCTACCCCCGACCATCACCTAGCGGAAGGGGCCGCGCACTCTACTTCTTCACGCAGTGATGAAGTAGAGGAGAAGCCATGGGGCTGTCGCGAGGGGTGTCCCAGTTCGCGGACATCCTCCTCGGCTCCCGTCGAGGATGTGTATCGCTGTGCACACCCCTCGGGGGGCAACGGGGCAACATCCTGGTCGCCAATGCACCTGGATATGACCCCGAGGGTCACGTGCGGGTCACAAGTCGAATCGATTTCCGTGTACTCGATGGCACTGCAATAGACGCGTCTCCCCAGGTCGCGACACTGTGGAAACCCACTGATACTCACCGATATTCACCCGTTCGACTTCCCAAGCTGAATACGCGGGTTCGATTCCCGTCATCGGCTCCACGAAACATAGCGTTAGAACTGCTTCACCAGACTGACCGAGCGATTGACCTCCGAGAACCCCAGCCCCTCATAGAGTCCCACGGCACCGGTGGGGCTATCCGCGTCAACGTCAAGAACGGCCCGCTCAAGCCCTTCGTTTTTGTAGGTACGCATGGCGTACGTCAACACCGCCTGCGCGAGTTTGCGTCCACGCCAGTCGCGCCGGACACCCACCAAGTCGATGAACCCGAACGAGTAACCGTTCGCCTCCCACTCCTCCTCATTGACGTCACTGAGCAGGTACGCGGCGACGGTATCCTGTCCCGCGGCATCACGTGCGACGACGACGAATGAGAGGTCAGCGCGGAACGCCTTCAGCCTGTGGTCCGATTCCCAGTCCACGCGGGCGATCGGCTGGCTGCCCCAATGATCACGGAACGCCTCGTTGTGGGCGTCCCGGGTTGCTTCAGACCATTCGGGACCATAGGTCTGGATCCGCATGCCCTCAGGAAGAGTGACGTCAGGGATGGGTTGACTGAGATCACGCTCGAGCTCATGCCACCACCTCACCGATTCGTATCCGTTGCGGTGGAACAAATCGGTCATCCAGACAGCGTCTTCCTCCGCGACTCCGGCGAGCCAACCAGGCATGCATTCATCCGATTCCACGAGATGCTGCAGCCCGCGCTGCTCCTGCCAACGGAGCAGACTGGTCCCGATTCCTTCGCCGCGCCGGTCGGGATGAACGGTGCCATCCAACGTCACCCATACGACAGTTTCATTGCTGGACTTCACCGTTGCCGAGCCGAACGCGACCGCTCGCCCCGATTGGTCGACGGCGATGACCGAGTCGAGCGCCGGATCGAAGTCGTCGTCATCGAATTCTTCTACGAGTTCGTCCATCATGACCAGGCTCGTGGGGTGATCAATCGCTCCCGAGGCTCGCCAGAGGTCGAACAGCGGCGGTATGTCATCTTCGGTTGCTGCCCGCCACGTCAAGTCATCTCCGGCGCTTGGCATTTCCACCACGGCCGGGGCACTGACTCGTTCGCTCAGCGGGACGGGAGACGCGTGCAGCTCTTTGGACGTCATCGGTCCAATCTATTTCTGACCCCAATAATGCCGCAACGGATTTAGTCGCCCGCAGCCTTCTTCGCGGGCTTGTCCGGGGCGCTGGGCTTCTTTCCCGAGACGTCTCCCAGCACCTTCTTGATGGCACCGCCCAGCCCACGCATCACGTTGGGCTGCTTGGTCGTCGGAGACACCCCGGGATCGGGTTTCGACATGAGCACCGGCGGCTTCGTCAACAGCTTCGGCGTGAGGCCGGGCCGCGTCGTAGGCGCCTTCGTCGGCGGGGTGACCTTGGCGGCTTCCGTCGCCTTACCCGTTGCCTTGGTGTCCGTTGTTGTGGCCGCCGCCACCGGCGTAATCGGGATGGGCTTGGTCAGCGCATCGCGGATCGGCGCAACCGACTCAGAGACCGTCGTTACCACCGACTCCCCCGTCGCCTGCACCGCCTTTCCTACATCTCCGGTGCTTCCCAACGTCGCCAGAAACGCATTGGGCACCCGCGTCACGATGAGCGTGAGCTGCTCTGTCGAATGGAACGCCACCGCCCAAAACACCTCAGTGCCGCGCACCGCGGCAGCCTCAAGCGGCGTATGCACGACGGGCACGGACTCGGGACCCGGGGGATTGTTCAACGCATCGGACAGATCGGAGCGCGCGTGCCCAAGAACCCCCGGGAGTTGACCGGGCTGAGTGAACGCCGCCTCGCCGATCCGCACGAGCCCCACCGCGATCACCTCGGTGCCGAACTGTGTGCGTGGCACCACCTGATCCAGGTCGGTGCGAATCAGCCCGGTCCACACATCGTTGGCCACCCCACTGACCGTCGCGCCAGCCAGTCCAAGCGCCTGCAGCACGGGCTGTCCCGACTGCAGCTGGGTGACGAACGTCCCCGGCGCCAGCAGCGCCACCATTGGCACCTGGACGGCACCCTGGACGACGAAGGGGCAAATCAGCGAGCAGTTCTGCACCTGATTGGCCAAGAACTGGGTGATCAACGCACCGGGCGGGGCTTGCACCGACGCCGCGGTGAGATCGACGTCGAACCGTGCGCTATGCGCGGACGGTCCCGGCGGAGCATTCACTCCTACGGACGTCGCGAGTACCGCTGATGCACATGCCACCGCGAGAACTCTCACGCGGTAACCACGAACCAACCCACCGTCAGGTTCGATCGCGGCGAAAGCCGGTTAGGCCCCGGCTTCCTCCGGCACATCGTGGCGCACCACGCGGACCTTGCCGCGCGGCAGGCTCGCCACGTACCCGTGGTACTTGCCGTAAATCTCCCACGCCGTGTCGAAGTCGTGATGCGGCACATCAATCACGTGGTCGTCGGAGAACTCCATGTGCAAATCGCCTGTGTCGCTCCACCTGGCCTCGATGCACGTAGCACCCGAGATGCTGAAGAGCGGACGCTCCTCATCCAGGATCGCCTTCGGATCAACGCAGACGATTTCCCGTGGCCACCTCCCCGCCGGGGGAAGCGTGAGCCACATCGGCACAGCGATAACCACCTCGTTGTAGTCACCCAGGCTGATTACCAATCCGTCACGGAACATGATCCGCTGGACCGGTAAGCCCTCAATCCATGCTTCGGACATACCTTCACTCTGAACCCACACAAGAGGCCCGCACAAGGGGTTGACGCCACAAGTTTTATTGTCGAAACTAGTCAAAACGTAAACGTTATTTGTGCTGCCCGCAGACCTGAGCAGCACACTGTTTGCTTGGCTTTCTCGACGTTTCCAGACTCCCGCCAGGACGGCGGCATCACCGCGCTTGACGAACGAATTTCGCTTGGGTGCCCTAGCATTCGCTGTGAGCTAGCAGCGTGGCTAGCACGCGGGCGAAAGGTACACCCATGACAGCGGAGCTATCGGAAGACATCGACCAGCCGCGGATCACCCCGCGCCCCGCCCACACGGCCCGCCCACAGCTGCCGCGTCGTGGCGACCTAACCCTGCGGGAACGCGCGCTGGTCGAGACCTCCGCACTCACCGATGTCGCCCTTCGCACCGTCGGGGCGCTGTCCGTCATGGGCGTGGTGGCCCCGAGCCTGGTCATCGACCGCGAGTTCGTGGCCCGCGAGCGCGACAACCTGGCCTTCTACGGCGAGCTCGCCGCGATGGGCGATGCGGATCTTTCCTTTCCGGCACCGGAGACCACGCCCGTGGTGTTCTCTCGCCCCGCCGGGCCGGTCGCGCAAGCCCTTGCCAAGGGCACCGTCGAGAATCTGGATTTCGAAAGCCCTTACGTGACACGCAATCCGGCCTTCCGGGACTACTGGAAGCGCTTCCCACACAACAGTGTCGCGCGGGCCCAGCACTGGCGTCATGACGACGGCCCCCGCCCCACCCTGTGCGTCATCCACGGCTTCTTCGGATCGCAGTATCTACTGAACGGGGTGTTTTTCGCCCTACCCTGGTTCTTCCGCAATGGATACGATATTTTGCTATATACCTTGCCTTTTCACGGCCGACGTGCCGAGAAGTACTCACCGTTCAGCGGGGCCGGGTACTTCAGCCACGGATTCACCGGCTTCTCCGAGGCCATGTGTCAGGCCGTTCACGACTTCCGGATCTTCGTCAACTACCTACGGGGCACCGGCGTCGAGAGGATCGGCCTGACTGGTTTGTCGTTGGGCGGTTACACCACCGGACTGATCTCCACCGTGGAGCGCCGGATCGATGTCGCCATCCCCAATGTTCCCGTGGTGGATGTGAAATCACTGCTGCACGGCTGGGTTCCGGCGGAGCCCACGATCAAGCTCGCCGCCAAGCTGGGCCACCTGAATCAGGACCAGCTGAACGCGGCCCTCTCCTACTCATCACCGCTGACGTATCAACCGGTAGTACCCAAGGAGCGGCGCCTCATCATCACCGGGCTCGGCGACCGCCTAGCACCTCCGGAGCAATCCGAGATGCTGTGGGAGCATTGGGATCGCTGCGCACTGCACTGGTTCCCCGGAAATCACATCCTGCACGTGAACCAGGGCGACTATCTGCATCACATGACCGACTTCCTCGACCGATATCTCGGCACTAACCCTTGACCGCCGACACCAGGTTGATCGAATTGAACATGTACCAGGCGGGCTGACTCGGCTCCGGCAAGGCACGCCCCGAAACGTTCAGGCAATCCAGCAGCTCGGTGCGTTTCGAATCCCAACCGCGGCAATGGAACCAGGTCGAGGCTTCACTGCGCTGCTCGTTGTAGATCAAGGAGAAGAAGTCGGAGTTCGACTGATCTCCACTTTCCTGGGCGCCCGCCACCAACATGTCGAAGACCACGTCGGCGTACGTCGTCATCTGCTCAATACCCACGAAGCTGCCCGACGCGGCCAGCTGGTCAATGGACTCGAAAAGTCGTTCCTGCGCATCGGCCGGCAGATAGATCAACAATCCTTCGACAATCCACGCCGACGGCGCCGATGGATCGAAACCCTTGTCCCGTAGTGCTTTACCCCAGTCCTCGCGAAGGTCCACAGAGATTTCCTGGCGAGACGCCTTGGATTCGGCGCCATGCTCGGCGAGTACCTCGCGCTTGAACTGATGCACCAAGGGCTGGTCCAACTCGAAGATCGTCGTCCCAGGAGCCCAGTCGAGTCGATAGGCCCGCGAGTCAAGCCCCGAGGCCAAGATCACCACCTGCTTGACTCCGGCCTCGATCGCCTTACCGAAGTAATTGTCGAAGTAGCGGGTGCGAGCGCCTTGAAAGCTCACGAAGTACTGCCCGAATTCCTCTGAACGCAAAGGGTGTTCGGGTACGCCACCGGCGACCAGGTCGGCCCACTCCCCGCCGGCGGCACGACAGAACACCTCCGCGTACTGATCGGCGGCCAGCGGCGCGGGTTTAGTGGCCTCGAGCGCTCGGCTGGCCGCCACGAACAGCGCCGTCGAGCCGACACTTGTGTTGATGTCCCAATTATCGCGATCGGTACGCATGGTCGCGACAATACCCCGCAACTGTGACAACTAGGTTGACATGCGTGGGCGCGTGGATGGCGCTAGTAGGCACCGTCGCTGCGCACCACCGCGCGGAACGTGCGCCACAGGATGGACACGTCGGACACCATGGACCAGTTCTCGACATACGACAGGTCCAACCGCACCGCCTCATCCCACGGCAGATCGGAACGCCCACTGACCTGCCACAAGCCGGTCATCCCGGGCTTGACCAGCAGCCGACGCTTGATGATGTCGGTGTACTCCTCGACCTCCCGGCGCAGCGGCGGCCGGGGACCCACCAGACTCATCTCACCCCGCAGCACATTGAACAGCTGGGGCAGCTCATCGAGGCTGGTGCGGCGCAGGAACCTGCCCACCATCGTGACCCGCGGATCTTCGCGCATCTTGAAAAGCGGTCCGGCGCCGTCGTTTTGTGCCAGCAGCTCGGCCACCATCTGGTCGGCACCCGCCACCATGGACCGGAATTTGATCATGCGGAACGGCTTGGACCGCACACCGATGCGTTCGGCCGAGTAGAACACCGACCCGCGTGACTCCAGCTTCACCGCAAGGGCGCAGGCCAACAGAATCGGGCTAAACGCGATGATGAGCAACAGCGCACCCACACGGTCGAACAGAACCTTGTGCATGCGTGAAGCACCCTCGTACTGGGGCTCTGCCAGATGGATCAGCGGCACGGACCCGGCCGGGCGCACCCGAACCCGGGGCTGGTCGACGTCGAAAACACCGGGCGCGACCAGCAGATTGACACCGATTTCGCTGAGATGCCAGGCCAGTTCGCGCATCTTCTCCGGGCCGAGCTGCTCGGTGGCAGTCACCGCCACGGTGTCCGCACCGGCCTCCAGTACCGCGGCGATAATGCGGTCCTCCGAACCCAGGATGGGGATCACCCGGTCGATGACCTCAATGTTCTGGCCCGGTGCACCCAGATATCCGGGAACACACACGCCGACGACGCGATACCCGAGCGCGGTGTCACGCCCGAAGGCCTCGGCGAGGTTGAGCGCCGCGGCGTCGCCGCCGAGCACCACCACTCTGAAGATCTGCTTGCCGCGCGCACGCTGACGGTTGAGCCAACTGCGACTGAGTTTCCGGTTGAGCAACAGGAACACGATTCCGACGAGGAAGGACATTCCCATCGCGAAACGCGAGACATTGAATTTGAACAGCACGCTGACGATGGCGAAAAGACCGAACATGTGGAATGTCGCGCGCAGTACCCGCTGATACTCCTCGCCACCACTGCCCATGAGGTGTGGTTCCCTGCTGCGGTACACACCGAGCAGCAGCGCCCAGTAGCAGAAGAAGCCAATCCTGATCCACAGCTCGGTGGCGTTCATCGGGTTGGTCGCGTTGCGCAGTTCGATCCAGGTCCAGCCGGCGACCGCGACGATCAGGGTGTCCGTGAGCATCAGCCACCGGGTGTAGCGCTCGCCCCACTGCGCGGCCCGGTGCCCCGCAGAGGTTTGACCGACCGTTTGTGATCGGCGCGGGCGCCGCACGCTGCCGATCCGGCCCCTCAGCCGGGTCGGCGCAGGCGAGCCTTCGTTCACCGCGACCACGAGCGTGTCCTTCCAGAACAACCCCAACAGCAAAAACCAAAAAGCCCTGTGTCATGAAGCGCCAGACGCCGAGGTCTCCGTGAAACCCGGCGATGACAACCGTCGCCCGAACGAATCGGGTCGGTGGCCACGCGAAAGATGAAACGCCCGTTACCCAGTTATGTACGGAACGAAATGTATCCAGAGAACTGCCACCGGGCAACACCTCACCACCAGCGGGCTGCAATTGTGATTGAGATCACCCGCCCGCCCGGTAAATGTACAGATTGTTCTTACTCGGAAATGAATAAATCAGCCTTGACCTGGGCAAATAAACAATTCCGTCAAGTCGAAGCAAAGTTCGTCATGTACAAATTAGCTCACTACAAACGTCGTAACGAGGGCCGCCAGCAATGCCGCCGACGATCGGAAGAAGCCGTCGGGCAACATCTGCGAAAAAAGCAAGGGGCCATCCGTGGCGGCCAAGGGGTCATGGGCTCACCCATTTTCGACCTGACAGATTTTGCTCACCAGCAGCAGAAGCGCCCACTAACTCTGGCAACGGCGGTAAACCATATGGTCAGCACGTCAATATGGCGCACGTCACACCGCTAACTGGATACGTGTGTTAGCCCAATATGGTTCAGACCAGCGCGCGGCCGGTGCGGATTCTCCAGTCGAGATCGATCATCAGCGCGTTGAACGGGAAGCGTCGCAGTCCGTTAGGCAGGAGGCGATTCGCCACACCAAGTAGCGTGACGACGGCCCGGAAGGTTCGCTCGCGTGCCGGACTCCAGGGCAGCCGCATCTCGTCCCGGAACCGCTGCGGCAAGAATCCCGTCGAGATGAGTCGCGAGAAGGCACCCACCGGCCGACGCATGAACCGCGGTACCGCAATGGCCGCGGAAATGATCCGATACAGGTACGGCCGCACGTGATCGTCGATGTGGACCAGGTCCAAGGATTGCTCCCAGTACGCATCGAACTCCGCGCAGGACTTCGGCCACATCGCGAGAGGCATCTGCAGCGTCGTCCCCATGACGGCACCCTCTTGCAGGCACCGCTCGGCCATATCGGCCGACATCGGACCTACGAAGGCCTCGTACACATCGACGAATCCCTTGTAGAGGCAGATCGCCACCCATTTCTGCAGATCCGGGTCGAAGGCGTTGTACTGCACCGTGTCCCCTGGGGCCAAGCGAACCTGCGCATGGGAGCGATTGGTCGCCTTGCGGAATGCCGCCTTCTGCTCCGGGCTCCCCAGGGACGACACCGCCAGGAAGGTGAAGGTGGTACGGGCCCGCTTCACGGGGTGCAGATCGGCGCGGCCACTTTCCACCTTGCTGTCGACGACGCCGTACCCGACGCCTGGGCGTGCCAACTGCATGACGATGTTGGCCGGGCCTCCCAGCAGGGCCAACCCCATCAGGTTGTCGGCCATATTGCTGTGACGCCGCCAGGACCACCACGGCGACAGACGCGCGGCGGGAGGCACCGGCTCGTCACGACGGCTCCGCGTACCCGGACCTCCGTCGCCGACGATCGATTGATCGACCTCTGACACCCGTTCGATTGTCACCGTTGACCCCTTAATCTGCGAACGCTTGTTCTCAAATATCTTCCAGCGGGATACCACCTGTCAAGATGTACTGGTGACGTCATCGCGGGTTTATGGAGGCGTGCAGGCTCCTGACCGCCAGGCCGAGCGCCGGAACCGGCTGTTGGAGGCGGGTCTGGACCTGCTGACCTCTGGCCCCGCACCCACTGTGACGGTCCGCGGCGTGTGCAAGCACGCCGGTGTGGTCGCCCGGTACTTCTATGAGAACTTCACCGATCTCGACGAATTGACGGCGCAGGTGTACGACGGCGTGATCGGCGAAGTCGCCACCTCCACACAGAAAGCCGTCGACGCCGCGCCGCTGCGCAAGAAGACCGAGGCAGGCGTCGCCAACATCGTGCATGTTATCGCCGCCGATCCCCGGATAGGCCATCTACTCTTCGGCAGCAATCCCGCTAATTCGGTGATCGCACAACGCCGTAGCGCGGCAGAACAGCTTTTTGCCGCTCTGTCCGGCCAGCACCTGAACAAGACATATCAGCTCCCGAACGACGAATCGATGCGCGCCGCCGCCTATTTCGCCGTCGGCGGCGTCGGTCAGACGCTCGCGGCCTGGGTGACCGGCCAATTGAAGCTCAGTGCAGACGAGCTTGTCGTCGTACTCACCCGGCTGCTCGATCCGGTCAGGCGGTAGCGACTTCCCGTGGGGTGCGCTCGGCAGCCGTCTTCGGCACAACACGGACATCGGCTGCGCTGAACTCCTTGGTCCAGCATGCGAATTCGAGTGTAATTCCGTCAGGGTCGAGGAAGTAGAACGACCGCACGTACACGCCCGGGTGTAGTTCCTTCGACACCTGGAACTCACTCTCGTCGTGGTTGAGAATGGGTCCCACTCGCACACCCTTGGCCTTGAGCTTGACGCGGTACTCATCGAACTTCTCGGCGGGAACATGCAGCGAGATGTGGTTCATGGAGCTGACGGCGCTGATGATGTCGCCGATTCCCGGGATGGCGGCCGGGGCCGAAATGCCCGGGACGCCGTCCGGCGCATCCTTGAACCAGAAGAAGGCCAGACTGTCGCCACCGCCGGCATCGAAGAAGAAGTGTTGCCCCTGCCCCATGGGCAGATCGAGCGACTTGATGAGCGGCATGCCCAGCACGTTGGTGTAGAAGTCCACCGTGCGCTCCATGTCCGAACACACAAGCGCCACATGGTTAAAACCGCCGAACTCGAATTCGGAGTTGGGGTTGTTCGGTTTGATCATCGTCATGGGGAGCCTCCTTGATCCGACCGCATGACAGCCTTGCGTTTTACGCTAATCTGAATCTAACATCAGATTCAGAAACGGGTCAATAGCGTATGACGAGCAGACAGGGGTGAGCGTGGTCCAACCCACCGTGCGAGGCCGTCAAACCCAGGCCGCGATCGATGAAGCCGCGCGAACCGTCATCGCCCGCAAAGGAATCCTTGCCACTACCGTCGCCGATATTGCCAGCGAGGCCGGCCGGTCCACGGCGTCGTTCTATAACTACTACGACTCCAAAGAAGCGATGGTCGCGCAGTGGGCCATGCGATTTCGCACCGAGGCGCAGGAACGGGTCTCCTCGCTGGTGGCCGAGCCCCGGGCACAGACAGATAAACAGCGCGCACGAGACATCGCGACCGCGCACTGGCTCACCTGGCGCCACCAGTTGGCCGAGATGATCAGCGTCTCGCAGATGGCCATGATCAGTAGTGAGTTCGCCGAGTTCTGGAATCAAATATGTTCTGAACCCATTGATTTCCTGACAAGCACCATCAAACGGGCACAGCGTGACGGCTACAGCCCCGGCAATGATCCGCATCTCATGGCCACCGCGATCGTCTCGATGATGAACCAGTTCGCCTACAACCAGCTCAGCCAGGGCAATGCCGCCACCGTCAACGACGATGCCTGCATAGACACCCTGGCCGGAATCTGTTATCGCGCCATCTATTCCAAGGAGGTCTGCTGAACATGACGACGATCGTGCGGGACTTTATCGGGCTACCATCACCGACCGCCGGACGCAACGGTGCCGGTGGGCATCCATGCCAGGGTCTGTATCACCGGGCGGCCGGAACCACGCCCAAGGTCGCCTTCATCGCCACCCACTATCAGATCGACTTCTCCGAGCATTACATCGCCGAATACCTGGCCCGGCACGGGTACGGATTCCTGGGCTGGAATACCCGATTCCGGGGATTCGAAAGTCACTTCCTACTTGACCACGCGCTGGTGGACATCGGCGTGGGGGTGCGCTGGCTACAGGAACAGGCAGGCGTGGAAACGGTGCTTCTGCTGGGCAATTCGGGGGGTGGATCGCTAATGGCGGCCTACCAATCGCAGGCGGTGGCTCCCAAGGTGACACCGCTGGAGGGCATGCGCCCGGCCGAGGGCCTGGACAGCCTGCCCGCCGCATCGGGCTACGTCGCCAGCGCCGCCCATCTCGGCCGCCCCGATGTGCTGACCGACTGGATGGACGCCTCGGTGATCGACGAGAGCGACCCGGCCTCCACTGACCCAGCCCTCGACCTGTTCAACGAGGAGAACGGGCCCGCGTACTCCCCCGCCTTTGTCGCCAAGTACCGCGAAGGCCAGGTGGCGCGTAATCACCGGATCACCGCGTGGGCACTCGACGAGCTCACGCGGGTGCGCGCGGCCGGGTTCAGCGACCGTGCCTTCACCGTGCACCGGACTTGGGCCGATCCCCGCATGGTCGATCCCACGCTGGAGCCCACCAAACGCCCGGCCAATCTCTGCTACGCGGGCGTGCCGGTCAAGGCCAACCGCTCCACCTTCGGAATCGGTTGTGCCACCACGCTCAAGAACTGGCTCGGCATGTGGAGCCTGTCGCACGCCCAGACCCGTGCCGAGCCACATCTGGCCGATGTCACCGTCCCCGCCTTGGTCATCAACGCCGATGGGGACACCGGAGTCTTCCCCTCGGACGCCCAGCACATCCATGACGCACTGGGCTCGACCGACAAGTCCCAGGCCTCCATCGACGCCGACCACTACTTCCAGAACCCTGGGGCTCGCCAGGAGCAGGCAGATACCATCGCAGAGTGGGCAAGCACGCGGTGGGACTGAGATGAGCCACTCGCGCGAAGATCATCGGGTGAGAGTCCTCGCACACTTTCCGGGCGGCCCACGCGTCCGTGAACAGCTTGCACCGCACACCGATTGGCTCGACGTCCATTTCTGCGCCGAGGACGACGACGACACCTTCTACGCCGAACTGCCGCACGCCGAGGTGCTGTGGCATGTACTTCGTCCACTGTCCGCCGACGACCTCACGAAGGGCGAACGGCTGCGGCTGATCCACAAGTTCGGCGCGGGCGTGAACACCATCGCACTGGACGCGGCGTCCGCGCAGGGCGTCGCCGTCGCCAACATGCCAGGGGCCAACGCACCGTCGGTCGGCGAGGGGGCGCTGCTGTTGATGCTGGCGGCCCTGCGACACCTGCCACGGCTGGACCAGGACATTCGGGCCGGTCGCGGGTGGCCCACCGATCAGTCCCTCGGCGACACCGTTCGCGATATCGGCTCCTGCACAGTCGGATTGGTGGGATACGGCAACATCGCCAAGACCCTGGAGCGGATCTTGCTGGCGATGGGCGCCACCGTGGTGCACACCAGCACCCGCGACGACGGCTCTACCAGCTGGCGCAGCCTCGATGACCTGTTGACCAGCAGCGATATTGTGTCGCTGCATCTGCCGCTGACCGATGCCAGCTCCGGCCTGCTCGACGCTGCGGCGCTGGCCCGGATGAAACCCGGATCGGTTCTGGTGAACACCTCACGCGGTGCGGTCGTCGACGAGGCAGCGCTGGTCGAAGCGCTACGACAGGGCCCCCTCGGGGCCGCGGGTCTTGATGTCTTTGCGCAAGAACCGGTCTCACCGGATAACCCACTGTTGGCCCTGCCCAACGTGGTGCTCACGCCGCATGTCACGTGGTTCACCGCCGACACCATGACGCGCTACCTGGAGCATGCAATAGACAACTGTCGGCGTATACACGAGGGGATGCCGCTAGCTGACCGGGTGCGCTAGGCTAGCGCCCGAAGATTTACACTAGGCAGAATTCGTAAAAATTCGTACAACGAACACCACAATGGCGTGGGAGGACGAATGGGAACAACCGTGCAACTCGCGGGCAAGGTCGTCGCCATCACCGGCGGAGCACGCGGAATCGGCCGGGCCATCGCCACGGCATTCGCCGCCCAAGGTGCGAAGGTGGCGATAGGCGATATCGATAAGAAGCTGTGTGAGAACACCGCCGCCGAGATCGGTCACGGCACCATCGGTCTGCCACTCGATGTCACCGATTACGGCAGCTTTGAGGCCTTCTTCGACACCATCGCGGCCACCGTGGGACCCGTCGACGTGATCGTGAACAACGCGGGCATCATGCCGATCACACCGTTCGGGGAAGAATCACTCGAATCCATCCAGCGCCAGCTCGACATCAATGTGCGCGGCGTCATGTGGGGCAGCCAGCTCGCCGTCCAGCGAATGAAGCCGCGCGGTGGCGGCGTGATCGTCAATATCGCGTCGGCGGCAGGCAAGATGGGCGTGCCCGGACTCGCCACCTATTGCGCGACGAAGTGGGCGGTGGTCGGCCTCTGCGAGTCGCTGACCCTCGAACTCAAGGATGACAACATCTCCGTTGTCTGCGTGATGCCCGGCGTGGTTAACACCGAGCTGGTGGCCGGCCTCGACGAGCATTGGCTGCTGGGAATCGTTCAGCCCGAAGACATTGCCGCCGGCGTACTGAAGGCCGTGCGCAAGGGCAAGTTCCCCGTCATGGTGCCCAAGAAACTCGGCCCACTGCTGCGGACAACCGCCATGCTGCCCCGAGCGCTATACGGTCCCGCAGCGCGATCACTGGGGATGGATCACTTCATGCTCGACGCCCATGGCACCTCGGCGCGTGCCGCATACGAGGACCGCGCCAGCCACAGCGAGCCCAGCGCCGAATAGTTAGGAAGCAGCCCAATGCCTATCGCCATCAATAGTGAGCATGTAGCACTTGCGGATTCGGCGCATGCGTTCGTCGAACGTGTGGTGCCCTCCGAGCTGCTCCACGAGACACTCGAAACGCCGTTGCCGTGGCCGCCCCCATTCTGGAAGGCTGCCGCCGACCAGGGTCTTACCTCCGTACATCTCGCCGAATCTGTTGGCGGCCAGGGATTCGGCGCACTGGAGCTCGCGATCGTGGTGGCCGAGTTCGGACGGGGAGCCGTGCCCGGACCATTCGTCCCGTCGGTGATCGCGAGCGCGCTCATCAGCGCCCATGACCCCGACCATCCGCTGCTCAACGATCTCGCCTCGGGTGCGTCCATCGCCACCTTCTCCTCCGCGTCGTCGTTCACCGGAACGTCTACCGGTGGTGGCCTTACCGTGGATGGGCAGGCTCGTTCGGTGCTGTCCGCCGCGTCGGCGGCGTATGTGGTGGCGCCGGTTTCCGTCGGCGCCGACCGGGTGTGGGTGGTCCTGAGCGCCGACGATGTCGCCCTCGCCCCGCAGCAGAGCGTGGACCGGCTGCGACCAGTCGCGCATGTGACGGCAACCGGCGCGCAGGTACCCGCCGACCGCGTGCTGTCCAACCTCACCGACGCCCGTGCCACCAGCATCATCTCCACGATCGTGTCGGCCGAGGCCGTCGGCGTCGCCCGCTGGGCCACCGATATCGCATCCGAATACGCCAAGGTGCGTGAGCAATTCGGCCGTCCCATCGGACAGTTCCAGGGCATCAAACACAAATGCGCCACCATGGCCGCCGTCACCGAGCGCGCGACCGCTGCCGTATGGGACGCCGCACGCGCCCTCGACGATGCCGTTGAGAGCGCCGGCGTGGTGGAGTTCGCGGCAGCAGCGGCCGCCACGCTGGCACCCGCTGCTGCCCAGCAGTGTGCGCAGGACTGCATTCAGGTGCACGGAGGCATCGGTTACACCTGGGAACACGATGCCCATATCTACTACCGGAGAGCGCTGGGTCTCATTGCCGCCCTGGGCCGTTCCGGCAGTGCACCGGCGACCGTGGTGCGCACCGCCGTCGAGCACGGCCTACGCAAGGTGGACATCGACCTGGCACCGGAAACGGAGGTGCTGCGCGACGAGATTCGCGCAGAGGTCGCCGCGCTCAAGGAGATCCCGTCCGGAAAACGCAACACGGCCATCGCCGAAGGCGGCTGGGTGCTGCCGTACCTACCCACGCCGTGGGGACGCGCCGCCTCCCCCATCGAGCAGGTGATCATCTCCCAGGAGTTCCTCACTGGAAAGGTGCGCCGGCCACAGCTCGGCATTGCGACCTGGCTGGTGCCGTCCATCGTCGCGTACGGCACCGAGGAACAGAAGCAGCGGTTCCTGCCTCCCACGTTCCGTGGCGAGATGATGTGGTGCCAGCTGTTTTCCGAGCCCGGCGCCGGGTCAGACCTCGCGGCTCTGTCGACGAAGGCCGTCAAGGTGGAAGGCGGCTGGCGCCTCACCGGCCAGAAGATCTGGACCTCGGTGGCACAGTTCGCCGACTGGGGCGCCTGCCTGGCCCGCACGGATCCGTCCGCGCCCAAACACAACGGCATCACGTACTTCCTCATCGACATGAAGAGCGAGGGCGTCACCGTTCGGCCGCTGCGCGAGATGACCGGCGGCGCGCTGTTCAACGAGGTCTTCATCGACGACGTGTTCGTGCCGGATGAGCTGGTGGTCGGCGAGGTCGACCGCGGCTGGGAGGTCAGCCGCAACACGCTGACGGCGGAACGGGTTTCGATCGGCAGCTCGGATCTGCCGTTCCTGGCCAGCCTGGATGACCTGGTGGCCTTCGTCAGCAACAGCGAGCTCAACGAGGTCGCGCGCGACCGGGCCGGACAGCTCATCGCCGAAGGACACGGGGTGAAGCTGCTGAACCTGCGCTCCACCCTGCTGACCCTTGCCGGCGGCGACCCGATGCCGTCGGCAGCCGTCTCCAAGCTCCTTGGCATGCGCACCGGACAGGGATATGCCGAATTCGTCGTGAACCATTTCGGACCGGATGGCGCCATCGGCGATTCTGAGCAGGAGCAAGGCCGCTGGGCGGACTATCTTCTCGCAAGCCGCGCCACCACCATCTACGGCGGCACCTCCGAGGTGCAGCTCAACATCATTGCCGAGCGACTGTTAGGACTGCCGCGTGACCCGTAATTCCGCCATTGAAACCGGCTGGCGCCTGAACGAGGGATTTTTCGCCGCCGCCGACGGCACCCAGATTGGATTCTCCGATACCGGGAACCGTGCAGCGCCTGTGACAGTCCTATTCCTGCACGGCTGGACCCAGAATCGCGAGGCCTGGGATGACGTCGCGGGTCCGCTGCACGAGCGCAATCCCGAACTACGCGTCATCGCGCTCGACCACCGGGGCCACGGCAAGTCTGATCCCGCGCCCGGGGGCACCGTGAATGTTCCCCAACTGGCCACGGATGCCGCCGATTTCATCAGCGCAGAGATCCCCGCGGGGCAGATCGTGATCGTCGGCCACTCGATGGGCGGCATGACCATGATGGGTCTCGGTGAATACCACCCCGAGCTCGTGGCCCGGCGGATTTCCGGTGCGGTATTCGTCGCCACCTCCGCAGGCAGGCTTCTGCACCGGCTCCGGGTCGTCCCGCCGGTTTTCGAGGTAGTCAAGGCGGTGATCCTGGGTGTCGTGGCGCACGGCTGGTTCCTCCAGCAGGGCTACCTCATGCGCGCCATCATCTCGACGCTGGTGTTCGGACGCGACCCACGGCCCTATGACGTAAGCCGAGTCTGGGACCAGATCCGCTCGGGTACCCCGCGAAGCTACAAGGATGCCGCCGAGAGCATGGTGCTCCACGAGGACTTAACCGAAGGCCTGGGCGCCTACCGCGGCAAGCCTGCTGCAGTACTGGCAGGTGCGCGCGACTTCCTCACTCCCGCCGGCGATTCACGCGTCATCGCTGCGGCCCTGCAGACCAACGAGCTGCGCACCTATCCGGGTTCGGGGCACATGCTGCCCAATGAGCGTGCCAGCGAGGTCGTCAACGAGATCGTGACGGTGCTGGAGGCACTACGTCAGGAACCAGCCACCAGAGTTACCACGGAGTCTGCCGGGTAATCGATGTCCCGGCAGGCTGTTGTCGGCTAGCTGTACCGAGCGTGAAGTCGGGTAAGCGTGGCCTCGATCCCTCGGGTGTTTCCCTTGATAAAGCCAGCTAGCTTGTAGTTCAACAGATTTTGTATTGGGCCGGCATTGCGGAAGTCGAACGTCTCGGTGACACGCGTGCTGGTCGGCGATAGTGCGTCAAACTCCCAGCGCCAACGGTGGCCCAGAGGATGCCGCCATTCGACAACCCTGTCGGGTTCGAGCGCCGTCACGGTGCTGGTGATGCGGTAAGGAAGCCCGAACATCCGCATTCCCGTGGAAAAGCGCGAGCCAACCTCGAGATGGTCAGGCGTGCGGATGTTCTGGCCGACAGTGCCCGACCCGTCGAGTTCGTGGTGACGCCGCGGGTCTGCGACGATGCCGAACAATTCCGTTGCCGGGGCAGACACCTCGACTGAGCGACTGATCTGCTGAGGCCCCGCGCCTACCACTGATACAGACATACATCCACTCCTTCGTTTAGCGGAGAAACCTAGAGCCGTTCGACTTCGACCGTCACGCCCTGGGCCACCCGCAGCCGCTTCAGCAGCGGATCACCCATGGCAGCCGCGGGCGTCAAAACCCCTAGCCGGTCCGGTAATTCACTGCGATCCAGAGCCAGGGTCAAACCACTCTCGCCCAGCAGCACCGCGGTCGCCTTGTAACCGGGATCGCCTTCCTGTGCGATGACCGCCCGATAACGCACACCCTGGGTTGTGGTGGTATAGGTCTCGACCCGGTAGTGGCCCTTGTTCCGGGTGCGCTCACTGGGACCAGAACCCGGCTTCGGCAGCAGGCGCTGGGCAACGAATTTTGGCATAGGCACCCGCGTACCCAGACCGAAACCGGCTGTCAGGAAACCTGTTACGGCGGCCGCGGCGATCGGTGCGACCACCGAACTTCCCAGGCTCATGACCTCGCGATAACGCATGCGGGTTCCGTAGCCCCAGTCCAACAACGCGTTGCTACGTCGCACAATCCGGGTGTTCACCGGCCCCATGAAGAAGGCCCCCAGCCACTTGCCCGCCAACTCCGGTGCCACAGATTCGCCGCGGAGCGTTTGGAATTCATGCTGGGGCCCCACCTCCGGTTCGGCCGGGCGGTCCGGACTCAGCGAGTAAGGGTCCTGGGAATTGCGACGTACCTCCGGATCCTCGGCGCTGGCCTCCATGACCTCGACCATCGACGCCGCCGTACCACCGCTGACACCGCCGCGGAACTTGCTCAGCACATAGGTTGTCTCGAGCAGCTCGCCGGTACCGTCTTCCTGAGCCTGCCGGTACAGCGCATACACGCTCAGATCCGAGGGGATGGAATCGAATCCGCAGCAATGAACGATCCTGGCACCGGTATCGGCGGCCTGCTTGCCGTAGACGTCAATGCTCTCCCGGACGAAGTTGACCTCACCGGTCAAGTCCGCGTAGTCGGTTCCCGCCTCGGCGCATGCGGCCACCAACGGCAGCCCGTACTTTGTGTACGGCCCGACGGTGGTAACAACCACCTGGGCAGAAGCGGCCATGGCCGCCAGCGTCTCCGGCCGAGTGGCGTCAGCCTCGATCAACGGCCAGTCCCGCGCCGCCGGACCACACTCAGCACGCACGGCGGCAAGCTTTTCGGTGTTTCGCCCGGCCATCGCAATCCGTGCCCCGGTGGCCTCAACCCGTCCGGCCAGATAGAGCGCGGTCAGTTTCCCGACGTATCCCGTCGCCCCATAAAGGACCACGTCATAGGCACGGTCATATTCCCGAGACATGCGCTACACCTCCAAGTCGCGCAGTTGGCGCTTGAGGATCTTCCCGGAAGGGTTGCGCGGCAATATATCCAGGAAGATGACATCACGCGGCACCTTGTATCGCGCCAGGTTGTCGCGTACGTACGCCCGGATGCTGTCGGCGTCCACCGTCGATTCGGGGTGGCGAACCACGAACGCCCGCAACCGTGCTCCCCAATCCGGATCGTCGACACCGAGCGCGGTGGCCTCGATGATCTCCGGGTGCCCGCTGATGAGGTCTTCGACCTCGGCGGGGAACACGTTCTCGCCACCCGAAACGATCATTTCGTCGTCGCGTCCAGACACATAGAGCAGCCCGTGCTCGTCGAAGTAGCCGACATCACCACTGGACATCAGACCGTCGATGATCTGCTTGTGCCCACCACCGGTGTAGCCGTCGAACGGAATCGCGTTGCTGACGAAGATCCGCCCAACGGTGCCCTGCGAGACCGGCTTTCCTTCGTCGTCAAGTATTTTCACGGTCGCACCCTTGACCACGGGGCCCACCGTGGACGGGTTGATGGCGAGATCCTGGGGCCGTGCGATGGTGGCGAAGGCGACCTCGGTCGATCCGTACAGGTTGTAGATCACCGGTCCCAGGGTGTCCAGCGCCCGGGCGGCGAGCTCGCCACCGAGTTGCGACCCGGACACGAAAACGATGCGCAGCGAGGACAAGTCGGGCTTGCCCTCGGCCTCATCGAGAGCGTTGAGCAGGCGATTGAGCATCACCGGCACCACCACAATCGCGGTGACCTTGAACTTCTCGATATCGCCAAGTACGTTCTCGGGCTTGAACTTCCGATGCAGGATCAGCGTGCAACCCAGTGTCAGCGCCAGGCTCTGATGCAGGTAGCCCAGCGCGTGGAACATCGGGGCGGGCACCGACGTCACCTCACCCGAACGGAACGGCACATGCGAGAACATGCCGCCGACGGGCGCCAGGGTCAGCGCCAGCTTGCGCGGAGCGCCCTTCGGGGTTCCGGTGGTGCCGCTGGTGAGAATCACCAGAGAGGAGTACTTCGACGGACGCGGCGCCGGCGTGGTGCTGTTGCGCTTGATCACCGATGCGATGGTCTCGTCGGTGGAGGCCGGCTGGTCCGGGTTCTCCGGGTTGGTGGGCAGCGCCATGATCCGGCCCAACTCGGGGCGGTAACCGTCCAGGAACTCGGCGTACTCGGCGTCGTAGATCAGGACGCGGGCACCTTCACGCTCGGCGACCTCCTTGGTCTGCGGTCCCGAGAAGTCGGTGTTGAGCAGGATGACGCGCGCGCCGGCGCGATGTGCGGCGTAGTTGGCAATGATGAACCAACGGTGGTTACGCGCCAGGATCGCGACGCCGTCGCCGCCCTTGATACCGAGACGTTTCAGGCCGTGAGCCAGAGCGTTCACCGCGTCGTTCAGCTCTGCGTAGGTGATCGAACCCTCGTCATCGATGATCGCGGTCCGCGACGGGCTGCGATGGGCGCCGAACGCCGGTACGGCACCGATCTCGCCGAACCGGTAGAAGTCGCGGACGAGCCCCGCCAGCACGTTCGGCGGGTCCAGTTTGAGCATGCCCGCCTCGATGACCTTGCGGAGATAATGCAGCTCAGCGCCACCGCGCTTCGCAAGAGTCTGAAGTTTCGAGAAGAGCGGCCGTTCGGCGGTGATCGACATGATCGACAGCCTATGTGACCTCCCTCTCAGCAGCACAGCCAACCGGTCGGTCGGGGGCACGCCACCAAGTACCCCCGGGAAAGTCGGTCTGCAGCCCTACGATGACGCCATGGCAGACGTCGTGCTGCAGGTCGCGGGGCGCGAGGTCACCATCACGCACCCCGACAAGGTCATATTCCCCCGCGGGGAAAACACAGCGGCCATCACCAAGGGCGACCTGGTCCACTACTACCTCGATGTCGCCGACGGGGCGTTGCGCGGAGTGCGTGACCGGCCGATGATCCTGAAGCGATTCGTCAAGGGCATCTCGCAGGAGGCGGTGTTCCAAAAGCGCGTGCCGGAGAAGCGGCCGGACTGGATCGCCTCCGCCGAGTTGCACTACGCCCGCGGAACCTCCGCCCGGGAGGCCGTCGTCACCGACGCCGCGTCGCTCGCCTGGGTGGTCAACCTGGGGTGTGTCGATCTCAATCCGCACCCGGTGCGCGCCGACGATCTGGACCATCCCGATGAGCTACGCATCGACCTCGACCCCGTTCCAGGGGTGCCGTGGAGCCAGATCCTCGATGTCGCGTTTGTCGTCCGCGGGGTTCTGGAGGATCACGGACTCACCGCGTGGCCCAAGACTTCTGGGTCGCGGGGCTTTCATGTCTACGCGCCGGTCGCCCCACGATGGGCATTCCGGGAGCTGCGGCTGGCCGCCGAGACGGTAGCCCGTGAGGTGGAGCGCCGCGCCCCGGAGCTAGCGACCAGCCGGTGGTGGAAGGAGGAGCGCCACGGGGTGTTCGTCGATTTCAACCAGAACGCGAAGGATCGCACGGTGGCCTCCGCCTATTCGGTGCGTGCCGTCCCGGACGCCCGGGTATCGACACCGCTGCGGTGGGACGAGGTGGCAGGCTGCCGCCCTGCGGAATTCACGCTGGCCACGGTGCGGGAACGATTCGCCGATATCCGCGATCCGTGGCAAGGCATCGAAGGCGCCACCGGCACGCTGGATCAGCTGCTGGAACTGGCAGCAGAGCTCGGACCCGCCGAAAGGGCGCCCAAGGGCACTTCCCGCGACGGACGGCGGCAGTCGATGATGCCGTTGATCGAGATCGCCCGGACGAAGACCAAGCCGGAAGCCGAGGCCGCATTGGCCGAGTGGCACGACAAGTATCCCAATGTCTCGAAACTCCTTGAACCACAGGATATTCTCGTGGACGGGATGCGCGGACCGAGCTCGGTCTGGTACCGGGTGCGGGTCAATCTGGTCCATGTCCCCGAGTCGGGGCGCCCGCCGCAGGAGGAGCTGATTGCCGACCACTCGCCGTGGGGCACGCAACCCCACCCGTGAACTAGCATAATTTTCGATGGAGGCGCTAGGCGTGCACTGCCGCCAACCGCACGATCCGTTCCGCGCGGCGCAATACCGGGGCATCGACCATCGTCCCGTCGAACTGGAAGACGCCACGCTCACCGCTGGCTGCATCCAATATGCCTTGCGCCCAAAGCACTTGCTCACCAGTTGGTGCATACGCAGCATGGACGACGGCAACCTGGCTGGGATGAATCGCCACCTTGGCATCAAAGCCCACTGCCACCGCGTCATCGGCTTCGGCACGCAGGCCATCGAGATTCTTGATATCGAGGTACACCGAGTCAATAGCCAGGCGGCCGAGCGCCTTTGCCGCCAGCAGACTCTGGGATCGCACATGCAGCGCGACGTCGCGGTACGTGCCATCGGGCCAGCGGTTGGCGGTCCCCCCCGTCGCGGCGAAGAGATCCTCGGCGCCCCACATTGTCCCGAACACATTGTCGCAGCGCGCGATCTCAACGAGATTTATTGCTCCCAAAGGAGTTTCGATGAGCACTACGACTTGCAGCGGCGCGAGCGCGTATACGTGAGAGGCGTGTTCTGTCTTGGCCAGCATCACCGTGCCGTAGTGGGTCCGCGCCACGGCCGCCAGATCTAGCACATGATCATCGGTACCGGCAGGGTTGACGCGCACCACCGTCCGCGTGGGATCAAGCGGAGTGTCGACCAACGCTGACCGCGCGGCTTCCCGGTCATGAGCAGCTACTCCGTCCTCGAGGTCGAGGATCACCACGTCTGCCGCAGCCGCAGCCTTCGCGAAACGTTCAGGTCGGTCGGCCGGGCAGAACAACCACCCCGGCCCCGGGTCGGCGAGTGTCACTGGCCTACCTCAGGCCGCTTACGCACCATGGTCTTTCGTGTTGCCATCGCGACGATATCGCCGCGCTGATTGCGGCCGATGTGCGCGAACGTCACGATGCCCTCGCCCGGACGGCTCTTGGACTCACGTTTGTCCATGACCTCGGACTCCGCATACAACGTGTCACCGAGGAATAGCGGCTTGGGGAAGGCAATCTCGGAGAAGCCCAGGTTCCCAACGATAGTGCCCTGAGTCAACTGCGCAACCGAGAGCCCCACCAGAGTGGACAGCGTCAACATCGAGTTCACGAGGCGCTGGTTGAACGGCGGCAGCGCATCGGAGAACGCGGCGTCGAGGTGTAGCGCCTGAGTGTTCATAGTCAAGGTAGTGAACAGGACGTTGTCCGCCTCGGTGACGGTGCGCCCCGGCCGGTGCAGGTAGCGCACCCCCGTCGCGAACTCTTCGAACCACAGGCCGCGCTGTTCGATGATCTGGGGTGTAGTCATCTGATGACCTCAGTCCGAATCTGCCTACGCACCATTGTATCTACCAGCGAGAGCCCGCTGGCCACACTCACCTCGTGCAATGCGGTATTCACCCACACAATGGCGTAACGAGGTCGGCTGGCCTTCTCGTTGGTCGGCAGAACAACCGTACTCGGATGTATAGGTGCGAAAGCGCATTCACCGTATCCATCGACGTCCACGCAAGGCATGTCTCCGCGAAATAACTTCTCGGGCAACGTAATACGATTCATAATCTAGCGCCAAGTGAATCTGGAAACAGGCGCGCAGTCACAGTCTCGTGGTCCGCGGGGACGCACCGTGAGATATCCTCGGCGAATTCACGCACGGCATACCCGTGGGCGCCTTCGAGGTCGTCGCGGATCGCAGCCTGCGCGGCAGGCGGCAGGGTGTGCATCATCTCGCGAACCCGGGCCTGACGACGCCCGACAGCCTTGCGCTCAGGCATGCCGGGAGTAGCGATCAGCTGCGGCGGCACACCCTCGATCTCCTCGACACCGCCGTCGTGATGACCGGCCTCCAACATGGCCTGCTCAGCGGCCGCGGTCGCCTCGTCTTTCTCCTCGGACATACCGATCGGCCCGATGCGGCGCCCGTTGAGGAACTGCTTGATCACCGGCTCGTCGCTGGTCAACAGCACCTCACGAGGACCGAACGTCACCAGCCGCTTGCGGAACAACATGCCCATGTTGTCCGGAACGGTACGGGCGATGTTGATGTTGTGCGTCACGATCAGGATCGTGGCGTCAATCTGGGCGTTGATGTCAATGAGCAGCTGGCTCAGATAGGCGGTACGCACCGGATCCAGACCGGAGTCAGGCTCGTCGCAGAGGATGATCTGCGGGTCCAGCACCAGCGAGCGGGCCAGCCCCGCCCGCTTGCGCATGCCGCCGGAGATCTCACCGGGGAACTTGTGCCCATCGTTGGGCATACCCACCAGTTCCAGCTTCTCCATGACAATCTCGCGGATCTGGGCTTCCGACCTCTTTGTATGTTCGCGCAGAGGGAAGGCAGTGTTGTCGTAGATGTTCATCGACCCGAACAGCGCACCATCCTGGAACATGACACCGAACAGCTTGCGTATCTCGTACAACTCCTTGGACGAGCACTCAAGGATGTTTGCCCCGCCGATGACGATCGAGCCATGCTCCGGGCGCAGCAGGCCGATGAGTGACTTCAAGAACACCGACTTACCGGTACCCGACGGGCCGAGCAGCACACTGACCTCACCGGCGGGAATTGACATCGTGACGTCTTCCCAGATTTTTGACGATCCGAACGATTTACTCAGTCCGTCTACATCGATGCCTATACCCATGTGGCAACCCCTGTTCTGTTCAGTTAGTCGTTATCGGATCCGTAGAGGTGAAATCGACTGGTATTACGGCTAGTTCCTATCCGACGCATACGTCGGTAGCGACCTATGCACCGGAGGCGATCCTGGACTCGGGCCGGGAAGGGGCCTGCCCAAGAGACATTCGCTAACCGAACCAGGATCTTGTGGACACGCAACAGTAGCGGCAGCTCGCCACCGACGGGAGCGGTGTCGAGTCCAGTCCACCAACCGTCGCATGCAGGCTTACCGGACTGGCACACGCAATATCAGCGCCGAGCCTTGTCCACCGCCACCACACAAGGCGGACGCCCCGACTCCGCCACCACGTCTCTGCAATTCGAGCGCGAGGTGCAGGGTTATCCTGGCTCCGGACATCCCGAGCGGATGCCCGATCGAAATGGCTCCACCGTTGACATTGACCTTCGACAGATCCAATCCCAGTGCACGTGTCGACGCGATGCCCACCGCCGCGAACGCCTCGTTGATCTCAACGAGATCCAGTGTTGCCGGGTCGATTTTGGCCCGCGCGCACGCGGCGGCGATCGCGTTAGCCGGTTGCTGCTGCAGCGTCGAATCAGGTCCCGCCACCGTGGCGTGCGGACCGACCTCAGCAATCCAGTTCAGCCCCAGCTCCATAGCTTTAGCTTTGCGCATCACCACGACCGCCGCCGCGCCGTCGTTGATGGTCGAGGCGTTGCCCGCGGTGATGGTACCCGTCTTGCTGAATGCCGGACGCAGGCCAGACAGCGAAGCGGTGGTGGTTTCCGGGCGGACACCTTCATCCTCCGCCACCATGAGGGCATCACCACGGCGCTGGGGAATCGATACCGCCGCGACTTCGTTGTCGAAAATTCCGTTCTTCCAGGCCGCCGCGGCACGCTGATGCGAGGCAGCAGCGAACTCATCCTGCTCCTCGCGGCTGAGCGCATTAGCTCCCTCGCTGAGAGCGCCCATGGCCTGGTCGGTGAAGACGTCGTGGAGACCGTCGTAGGCAAGGTGGTCCTTCAGCGTGATATCGCCGTACTTGAAACCGGTTCGCGACTTCCCCAGCATGTGGGGAGCTTGTGTCATTGACTCCTGGCCGCCCGCCACCACTATGTCGACATCGCCAGCCCGAATCGCCTGGTCTGCCAAGATAATTGCGTCGATGCCCGACAGGCACACCTTGTTGACAGTCAGCGAGGGCACGGACATGGGAATACCCCCCGCGACAGCGGCTTGGCGGGCAGGTATCTGTCCCGCACCAGCCGTGAGGACCTGGCCCATGATGACGTACTGCACCTGATCGCCGGATACACCGGCTTTCTCCAAGGCCGCCTTGATCGCTATGCCGCCGAGGTCGGAGCCCGAGAAGCCCGCGAGGGAACCCATGAGACGGCCCACCGGGGTGCGTGCGCCCGCGACGATGACCGACCGATTGTCCGCGCTCATGACAGCTCCACCTTGAGTTCGGCACCCGTGGCGGCGATGACGGCGGCGGCGGTGACACCGGGGGCAAGCTCGCGCAGAACGAGGGCCCCATCCCCGACCACGTCGATGACGGCGAGGTTGGTGATAACGCGATCGACGACGCCCTGCCCGGTCAACGGAAGTGTGCACTCATCAACAATTTTCGGCTTGCCACTGCGGTCGGTGTGTTCCATAACGACGATGACCCGGGCCGCGCCGTGCACCAGGTCCATGGCCCCGCCCATGCCCTTCACCATCTTGCCGGGCACCATCCAGTTGGCGAGGTCACCCGTCTTGGACACCTCCATGCCACCGAGGAACGCAGTATCGATGTGACCGCCACGGATCATGCCGAACGACAGCGCCGAATCGAAGTATGCCGCACCGTCATTGACGGTGACGGTCTCTTTGCCCGCGTTGATGAGCTCGGCGTCCACGGCGTCGTTGGTGGGGTAAGGACCAGTTCCCAGGATGCCATTCTCAGAATGCAGGATCACCCGCACATCGTCGGTGAGATATCCCGGGATCAGGGTGGGCAGACCAATACCGAGGTTGACGTACTCGCCATCGATCATATCCGCGGCCGCGCGGGCCGCTATCTGATTCCGGCTCCATCCGGTGATATTCGAAGCGCTCATTCCTCAATTCCCTCTACGGTGCGGATAGTCCGCTTCTCTATGCGTTTGGCCTGCGGCCCGATATGCACGATGCGCTGTACAAAGACCCCTGGGAGGTGGACGGCGCCTGGATCGATCTCACCCGGTTCGACGAGCTGTTCGACCTGAGCGATGGTGATCCGCGCCGCCATTGCGGCCAACGGATTGAAGTTCATTGCAGTCTTGTTGAACACAAGATTGCCGTCCGTGTCACCCAATGCGGCATGGACAAGCGCGTAATCGGCATTGATCGCCTCCTCCAAGACGTATCGCATCTCACCGAATACGCGGGTCTCTTTGGGCGGCGAGGGGATCGCAATCGACCCGTCCGGTGCGTACCGCCACGGCAGGCCACCCTCGGACACCGGGCTACCGACGCCGGCGGGGGTAAAGAATGCCGGAATCCCAACGCCGCCGGCGCGTAGCCGTTCAGCGAGGGTGCCCTGGGGCGTCAGCTCGACCTCAAGCTCGCCGGCCAGGTACTGCCGGGCGAACTCTTTATTCTCGCCGACATACGAGGCAGTGACACGCCGAATCCGTCTCTGGGACAACAGGATCCCCAACCCATAATCATCGACCCCACAGTTGTTGGAGAAGACCTCAAGATCAGTCACTGCCGACTCAGCCAGCACTTCAATCAGTTTGTCCGGGACTCCACACAACCCGAAGCCGCCGACCGCAAGCCTGGCGCCGTCGGGAATATCCGCGACCGCCTCGGCCGCCGACCCGTAAACCTTGGATTCCATCGAGCCCCTCTCCATCACGTTCACTGAACAAACGCTTTTGTGCTCCCTTCGAGTGAACAAGATGCCAGTTCAAAGCGTCAAGTGGTTCTGTTATTCGCGCGTAAACTGCTCGTCAGATGAGCATGAGAGGCTTAGGCTTTCATTCAGTGACCGCCTAGACTGACCCGCGTGACGGACACGCAGCGGAGACCCAATGTGGTCGCACGGGTAGGTACGTTGTTACGCGCGGTAGGCGCGGCTGAGCCAAACGGTGCCTCGACCACCGAACTGGCGACAGCGGCGGACTTGCCCCGGCCAACGGCCCATCGCCTGCTGGCCGCCCTTGTCTCCGAGGGCCTCATCGACCGCGACACCAAAACCGGACAGTGGTCGCTGGGCCCAGAGTTGTACCTGCTGGGCGCCAGCGCAGCCAGCAGGTACGACATCGCCGATCAAGCCCGCGACATCATCGACCGACTGGTCCGAGAAACTGGCGAGAGCGCATTCTTGTCCGCCCGCAGAGGGGATGAAACCGTGTGCATTCTCGGCGCCGAAGGCAGTTTCCCGCTGCGCTCACACGTCCTGCATGTGGGAATCCGCTTTCCTTTGGGCGTCGCGTCGGCCGGCCTAGCGATCTTGAGCCACCTGCCCACCCGCGACATCGACGACTACTTCACACGGGTACAACTCCATTCATCTTGGGGAGATGAGCATTCCGAGACAGCAATCCGGCAGCGGATCGAATCCACCCGAATCACGGGGTATGCCGTGAACCCCGCACTACTCGTCGAAGGTAGCTGGGGGATCGGCGCCGCGGTGTTCGACACTCAGGGTCGGCCGGCGTGGGCGCTGAGTCTGACCGGCGTCGAGACACGCTTCAAACCACAGCGCAGGCCCGAACTCGGCAAGCTACTACTAGAACAGGCCCACCTACTATCTGGGCGGCTCGGAAGATAAGCGTTCGAACAACTACGGTGCCTCGCCGACGGACTTGTTGAGTCGGAGTCCCCGCGATCCGACATGACAACTCGTAGAGAATCGGCAGGGCCGCAACATCACCCTCAATGACTCTGCCTCTTCTGCAGATGCCTCGACTGACGGAAATGCCGCCCTGGCCAATCTGCTTGAGCCGACCGCTCCCAAGACATGGCAATCTCCGGCCGAAGTACGCCTTCCGGAGACCTCATTGCGATCTCCTTCGAGGCAGGTGTGCTTCACCGTTGCCGCCACCGCGTGATCCAAATGCTGAAAGGCAACAGCGGGGTGGTTACTGCGCCGGTGGGGTGAGTCCGAGTTGTTTGGACATCGTGGCGCGTAGTTCGGCTTTGCGGACTTTGCCTGTGACTGTCATCGGGAATTCGTCCACGATTTGGACGTAACGCGGGATCTTGTAATGTGCGAGCTTGCCGGTGGCGTAGCTTCGCACTGTGGCGGCATCCAGAGGTGGGCGACCCGGTTTCATCCGAATCCAGGCGCAGACCTCTTCGCCGTACTTCTCGTCCGGCACCCCGGTGACCTGTGCGTCCTCGATGTCAGGGTGGGTGTAGAGGAATTCCTCGATCTCGCGCGGGTAGATGTTCTCCCCGCCGCGGATCACCATGTCTTTGATCCGTCCGACGACGTTGCAGTAGCCGTCTTCGCGCATCACCGCGAGGTCGCCGGTGTGTATCCATCCTTCGGAATCAATTGCTTCACTGGTCTTTTCGGGATCGTTCCAGTACCCGAGCATCACCGAGTAGCCGCGGGTGCAGAACTCGCCCGGCTGCCCGCGTTCGACGGTCTGGCCCGTGTCTGGGTCGACGATCTTGATCTCCACGTGCGGATGTGCGCGCCCGATCGAGGAGGTACGCCGTTCCAGGTCGTCATCGATCAGGGTCTGGCACGACACGGGCGAGGTTTCGGTCATGCCGTAGGCGATAGCGACCTCGGACATGTTCATGTCCTCGATGCATCGCTTCATCACCTCGATCGGGCACACCGCGCCGGCCATGATCCCGGTGCGAAGCGTCGATAGGTTACGGTCCGCGAAGTCGGGGTGGTTCTGCATCGCGATGAACATCGTCGGAACGCCGTAAACGCCGGTACACCTTTCCTTTTCGATTCCCTCCAGTGTCAGTCCCGGGTCGAACCCGGGCGCCGGGATCACCATGGTGGCACCGTGAGTTACGCAGCCAAGGTTGCCTATCACCATGCCGAAGCAGTGGTAGAACGGCACCGGAATACACATTCGGTCACCGGGGGCCAACTTGATCTGTTCGGCGACAAAGAAGCCGTTGTTGAGAATGTTGCGGTGCGACAGCGTGGCACCCTTTGGAAACCCTGTTGTCCCGGAAGTGTATTGAATGTTGATCGGGTCGGTGTTGGCCAGGCTTGCCGACCGCTCAGCCAACTCGTCGTGGCTGACTCGGCTGGCGCCGCTGCGCAACCGGTCCCAGTCCGGGGTACCCAGGAACAGCACCTCTTCCAAGTCCACCGCCTTAGCACGCACCTGCGCCACCATTGCCACATAGTCCGAGGACTTGAACGCGGTGGCCGATATCAGCATCCGCACCCCAGACTGGTTGAGCACATATACCAGTTCGTGGGTGCGATACGCCGGGTTGATATTGACCAGGATCGCGCCGATCTTCGCCGTAGCGAACTGGGTGATAGTCCACTCCGCACAGTTCGGCGCCCAAATGCCTACCCGGTCACCATGATCGATCCCAAGAGCCATCAACCCCCTTGCCACCCGGTTGATCTCGGCATCAAGCTCCCGGTAGGTCCAGCGGCGGCCACCGGCCACCTCAACGAGCGCCTCAACGTCCGGATTAGCCGCTACCGTCCGCTCGAAATTCACCCCGATCGTGCCCTCGCGGATCGGGGTGCACGTCGGTCCCACGTCATACGACTTCATACCGGAACTCACTGTCACGGCGCTGGTAGGCAATTCGACTCCTTGTTCGAAGCGTCAACTGAGACACACTGAGGCACTCGATTGGCAGGTGGACAGGTTGCAGGTGCAGGCCCGGGTTCATCCGAGCGCCATGATCCGTACCGGCGCAGGCGCATAATCGCGATTTCGGCCGGACGGCCACTCTGACCACACCGCAGATCAGTGCACGATTACTCCGCGAATGTTCTTGCCGTCCCGCAGGTCCTGGTAACCCTGATTGATGTCCTCCAGTCGGTACCTGGTGGTCACCAGCTCGTCGAGCTGTAGCTGGCCGTCGTTGTAGAGCCGAAGCAGCCGCACGATGTCGTACTGCGGATTAGCGGAGCCGAAGAGGCTTCCCTTGATGGTCTTTCCCGATAGCACCATCTCCATTCCGGACACATGAACCGTCAGCTTCTCTGGATTCGCCAGACCGGTCACCACCACGGTGCCGCCTTTGCCGATGGCATTGAACGCGGCAGTGACGACCTCCTCGTCCACCACCCCGACCGTGATGATCGCCTGATCGGCGCCTTGTCCCCAGGACAGCTCGATGAGCTTTTCGGCGGCTTCTTCTGCGGTTGCGAAGGTATGCGTGGCACCGAATTTGGATGCCATGTCACGTTTGAACGGCACGGGGTCAATGGCCACGATGTACTTTGCACCAGCCTGCGCCGCGCCTTGCACGGCGTTGATGCCGATACCACCGACCCCGTACACCACCGCGATATCTCCCGGCCGCACCCCACCTGCGTAGGTCGCACTGCCCCATCCTGTAGGTACACCACATCCGACAAGCACCGCCGTCTCAAGCGGAATCCAGTCGTCGATCTTAACCACTGAGTACTGTGAGATAGTTGCCTTCTGAGCAAAGGTCCCAAGCATGCACATCTGACCGAAATCGGTTCCACCGCTACGGAATCGGAATGTCCCGTCGGGCATGCAGCCCTCCAGGATAGTAGCGCCCATATCGCACAGGCCCTGTCTGCCGGTCGAACAGTATCGGCAATGACCGCAGGTCGGGATGAAGCTGCACACCACGTGGTCTCCGGGTTTGACCTTGGTGACGCCCGGCCCCACGTCTTCGATGATGCCCGCACCCTCGTGCCCGCCGATGATGGGGTACCGCGGAGGCAGGTCCCCCTCAGTGAGATGCAAGTCTGAATGACACAGTCCCGCAGCGGTGTAGTTGATCAGCACCTCGCCGTCGCCGGGCCCATCTAGGTCGAGCTCCATGATCTCGAACGGCTTGCCTGCTTCTAGAAGTACTGCCGCTGTTGTCTTCATCGGTATTCTCCTTCTCAAGGTTTATTTATCGACGAGGTTCGGGGTGACGAGCCGTGTCCACCGACGACAGCGCCGCTCCAACAACACAACGATGCGAGCGACTGCTAATCGTCCGAACACGCGTCGAATAGTCCGTTGGGCTCGGTGGTCAGGCAGGCGCAGGCACAACCAGTGAGAACGCGCGCTTAGCCCTGTCATTTGTCATGTCGACACGTATCAACTTCGGCTCGAGATATTCACGCAGAGCATCGGGGCCTAGTTCACGTCCGAGACCCGACTGCTTAAAACCCCCAAAGGGGTGCTGGCAGTCCAGCATGTGCCAGTCATTGATCCAGACGGTCCCCGCATCAAGTCGACGTGCCAACGTCAGGGCTCGCTGGTTATCGGTACTCCACACGCCCGCCGATAGCCCATATTCGCTGTCGTTCGCGATCCGCACTGCATCCTCATCATCCTCGTACCGAATCACTGCGAGAACCGGTCCGAAGATCTCCTCACGAGCGATCCTCATGTCGTTCGTGACGTCGGTGAAAATCACCGGGGCCACCCAGTGCCCACTGGCCAAAGCGGGGTCCTGCGGTGTTGTCCCTTGGTAGGCAACCGTCGCACCTTCCTCTTGACCCAGCGCTATGTACTTCTCCACCCGCTGCTTCTGCTTCAGCGATACAAGTGGGCCGATGTCGGTTCCGATATCCATCGGATCACCCATAGTGATCGTTGCAATGCGGGCGACCAGCTTCTCCACGAAGGCGTCGTGGATGGAAGCTGGAAGCAGCAGCCGTGTCCCAGACAGACAGACCTGGCCGCTGAGCAGAAGGAACCCGAACAGCGCGCCGTCGACCGCGAGATCGATATCGGCGTCGTCCAAGACGATGTTGGCGCCCTTACCACCAAGTTCGAGGGTGACCTTCTTAATGTTGTCGGCGGCACCGCGCATCACTTGCCTGCCCACTTCGGTCGAGCCGGTGAACGCGATCTTGCGAACATCGGGGTGCTCGACCAGCCTCGCTCCCGTGGTGGGGCCCGGGCCAGTCACTACATTTAGCACGCCCGCCGGAAGCCCCGCCTCGTCGGCAGCGCGAACAAGCTCAAGCAACGTCAGTGGTGTCTGCTCATCGGGTTTCACAACCATCGTGTTACCCGCAGCCAGCGCCGGCCCCAGCTTCCACACCGCTATCAACAAAGGAAAGTTCCACGGCACAATAGCGCCGCATACGCCGACTGGTTCATTTCGGACAATTCCGGTTGCGAGCGTGGGTGATTCGAGGAGCTCTCCGAGTTACTCGAACGGAAACATCCTGGCAAGACCAGCGAAGTAGCGAAGATGGGCAATCGAATAGCCGACCAAAAACGAGGCCGCCGCACGTATCGTCGCGCCGTTCTCACGGACCTGCAACGCAACGAGCTCATCTACTCTCGCCTCGAGGCGGTCCGCGATGTCATCCAGGACCGCCGCGCGCTCGGCTGGAGGCCGGTCACGCCAGATCCCCGAATTATGCGCCGCACTTGCCGCGGCGACCGCCCGATCTACTGCATCCGCATCGCCTTCAGCGACCGTAGCGACCAGCGATCCATCTGTGGGCGAATGGATTTCGACCACAGACGGCGAGTCCACCCACTCGCCGTTGATATACATCCGGTAATGAGTTGCATAGGGCATCGGTGCGCCACCTGTTCCGTTTTCTAGGTATGAGTTCGGTTCTAGGTATGAGAAATTCAGCTTCCACTGAAGCTAATCGTTTGCACGGTCAGTGACCGCGGTCTCCGCGAAAAATATTGTTATTCAATGCCTTTCAATAAATTCAACCATTACTAGTACATGGTCAGGTCTTGGCGGAGGATCGAGCGGAGAGCGGCCAGAGGGATGTGGGTTTCGACCGCGCCGCCGTCCATGGACCACACCAACCGGTCCTGGGGCCATGGATTCTCGTGGGCCATGGGTCGGTCTGGCATGAAGAGGATCAGTTCGTCTGGGGTCAACGCGAATGCTCGGTAGTCGCCGGAGTAGTTAGAAGCGCCTGCCTGTGGTTCGAATCGGTCGGTGGTGAATGGATAGGTCCCTGTGTCGTGGGGTGGTCGCGCATGGTCGAGCGATTCGGTGAGAAATGGCCTGGCCAGCGGTGGCAGCGTCGTCCGCGGATCGACACCGGGCCGCAAAAGATCGGCGAGCGCAAGTTGTCTGCCGGTGTCGAGGTCGAAGGTGAAGCTCTGAAAGGCGTTGTTGGCCGGGTTGCCCACGGTCTGCTGGAACTCGTGGAACACCACCGATCTGACGGTCTTGTGCGCGTACGTTCGATGGTCGATCGTGACATCGCTGGCGCGCACCATTCGACGTCCCTCGGCGCGCCAGGTCTGGGCGCGATCTCGCAGGTAGCCGAGGAGTGGCGGGCCGAGCGTGGGGTGGGCGATGAGATCTTGCGGCAGGTCCACTTTCAGGGCCATCACCGCTTGGCGCTGTGAAACGATCATCGTTGTACACGTGTCATTGCGACGATCCCACTGACCATCCAATGCCGCGTCGCACACGTTGTCAGCCCGTGCCGGCGAGGCGGCCGCCAGTGTGGTGAAGCCGATACATACCGCACCAAGTATCGCCCTGAAGATAGTGTTGCCCATGATCCCTACTTGATGTCTACTTTGCTTGCTAGCCAACGGTTTGCGATGTGCTCCAGGGTGATCACTACTCGGCTGCGATCGATTCGGGGAGTGGGGTTGGCCACGTTGGATATCGATTGGTCGATGAAGAGCAAGACCTCGACCTTGTTTGGGGTGGCTGATTTGATGGCGGAATCGACCACGACGCTGCGGCTGACGGCCTTGTTGTCGACCAACAGTTGGCGTAGTTGGGCGGCGGATTTACCGTATGTGTCTCGGAATTCACCGGTGGCGCCGTCGAGCACCTTGGCATAGTTCTCGTCCACCTTGGCGCTGTCGATACTGGTGAGGACCACCGCGTAATCGTTGGCAACTGCCAACGCCGCGCGTCGGGTGTCCAGCATCTCGTCTTGACGTTTGAGCTGCCACCCGAGGAAGGCGGCTACACCTACCGCGGCGAGCAGGGTCGATAGGGTGCAGCCGAGTAGCAGTCGTCGGGTGAGCCTGCCCCGTCGATCCGGACGCGGCTCGGCTATGTCTTGTTCGACGATCGCGTCGAACACGTTCGTCGGCGGCATTCGCTTAGGCACAGATCCTCCTGGTTCTACTTCGGTGGCGGTGCCAGATCCGGCGGTGGACCGCCGTACGGCGTGGGAATGGTGTTGGGGCCAACCGGAGTCGGGTCGGTTACCGCCATACGGTCGTATCCTGGGGGTGGTCCCGCGGTGTCATCGCCGGGTGGCCGCGGTGCATTGCGCGCACCCCGGACGAGAACCGCGGGATCCGGGTTGGCGCAGTAGGTGTACCGATAAGGCTCCGGAAAATCCGCTTGCGACGGCGGGTGCCGCGGCAGGTCGTAGTCACATGAATAGCGTGGGTACGGGTCGACGACCTCCCAGACATAACCATCGTGGAAAATGGAGCCCACGGCGTCGAGAACCGAACCACGTTGCTCGACAGTAGGAAAGAGTGCCTTCAACGCGGGCACCCGCACGTAGGACAGCTGCGCGACGGTGGTCAGATTGCCGAGTAACTGCACCATAGTGTCCGAGTTGTCGGTGATCACGGAATCTAGCGCCGACAGTGGCCGACTGCCGGCGCCCACCAGCGTCCGATAGCCACCCTCCATTCGGCTGGCGCCCGCCACTACGTCGCGCACATTCGCTCCGGTTTCACGCAACTTCGGACCGGCATCGGAAATCATCGTCAACACGGTGCGGCTGCTGCGGATCAGGCGAATGGTCTCTGGCAGTACAGAATCCAGTGTTGATATGAGAAATACCCCGCCGTCGAGGATATCCGCTAGCTTCCTGGGACCCTCTTTCCCAACGCCGATTTCCTTCGTCATCGCCGCGAGCTGTGCCGGATCGAGCTGCGCGAGAAGCCCTTCGGCATCTGTCACCAGTCTGTAGAACTGCACGGGGATGGCGGTCTGATTCATGGTGACGGTGTCGCCGTCGTGCAGGAAAGGGCCGTCTTTGTGGGCGGGTCGGATGTCGAGATATTGTTCGCCGGCCGGCGACAGGCCCGATACCTGAAACGCCGAATCCCTCGGAATGTGGACGCTGGGGTTTATCGCGATGTCCGCGAGTAGTCCCTCGTCCGCCACCTGGATGGCCTCAACGGTGCCAATGTGGACGCCTCGCAGGGTCACGTCCTGACCGGCGAGCAGTCCACCCGATTCGGGAAGCTGTACGTGCAGCGCGATGGTGGGTCGGATCGGGTTGTAGCCAAGTGCGCCCGCCGAGACGTAACACAACGCTAAGAGAAAGGCGCAGATCAACCCGACAATCGCAACGATCGCGCGTCGTGATTGAAGAGCCCTGATGGCGTCGACGACCGTGGCAAGGCATCGTGAGAAGAGTCTGGAAGCGTTCATCGGTGGGGTCCGTAGATTCTGTTCAGTAAAAGGTTCCACTGGTATCGCAGGCTGCCGATCATCGCGTGCCAATCGGTGCCGTCGGGCCCGTGTGCCATGGGATCGCCCGGGTAGTTCATATCGGGCAGGGCCCCGAGGATGAGTTGCTCAACATCGCCCGATGCGTGCAGGTTGGCCCCGGAGGTCACCTTGAGAACCCGTGGAATTACTCGGTTGAATGAAGTCAGCGAGGTCGCGGGGTCAACGCTCGCGTCGTTGAATGCCGCACTCAGGGCGTTGATGTCGGCGATCAGTCCGCGGGTATCGGTGCCCTGCAGTGAAGGAAATCGTGAGAGTTGTCGCGTCACGCGGGCGACGGCGTCAATCAGGGTGAGTATCTGGTCTCGATTGTCCGCGATGGCGGCGATTGCCGGGTCGGCCGCCGAGAGTGCGCTGGTAAGCGTGTCTTGACGTGCGGAGAGGGCCGCCGCGAGCTTCGAAGTGTGATCAAGGGCATCCTTGATCTGCCCAGAACGCGCGTTGAGCCGCGCGACCAGTTCATTCGATTGACGAAGCAGATCGGCAATTTTCGCACCGCTGTCGCCGACGGCCGAGCCTGCGCCGTTGAGGATGTGGGTCAGACTTCGAACTACGCCGCCGTTGACAAGTACGGCCGCCGAGCTGAGCAGCTCCTCCACGGTGGCACCCGCGGAAGTTGCGCTTAGCGGTATCGTACTGCCGTCGGTCAAGGGCTGGGCGTTCGCCGACGTGCCTTGATCGGACCGGATGGCGACAAAGAGGTCACCAAGTGGAGTGGCGGACCTAAGCTCGGCAGTCGCCCCCGCGTACACCGAAATATCGCGTCGGATCCGCATTGTGACGTGCGCAGTGAACTCCTTGGCGTGGATCGTGTCGACTTCCCCGACGTCTGTACCGCCGACTTTCACCTTGGCGTGGGCGGGAAGGTTCAGGGCATTGGTGAAAACCGCTGTCAATCGGTAGGTTTCGCCGCCCACCGAGGGTGTGCTCAACGGGAGGCTCTCCAACCCGGTGGAACAGCCGGATAGTACCGTTACGGCGCCGATGGCTATGAGGACGCGTGCGCGACCGATCGGGGCTTTCATTTTGCGGTTCCTGCCATGAGCTCGAGCATTCCGGTGAGCCCAAAATCAGGCCCGTAGTCGCGCAGAGTGCCGGTGGCGCAACCTAGTTGCCGAAGACCTATGAGATTGCACATCTCCTTGGCGAGCTGACTGTCCAGGACGATCTTGTCCGCTAGTGCGTGAAGTCGCACTGCGCCGTTGTCCATGTCGATGACGTTCCAAACGTTGTCGAGGGTCAGCGGGGCGAGGTCGAAGAACTCGGCCGTCTCCCGCCGATAGTCCACGAGGGCCTGGGTGATCGTTCGTGCATCTGTTGCTGTGATCTTGAGTCCGTCTCGATTCGTTTCCAGCACCGAGGCCGCCCGCTCAAGAATCTGGTTGATCTTCGAGCCGGTGGTTCCGGCGCCGAGGCTCTCGTCGGCCAGGATTGTGCTGAGTTGGTGGATGTTTGACCCAAACTCCCGAATCGTCTGCTCGTTATCCGCCGCTGATTGGCTGAGAACGTCGAGGCCGGTGGCGATCTGGTCGATGTTCTCTTTGGTACGTGCGCCGTGGTCCGATCCCAGTCGCAGGGCCGACGACAACTCCCCCAGGGCGCCCTTGATGTCATCACCGTTATTGGTCGCGATCTGCGCACCGATGTTCACCAGGCCAGACAGCGGTCCGGCACCTGCTCCGTCGCCACGCAGCGCCACCGCCAGCCGGTCGATCATCGCCAACGTCTTATCGAACTCCACGGGGGTGCGGGTCCGGCCGAGGCCGATGATGTCTCCGTCACGCAACGTGGGTCCGCTGCGGTAAGGAGGAGTGAGTTCCACGTGCCGATCGGTCAGAATCGAGGTGGAGACGGTAACCGCCTGGACGTCGGCAGGTATGTCGACGTCCCCGTCGAGCACCAACGTGACCTCCACAGAATCACCCTGGGGTGTGATGCGGGAAACATGACCCACCGACATTCCCAACACCGCTACGGTGTTGCCCTCGTATAGCCCGATGGCGTCCTCGAAATGCGCGGTGACCGTCATCGGTTTGGTCTCGGCCCGGGTGATCATCACGATCGTCGCGATGGCCATCGCGACCACCGCCGCTGTCAGTGAGATAGCTGCTCTTTTACTCATGCGCAATCCTCGAAGTACTCGACTAATCCGAACTGCTTCGCGCGCCCGCTTATCGCGCACATCCACGAATCGATCAGCGGACCTGATGTGAATGTCCCGTCCACAGCGGTGCCGCTGCCCGAGGCATTTGCAGCGTTTCGCAAGGCAATCGGCAAGACCTGCAACGTATTACGAAACAGGGCGTCGTGCTCGGCGATCATTCGAGAGAAGTCGCGAACGCTCGCCAGCATGTCGTTGAGGGCGGGTGCGTCGTTGAGGATTCGGGACAGCGTCGCCACCATGGCGGTAGTGCCATCGAACAGTCGTTCAACCGCCGCGCGGCGCGTGGTGATTTCCTTCAGCAGGTCGCGGCCTTGCGTCACCAGCAGCCCGAGATTCGCCTTTTGGCTCAAAATCGTCGCGGTAAGCGTGTCAGTGCTTGCCAGCAGGGTGCCGATCTGATCTCGCCGATCCGAGACAACTCTGGACAATGACCGCAGGTTGCGCAGTGCGTCCGGGAGCGCCTCGGGCAGGCCATGGAGACTGCGGGACGCGATGGTCATAGACTCGGCGATTTGATCGGCGTCTATCTGATCGAATGTTGTTGTGGCATCGGCCAAAGCAGTTTGCAGGTCGTAAGGTGCCGCGGTGTTCTCCAGGGGAATCGTGCGGTCCGCGAGGTCGCCCGTGCGCCCGGGCGTCACCTCGATGTACCGGGACCCCAGGAGCGTCGTCAGCCTGATGTCCGCCCTAGTGCCGCTGCCGAGGTGGACGTTCTTGTCGATGGACAACCGGATGTCGACGCGATCACCTGCCAATTTCAGGGACTCGACCTTGCCTACCGCGATGCCCGCGATCGTGACTTGGTCACCCTTACGAACGGAAGCCGCCTGCAAAAACTCGGCCCGGTAAACGGTTTTCCCCACATTGACGGCGCCGGCCAAGCCGATTGCGCCGACCACGACAACGACCACTGCCAGGGCGACCAGACCCAGCTGCACCCTGTTGTAATCCTCAAGAGGGCGTCTGAGCTTCAGGCCCGCGAATGCGCGTTTGATCATGACGTGACCTACCTGCATATCGGTGTGTTTTTCATGGTGTTTCCAGGTGTTGCCGCCCGCACGATGTCGGGGATCAGTCGGCCGAGGAAGTCGAAAATAGTGACGTTGATATCGCAGGGATACACGTCGGCGTAGGTCCCAGATTGCATCGAGCGGGCCAAACCCTTCAACATGGCAGGCAGATTGGCGCCGAAGTACGCGAATCGCTCACGCGCATCAGTGCTGAGATGACCGGTGAGGCCGGGTTCACGGACCATCAGCTCGTTGATATCCGGTTGGACCTTCCCTGCGATCGACGCCAGTCGGTTCACGGTGGAGGTGATAGATCCGACCGACGCGACAAGATCGGTCCGCCGGTTTCCCAACGCCACCATCAGCTCTCGGGTGCGGGAGATGACCAACTGCAGGTTCGTGTTCTGGTTCGCCAGGATGCCCACCGTGTCGTTCAGGTTGGTAATGACATCCCCGAGGATCTGATCGGGGCCGGCGAATAGCTCGGCCAGTGCCGATGTCTGTGTAATGAGCGTCAGCACCGAACTGCTATCTCCCTGCAACGCTTGGATAATCCCTTTGGTGAGGTTGTCTACTTGCTGCGGGTCCAACAGCGCGAAGAGAGGTTCAAATCCTCGCAGCAGCTGCGTAATGTCGAACGAGGGCTCTGTGCGCTCGACGGGTATCTGGCCATGATCGGCCAGAATCTGTCTTTTCTCGTCTCGCCCGGATGCCAGGCCGAGGTAACGCTGTCCCACGATGTTTTGATAGGTCACCGATGCCACAGTGTCGGTGTAAAGGGTCTGTTCCCGGTGGACCTGAAATGTCACGCTGGCTAGCGCGTCATCTCCCAACACAACCTTCTCCACCCGGCCAACACGCACTCCAGCGACCCGAACGTCATCACCCGCATGCAGACCCGCCACGTTGGTGAACACTGCCGAATACGTGTTCACTGGCCCACTAACCTTGCGCAGCAAAGTAACTGACACCAGCCAGGTGACCGATATGCACAGCACAAGAAACAAGGCCAAGCCGATAGACGCCTTCCGAACGTTCACCGCGCTATCTCCCTACGTCCGGTTCGATATGCACCGCAGTGCCGCGCACCACAGGCCCCAACAGCAGGCGATCTGAAGAGTTGGCGTGGTGGCCGACGATCTGGCTCAGTTGGGCACCCTCGGTTGAGCTGCCGACCGGACCGACGGTGCCGCCGTAGCTTGCGGGTTGGGGTTGGGCCCCGGCATGGTCGGCTGGCCCTGGATTCGTTGCCGGGCTTAGGGATGGGATCGGTGCGGGGGACGCGTCCGCACCGATCCCACCGGGCACCTCGCCGGCATGCCGTACCGAATCACGCGGCGGGGCGAGGTTGGGGCGATTCTCGTTGGCTCCCGGCGGAGGCGGAATTCCCATTGAAGCCAGGGCCGGGAGGAGGTCCGGCGCGGTGGGCACCTCTGGGGCCGTTTGACAGCTGGGACCCTCGAGCACGCCGTAGCGGGGGCAGTCGGCACGGACGTACTGGCGGTAGGGTGCCAGGGTTACGACAACTTTGATGACGTAGTTGTGCCGCTCCGTGTCGTAAGTGTCCTCGACGCGTTCGGCCATCCGCGCCATCCGGGTGGCAATCGGTCTGAACTTGTCCGAGTTGTCAGCAAGGACCCCGACGACGGGCGTCAGCTGCGTGGTGATGGCGATCAGTCGATCTGTTTGGTTGTCAAACGCATCGCCAAGCGTTCCGGTCGTCTGCACGCCCGCCGATAGCAAGCCAGTCAGCTGCGACCGCGTCTCGGCAAGTGCGCGCATCGGTGCCACGGCGTTCGCCAACGCGTCGCTCAGTTCCGGCTCGGCCTGCCGCAGCGCTTGGGCAGCGGTGGCGAGGCTCGACAAGGTGGTGGGCTCGTCATGTCCGCCCATAACCGTATTCAGTTGACTGACAATATCATTCAGGTCGGCTCCCGCGTCCCGTAATGCACTGCCGCGGCTTTCAGTGGCGCCACTTAGAGCTGCCAATACTCCAACGGTGTTGTCGGTACTGTCTCGGCTCACAGACTTGAGCAGCTGCCGAACTTTCGTCAGAAGCGACTGAAACAGAACGGTCGGCAAGCTGGTGTCTTCGCGAATCACGGAGCCCGAGTGCAGTGGCAGGATGCGGGGACCATTGGCGACCAGCTGCACCGAGGAAACCGCGAACACGTTCGATGGGACGACTCGTGCGGTGACGGTGTCGGGAATCCGGGACGCGTATTGCGGTTTAAGGTTGATCCGCACGGTATTCGGTTGGCCGCTTCCACGCAGCTGAACCTCGGTAACCTCACCCACCAGCAAGCCGCGGAACTTCACATCCGATTTGGCCGGCAGACCATCGCCGACGTTGACCAACTCGGCGCTCACCCGCACGATGTCGTCAAGTCTGCCTTGGGATTTCATCAGACACAGTTGGATGATTCCGGTAGTAATAGCGCAGAAACACACACCCGCCACGAACAGGCGCCGGTTCGACGGTCCGCGGAAGTCAGAGTCGAATGAGTTTGGCATGCTATCCGCCGAACCTTGCGCCCGAGTCGACGCTCCACAGCGCCATGGTGAGCAGCATGTTCACGATGATCACGACGGTGATGCTGGCGCGCATAGCACGCCCGGCCGCGACACCAACGCCCGCAGGCCCACCGCTGGCGTAATAGCCGTAATAGCACTGCATCGTCGATGCGGTAAAGACAAAGACGACAGCCTTGATGACGGCGAAGAAGACATCGCGCCCGCTGGTCGCCAAGTTGAAATAATGCAGGTAAGTGCCCACCGAGTGATCACTGACGGCACCCGCCACGATCTGAGCAGTCAGGTACGCGGCGGCAAGGCAGATGAGGAACAGCGGAATGGCGGCCGCGACAGCTGCCATGACACGGGTAGTGACAAGGTAGGCAATGGAGTTGATGGCGAGGGCATCTAGGGCGTCAATCTCCTCATTGATGCGCATCGCGCCCAGCTGCGCCGTGAAGCGGCAACCGGCCTGCGTTGCGAACGCCAAAGCGATCATCACCGGCGCGAGTTCACGCGTCCCAACGAATGAGGAAATCAATCCGGTAGCTGGCCCCAGACCGAGCAGGTTGAGGGCGTTGTAACCCTCCACGCTGATCAATGCCCCTGCGGTGGCACCGAGCACGATCGCGACCCCAATCGTGCCGCCGCCTACCACGATCGCCCCGTTGCCCCACGAGATGTCGGCCAGTACTCGAATGAATTCCTTGGAATATCGCCGTGCCACAAAGGGTACGGACATCAGGATGTTTCGAAAGAAGTAACTGATGTGACCGCTCTTGGCTACGAGCATGCCGGCGGCCCGCGCGGTGGTGACTACCGGCCGCAGTCCAGGGAACGGTTGATGAGTCGATGCAGTCATGTGTCAGAAGCTCGCTCGGGGGAAGATGACGATATAGAGCTGGGTCATCACGACATTGACAATCATCAGCAGCAGGATCGACTCGACCACCGCAGCGTTGACGGAGTTGGCCACTCCAGCCGGGCCACCACGAGTACTTAATCCCTTGTGACAGCTCACAATTGCCACGATGCAGCCGAAGACAACAGCCTTGGCAAGTGCCAGCATCAGATCCCCGAGCGTCGCGAATGAGGAAAAGGTCGCGACGAATGATCCCGGGGTGCCGTTCTGCATGTAGACATTGAACGTATAGCCGGCGAGAAAGCCGACAAAGCTCGTCAGGCCGGTAAGTGCCATCCCGACGACGATGACCGCCACGAAGCGTGGGACGACCAGGCGGTGGATCGGAGACACACCCATTACCGTCATCGCATCGATTTCCTCGCGCATCGTCCGGGAACCCAAGTCCGCGCATACCGCCGAACCGACGGCGGCCGCCAGGAGCACGGCTGCCACTAGTGGCGCACCCTGCCGGATCACTGCAAGGCCGGTCGCGGCGCCCGCTAAGGATGTCGCGCCCACCTGTCCGGCCAGCAGACTGAACTGGATAGCCAACGTGACGCCAATCGGTATCGTCACGAAAATCGTTGGAACAAAAGCAGTTGAGGCCATAAATGCCGCTTGTTGCACGAACTCGCGGAACTGCAAGCGTCCAACGAAAATGTCCGTGAACAGACACTGCACCGTCCGAATTGCGAGCACAACCTGCCCACCCAAGGTGTCCAACGACATTACTGGATGCGAAGCGACATACCGCCGACCCCAGCCGATCACCTCGCCGCTGACGTCGCGGTCCAGGGGCCGCCGCGCGTCGCAATTGCTCTGTGTCGTCATTGGCCTGCTCCGAAGTCACGTGAGGCGGACGTGGGCATTGTCAGTTCCTCCTGTCGCCTGAGGACTCCTGAATCTTCTTGCGCCGCAAGCTGACCAGGCGCACCGCACCGCACGAAGGGATGGGATGCCGCATCACTTGTCACCACGCCAATCCGACCGCTACTCAACCACAGGACCCTCGCTGTTACGCAAACCCAAATGAAGAACATCGGAAAGATGAAATAGAACGAGACTCCGCCGTTCCAACCGAACATCCCCCCTTTCGGCATGAAGAACACCACCCCTGCAGGGGCGGTAATGAACGCCTGCCATAGCGAGTACCACGCATACCAGCGGGGAAAGACAGCCTGCGATCGATCCCGGAACGCGGCAACGGCGATGACAACCATCTGGACGTCACCCAAAAACGGAACGCCAATGAGCAACAGCCACAACACATCCATCCAGAACTGATACGTCTCGGGTGCTCTCTCCCGAATGGCCACGGCACCCATGACCGCCATCACTGCGGCCGCGAACGTGTAATTGATGGCGCCCAATTGCACCTGGAAGTAGGTCAGCGGACTGTCCTGCCCTTCGCACCTGCGCACAAGGGCCGAAAGCACCGCCGGATACCCGGTACTCAAGGTAGCGCCGATCACGGCGACGATCACTCCAACCCGGATGCTGGCGCTATTCAATTGCCACAGACCTGCGATTTCGGCTGTCGACGCGTTCGGCGAGGGCGGTGGAATAAATCCCATGATGAACAGGCCGCCCGCGAACATCGCAATGCCCACCAGTGCGACCCCGACGCACCCACGCATCACTCTTCTGTCGACCATCGCCTCGATGTTCACCGTTGGGGCCCTTCATGATCCATACAAAAATACGACATCGTTCTTTTATTAACGATGATAGTAAGGGCGCCTGACGCCGCAGTCAATAGCAGCGCCAAACTATTGCAAAGAGGTTTGAGAGCTCGGCGTCCGTCGCTTAAAAACGTTGCGACACTGGGAGTTCAGATCGATCAGATGTCGTCGCGGTAAAGCGCGCGCACGATGGAAACGATGTCGTCTTCAAGTTCGAGCATCTGCTCGATCATTCCGTTGAGCATGTTGGCGACGACTAGCTCGGCGAGTGCGGCGATGACCGCACGGTCCCTCGATCTAAGTTCGACGGGCTCGATGTCACTACCGACGGCAGTGCCGTTCACCAAAGCCCGTAGCAACGCGGCATATCGCTTGTAGGCTTCCTGGCGGAGCCGCAGTCCGTCGTCACCCGCCGCGTACAACTCGATACCGAAGCACCGGATGAACTCTGGCTCTTCCGTGACCAACCGGAGGTACGCGCGCATGGCGCCGCGCAATTCTTCTCCCGGTTCTGCGCTCTGGGCAGCGGCGACTAGCCTCTCGAAGATCAACTCAGCGCCGTCCTGCACCGTTGCCAAGAAGCAGTCTTTCTTATGACTGAAGTGCTCGTAGAAGACCTTCCGCGAGACGCGCGCACGGGTGACGATGTCCGCGACAGTGACTTCGGCATAACCTTTTTCAGCAATCGCCGATACCGCGGCCCGCAGCATCCGGCGGTACTGCGCCTCTTTTATGACGCTCTCAGGCAGCTTCCCTCGGCCACGCGGCAGGGCCGGCATGTCGGCACCGTGCGTTCCCGACAACACGGAGCGGCGTGAGTCCACAACTCCGGAGTATATCGATGCCAACGGACCGCACCGACTACCCGCTTGCTCATGCCATCGCTAGAACCACCGCCGAAAGAATGATAAATGCCCACACCACATATATTTCCATCGTTCGCCGGAGCCAGCGCGGGGCATCTACGACTTCCATGAAGTAGCGACCAACCAGGAACGCCTTGAAAAGGCTCACCGCAATAATCAAGATATTGGGGATGGTCGCGTCGATCATCGACAGTCCGGACGCACGACCCAGCCACCAGTTGGCCGCAGTGGCGACCATCAGGACCAACCAGACAACCGTAATTCGGTCGCGAACAAGTACCATCACACATCACCTCATGAAATAGAGCAACGGGAATATCAGGACCCACAGCAGGTCCACCATGTGCCAGAAAAGTGCGGAGCACTCGATGTAGTGCATGCGAGAAAGCGCCTCTTTGGGACGCCGCGATTCCCATTGCAGGTAACCCAACAGCACCATTCCCAACAATACGTGCAGAAGATGCAATCCGGTGAGGACGAAGTACCAGGACCAGAATCCGTCGCTGCCCAACAGATCGCCGGAGCTCACATGCGATGACCACTCGATGACCTTGAGCGACACGAATGCAGCTGCACACGCCAGTGCTCCCCCGAACATTCCTGCGCCCCAACGTTGTTCACGAACCCGTTGGACTCCTCGGACCACCAGTAATGAGCTGGTCAGTAGCAGGAGCGTCATCACCGCTCCGTACCCCACCGCGAGTTTGCGCTCGCCCGCCACGAAAATATCGTGATCGTGTGCGCGTTGCCCCAGATACAGAGCGAAAAACAGGGTGAAAGCGCAGAGATCACCGAAGATGATCACCCAGAAGCCCGGTTCACCCGGCACATGCCCGGCTCGGGCCGGGCGCTTTCCCGGTCTAGCCGAACGCCTCCAGAATACGGCGGATGTCACGCGAACCCCTTCCCGCACAGCGCTGTACGTTTAAAGAACGTAACCGTTCTTTTGAGTGAGCGTATACG
>NZ_MAEV01000025.1:0-24121 GCF_002013385.1 Mycobacterium sp. D16R24 | reverse complement strand
AATCCGCGGACCATGGAACGAATGTTGGATGACCAAAGGTATTCGCAGCCCTTGCGATTCGAGAACGGGAGACTGCTGACCTGGCGTCGCGGCAAGCTCGACGAGCAGAGGATCGCCCGTGAGGTGCAATACCTGATCGATACCGTCGAATCCGTCCCGGCGTATGCGTGGGAACGACACTAGGAGAAGAAAATGACCCCAGTTCTGATCGTGATCGTCGTCGCGGTGTTCTTCGCGCTGATAATCGGACTATGGCTCCTGACCACGTACAACGGATTCGTCCGAATCCGTAATCTGGTCCAGGAGGCGTGGAAACAGATTGACGTCGAACTGCAGCGGCGTCATGACCTCATTCCCAACCTCATCGAAACCGCGAGCGCGGCAGCGCAGTTCGAGCGGGACACGCTGCAGCAGGTGACCGCCGCGCGCAACCTTGCCCGCGACGCGGCCACCACGCATCAGGGCGTCGCGGCGCAGGCTCAGGCCGAGCAGCAGCTCTCCGGAGCGTTGGGGAGGTTCTTCGCCATCGCCGAGAGCTACCCACAGCTGCAGTCGATTCAGAACTTCGTAGCGCTGCAGAGCGAGCTCGCCAACACCGAAGACCGCATCGCGGCCGGCCGGCGCTTCTACAACGGGAATGTGCGCGCTCTCAACACCAAGGTGCAGACGGTGCCGTCGAACATTGTCGCGAAGTGGTTCGGGTTCACCGAGGCCGAGTACTTCGAGTTGGACGATCCGGGGGCGCGGCCGGTGCCGAACATCCGTGGAGCCTTTGACCGCCTGAATCCGCCACCGCAGCAGTAGATGAGCACGCTGTTCGGCCTGCTGAGCCTCGGCACTGTCGCTGCCATTGTCGGGGGATTGGCGGTGCTGGGCATCTGGCTGTTCCAGACTGCCCGGCGGAACCACCGGCGACGGTTGGCACGGCTGTGGGCGTTCGCATCCAGTCGCGGATGGAGTTCTGCCGAAAGCGAACCAGGCCTGGTCGGGCTTTCGGCGTGTGCACCATTTGGTGTGGGGCACAGCAGATCCGCCACCGATGTTATCCGCGGGGCAATCGAGGGGGTGCCCTTCGTGTCGTTTACCTACACCTACCGGACGGGCAACTCGTCGGACAACACGGAGACGACGCACACTGCGATGGTGAGCTGCATTCGGACACCGCCGTCACCGAGCATGTTGCTGGTTACGTCGGAAGGAGCGTTGGGCGGCCTCATGGATGCGATCGGTCTCGGGGACCTCAAGCTGGAGTCGGAGGATTTCAACCGGCGTTTTCACATCCGCACCAACAACGACCGTTTCGCCTACGACGTACTGAATCCCAGCACGATGCACCGTATGCTCACTGACCGGCGGTTCCAGCTCCCTATGAGATTCGACAATTCCAACCTGTTTACGTGGAGATGGGAAGCGTTGCGACCCGAGTGGGTAGAGCCACATGTCCGATATCTGATCGATCTCCTGCGCGGCGTTCCGGAGTACGCATGGGATCGGCGATGAGCTGGGGAGACATGGGTGCCTACGCCGGTGCCGCCTTCGTCGTCGTGTGGCCGTTACTGGGGCTGGGCCTGCTCGCTTACAGGCTCTTTCGCAGGAAGAACCTGGCCAGTTCTCCGTTGGCCGCGCATGCGGCAGGCCAGGGCTGGCACGTCGTTGCCGAGGATGACAGTGTGCTGCGCCAGGTCGGGTATACGAACTCGGTCATTGCCGTGCCGTTCCCCGGTGCCTGCAACGTGGTGCGCGGCCAGTATGAGGGCAGGCCCTTCGTGGCGTTCGAGGCGTACTCCAAGGCCGAACGGATCGCCGCGGACGGGGAGAACGAGGTCAAAAGGACCGCGGTGGTGGCTCTTGTGATGCCCGCAACGCTGCCATGGTTACAGATCTGCCCCGAGAACATGCTGACCAGAGCCCTCGGCGATATCACTTTTGAATCGGATGACTTCAACCGTCGTTTTCGGGTTGTGGCACAGGACGTTCGATTCGCCTACGACGTGCTGAACCCCCAGAACATGGAGCGAATGCTGAAGGATCCGCGGTATGCCGAACTTCCGTTACGGTTCGACGGAGCGTGGCTATGGACGTGGCAGTTCGAGGATCTGGGGCCGGATCTGATCGCGGATAGACTGCGATTCTTATCGGACACTTTGGCCACCGTGCCTGCCTTCGTGTGGGGCCACCGATGAGTTTCCGGACACCGGGTTGTCGATACAGGTGAACGGTGGAGATGCCGCCGTCATGCACCGAGGAGCCTCGATGTCCCGCATGCTGTTCGTCAACATTCCCATCGCCAATGCCGCGGCAAGCCGCAAGTTCTTCGATCACCTGGGCTTCTCCTTCAACGACCAGTTCTGTGACGAGAACACCCTCTGCATGGCGGTCAACGAGCAGAGCTGGGTGATGATGCTGGAGGAGGATCGTTTCCGCGGCTTCATCGCCGACGACATTGCCGACACCTCAAAGAATCGCGAAGTGTTGCTGTGTGTTTCGGCTGACAGCCGGGACGGGGTGGATGAGCTGATCGATGCGGCGCTGGCCGCGGGCGGGGTGGATTGGATGCCGGCACAGGAGCTTGGCTTCATGTACGGACGCTCGTTTCGTGACCTGGACGGACACGTGTGGGAGGTCAGCTGGATGGATCCGGCTCACCTGCAGTAGCTCCGCACGATCGGTGCCGCCTTACGTAGAGTCGCTCGTGAGGGTCACAGGGGCCCGCTCTACGTAAGGCTCACATGACACACAGGATTCTCGGGATCCCTGCCGCTGTCGCGGTGCTCGTCGTCGGTGGCGGCGTCGCCGCGGCGCCCGCATACGCCACCGATACCTTCACGCCCGGATCACCCAACGGCATTGACAGTTACTTTCCGCAGGATGGCAACGGCGGCTATCGCGTCACCCAGTACGACCTGACGCTGCGGTTCGAGCCTGAGAGCACCGACGTGAACGGCACGATGGTGATCCGGGCTGCTGCTACCCAGAACCTGTCCAGCTTCAATCTGGACTACTCGGATCTGGGCACTGTGGCGGCATCCGTGGACGGCCGGCCGGCCGCCACCGAATTCAGCGGCGAGCACGAAATGACCGTCACCCCGGAAAAGGGCATTCGCGCCGGAAGCTCCTTCACCACCACGATCACCTACGCGTTCAACGAGCAGCAAGAGGCGCAGCAGCGCGACCTCGGTGCGCTGCCCGGCTGGGTCCGCAGTACCAGCGGCGGGTACGCCAAGGGCGGCGAGCCCGACGGAGCCGAGAACTGGTACCCGTCGAACAACACCCCGGTGAACAAGGCCCCGTTCAAGCTCACGGCGACCGTTCCGTCCTCATGGACCGCCGTGGCAGGCGGCCGGGAAGGCAAGGCCACCGAGTTGGGCGGCTGGACCACCACCACCTGGAATGAGCCGAATCCCGTTGCCATGTATCTCGTTCCGTTTGCCGTGGATCACTTCTCGGTGTTCCGGTCTACGCTGTCCAGCGGCACCCCCGTGGTGAGTGCTTTTGCGCCCGAGGCCGGTTCGGGGGATTCCGAGGCACGCCTGCCGGAGATACTCACGTTCCTGGAATCCAAGCTCGGGAAGTACCCGCACGTGGCGGCCGGAGGCATCTTCGCCGATCCGATCCGCGAGGACATCGCCTTTAGCGCCTTGGAAACTCAGACGCGTCCCTATTACACCTTCAGCCGCGACACCGAAGAGCCAGGCCGCCTGTCGACGATCGTGCACGAAAACACGCACGAGTGGTACGGCGATCTGGTGTCGGTCGAGCAGTGGCGCGATATCTGCCTCAACGAGTGCTTCGCCTCCTATCTGCCGTGGATGTGGTCGGAGGAAAAGGAAGGCAAGTCCATCGACGAGCATTACCGCAAGACGGTGGAGAAGATCTGGGATGAGGACAAGGTCTGGGGGAACCTGCTCTACGACATGTGCCCGGGTGACGTCGAATGCAGCGCCGACGAGGTCTTCAATCCGCTGGGTGTGTATGGCAAGGGTCCGCTGGCGCTGCACGCGCTGCGACGCACCATCGGGGACAAGGCATTCCTGGAGATCCTGCGATCGTGGCCCTCAGCGCATCGGTGGGGTAACGCCACCTGGCCGCAGTTCGAGGCGTATGTGCAGAAGGTTGCCGGTAACGACTTGTCCGGATTCTTCACCGCCTGGTTCCACAGCGTGACCAGGCCCTCGGACCAGTATCTGTTCCCGGGGAGTCTCGCGCCGCGGTAGTCCTGCGTCGAGACCGAGGTTGTGGCGCGAAAATGCGAGACGAATCCGCCACAACCTAGGTTTCGAGGTCGGTGATTTCGCTTGGCAGACCGAACTTCTCGAACAGCGAGATATCGAAGAAGCACACCACATGGGCCACGCCGTCTTGGGTGACGTCCAAGACGTGCATCTGAAACGGGCGGTGCACCCCGTCGCCCTCGCGCATATAGAGGCCGATCGCCGGCTGACCATTGGCGGACGTTTCGATGAGGCGCATATCGCCGGCATGCTCGGCGGGGCATTGTTCCTTGATGAGCGCGCCGATGCTCTGTCCGCCCTGATACCAACCGGTGAACGGAGGCATCTCCCAAATCGCCTCGGTGGTAAACATTTTCGCGATGGCGTCAACGTCGTAGCGCTCGAAAGCGTTGATGTACTGGCGGAGCTGCTCGCGCAGCATCGGGTCCTCTGGCTCCAGCAGGTTGTCTTCTTGCGGCGACACCTCCTGCAGCTGCGCTCGGGCGCGCTGCAACAGGCTGTTCACAGCGGCGGTGGTGGAGCCGATGGCCTCGGCGACCTCTTGGGCCTTCCACTGCAGTACCTCGCGCAGCACCAGCACCGCGCGCTGCTTGGCGGGTAGGTGCTGCAAGGCGGCGACAAAAGCCAGGCGCACCGACTCCCGTGATCCCACGATGCTGGCCGGGTCCGTGGCGTCGTCGGGCAGCGGCTCCAGCCACGGGATCTCGGCGCGTTCGTCCAACTCATCGAGCGGGTTGGCGCTGGGCGCTCCCAGCCCGGTCGGCAGTGGACGGCGCTGCTTGCCCTCGAGCGCCGTCAGACAGGTGTTGGTGGCGATCCGGTACAGCCAGGTGCGCAGCGACGACTTGCCCTCGAACCGGTCGTACGCCTTCCATCCGCGCAGGTAAGTCTCCTGCACCAGGTCTTCGGCATCGTGGATGGACCCCGTCATCCGGTAGCAATGGGCCAGGATCTCACGCCGATATTGTTCGGTGTGCGAAAGAAATTCATCCTCGATGGCTTGTGCCGTCACGGCGCGAGGATAGTCCCGTCCACCGACACCTGTCAGGTGGTTAGCGGGTGTTGACGTGCACGGGCAGCTCGTCGTCCCAGGGCTGGCGGCTGACCATATCGGCCACTCGGACGTAGCCGGTTTCGAACTCGCCAGTGGCAGCGTCCACGAGGCGGTATTGCTGGGTTTGACGATGGATGGGCTGGGCGTCGAGCAGCACGATGCGCACCTCGCCGGGTTCGAACTGGCAGCGTTCCTGCATCGCGGCGATCAGCTGCTCGTTGTGCATGTGCCCGTCGCCGAAGTTCCAGCCGATGGCGGTGCTGCAGATCCGTTCGCCGTCGGTGATGACGTACTCGTCCTCGTTCTGTCCCGCCATGGCGCGGTGCGCGAGCGTGAACATGGCCCGACCGTGGGTGTTCATGGCGCGGAACGCATAGCCGATGTACATGAGCAGGGGAGCCTGTTCGGTGCCGTAGAAGCGCTCCATCTGCGCTTGCGGCATGCTGGCGATCGCGACGATGCCCTTGTCGATTTTCGCGCTGGCGGATGGTTTGATGCACCACAGCGTGGTGTCCCAGTTTCCGGCGTAGTACCGCATACCCGGCAGGAAGGAAATCTTGTGGGGCAACAGGTTTCCTGCGGCAACCACACCGGCGCTGACGGCGAATAGGAGCAGCACGGGCACGGGGTGCCGGAGGTCGTTGAGGCCGATGTTCGCGTGCGCGACGAACAGCGACAGCACACCGAAGATCATGAACACATTCCATTCCAGCGGTACACCCATCGGAATGGCGGTCAGGATGCCCAGATGGAAGCAGACCATAACGACGGCTGCGATGGTGGTGACCCAGCCGCCATGGCTGAAGAACAATGCGATCGGCACCAGCATCTCGATGGCGGTGCTCACATGCGCGACAAAGCGGGAGAGCCGTCCGGGGCGTAGATCATTGGGGAACTTCTCGAAGAATGCCCGCTTCATCCGCTTGGCGCGGATGAGCGGGTTGTTGGACATCATGGTCGAGATGACAAAGGGGAAGTGGTGGTTGAGCTTTGAGGTCGCTGCCCCCATCCAGATGACGACGAAGATAAGCTTGGCGGCGACGATCATGTCAGCCCCGGCGAAAAGAAACGTTACGGTGAGAGCGCCGTACACCTCGCCACGGGCGGCCAGGAAGATCACCTTGTCGCGCAGGCCGGCGATGGTCAGCAACCCGAGGATGGTGGCCGCCTGCCAGGTGGGTAACAGCCCCGTCGCGGCGGGCTGCGAGAACAACGCGACCAACAGAATCGCCAGGAGTGCCGCGTAGAGCGCGATGTCGACGGGGGTGCGTGCGGAGCCCTTAGTGAGCGGGATGCGCGGCCAGGGAGGCAATCGAATAGTGTTGGGGCGCAACCAGTACAAGATTGACCCCAGCGGGGGGAAGAACCTGTTGTTGAGCGGCCCGAAACCGCAGCCGAGGCCGATGACCTCGAACAGCATGGTGTAGAGCACCACCTTCTGGAAGACGATGGGCGCGGAGAAATCTGCCCATTCGTCAATTCCCTGGGTGGTCACCATGGCGGACAGCCACCCGCCCAGGATGTACAGGCCGATCTTGAGTACGTAGAAGAGATGCAAGGCGACGGGAGTGCCGAAGCCCACCTCGGCCCAGTGCCGGGCCATCGGGCGTATCTTCTGTGCACGGGTGCCCTTGCTCCATGCGGCGACATCGACGACGGGCAGTGTGGGCTTGAGGAATCCCATGCACCCACACTAGAACGTGTTCTAGTTGATGATGGCCGGTTCGGCAGTTCCGTAGAGTTTCCGGGGTGAGCGGATCTCGGGTGCAGCGCGCCTTCGACGGCGCCGATAACGTGCGGATCGTCTACGACACCTGGACGCCGGAGGGGCCGCCGCGTGCCGTCGTCGTGCTCTCGCATGGTTTCGGCGAGCACGCGCGTCGGTACGACCATGTCGCGCGGCGGTTCAACGACGCCGGGTACCTGGTGTACGCCCTGGATCACCGCGGCCATGGCCGTTCTGGTGGCAAGCGCGTGTACGTCAGGGACATCTCGGAGTACACCGACGACTTCGGCACCCTGGTCGATATCGCGGCACGCGAGTACCCCGGCCTGAAGCGCATCGTGCTGGGACACAGCATGGGCGGTGGGATTGTCTTCGCCTACGGAGTGGACCACCAGGACCGCTATGACCTGATGGTGCTGTCCGGGCCCGCGATCGCCGCGCAGGTGGGATTGCCGTATGTGCTGACACTGGTGGCCCCGGTGGTGGGACGGCTGATGCCCGGGCTGCCGGTGCAGAAGCTCGATGTCAACGCGATCTCTCACGATCCGGCGATCATCGCCGCGTACAACGCGGACCCGTTGGTCCATCACGGCCGGGTGCCAGCGGGGATCGGCCGGGCACTGTTGGGTGTGGGAAAGACGATGCGCCAGCGTGCCGCCGGCCTGAAGCGTCCGGTGCTGACGATGCACGGCGAAGACGACCGTCTGACGGCGCCCGAAGGCAGCGTGTGGCTCTCCGAAGCGGCACCCGACGCGACGCTGAAGATCTGGAATGGCCTCTACCACGAGATCTTCAACGAGTTCGATAAGGAACTCGTGCTCGACGAGGTGGTGTCCTGGATCGACGCGCGCCTCTGACGGGACAGCGGCCGCTATCTGCGCATCTGTGACAGATCGCGGAAGTCATGGGTGTGCGCATCCGACTGCCAGTCGATCCAGTGTTCCCAGCGCCGCGTCTTGCCGTCCTGCCAGCGGCGGTCTACGGCGGGGACAACGTGGCGGGCGAGTTCTGTCCCGGCGATAAACGGGGCACGAGCGACAAGTGCAGCGGTGCCGAGCCAGCCGATGGGGATCCGATAGAGCCTGCGGTTCCACGGCAGCATGAACAGTCTCGTGAAACCTGCCTGCAGTTGCGGGTGGAACAGTCCCCGGAGGCGATTGGCTGGTGATGAGCCGGGGCTCGGCGTGAACGACGGAACGAACGACTCCACGAGCTCACGTGAGGCGTCCCCACCGTCATAGACGCGGGTGGCGTCGAAGTGATGCAGAATCCGTACCGCGTCGGCGACCGTCTTGGGGTAGATGTCATCGCACCGCACCCCGAGCAGATAGCCCAGGTATCGACAAAAGTACAGGGCCGCAACCATTTCCGATCGAGTCGTGAGATAACCGACGGCCCACAGTCATAGCCCCACCGCCGCCCCGGCCTCGATGAGCTCCGGATCGGCCCATGGGGGCAGCGTGTCGAACTCGGCGAACAACGCCCGCATCGATTCGGGCGCGTCCTCGACGGCGCCGATTCCCTCGCTGAGGGCGTGGTCAAGGAGCGCTCGGCCGCCTGCCGGGCCGATCTGCCCGTAGTTGACCTCATCCACGAAGCGTTCGGCGACCGGATCGGTTATCCACAGACCTGCCCCGTATTGGCGCACCAGCTCGTCGGACGGGGTGAGATCGAACCCCGTCCAGCGGCGGAGAGCGTTCCGCACGCCCGTGTGCGCCGACGCCGGGTTCGCGAGATTCTCCGCGTATGCCGCGGGCAGTACGGCATTTTCCTGAAGGGTCGCGCGGCCTCCACTTCTCCCCATGTCTTGTGTGTGGCTTTCGAAACACAACCCCGAACGACTTGACAACCATGGTTGTCAGAAGTGCGGGGGATGCTTGCTGCCGCGGTATGTCGCCCGGCTCGCCTAACCTGGCCTTCGTGACAGAGGACAAGCAGCTCTCGCGGATCGCCGCTCTGCTCCGTCAGGCCGAGGGCACCGACAACGCGCACGAGGCCGAGGCCTTCATGGCGGCGGCACAGCGACTGGCCACCGCGACCTCGATCGACCTGGCGGTCGCCCGGGCGCACTCGGCCAAGCGAGACGCGCAGGCGCGGCCCACCCAGCGCACCATCACCATCGGCGAGGCGGGCACCCGCGGCCTGCGGACCTACGTCAACCTGTTCGCGTTGATCGCCGGCGCCAACGACGTCACGTGCGATGTCGCGTCCAACTCGACGTATGTGTATGCCTACGGTTTCGCCGAGGACATCGACGCCGTCCACGCGCTCTACGCCAGCCTGGTGGTCCAGATGGTCAGGGCCTCGGACACTTACATCGGTTCCGGCGCGCACCGGCCCACCCCGACCATTACGGCCCGTCTGAACTTCCAGCTGGCGTTCGGCACGCGGGTGGGGCAGCGGCTCTCCGATGCCCGGCAGGAGGCGCGCGCCGAGGCGGTGAAGACCGAGAAGCGCGGCACGGGAACCGAACTGGTGCTGCGTGACAAGGACATCGAGCTGCGTGATTTCTATAAGGGCACCTCGACGGCACGCGGGCGGTGGCGCGCGGTGAGTGCGCAGGCCGGTTACTCCTCGCACGCCCGTCGCGCGGGTGATCGTGCCGGGCGGCGGGCCAGGCTTGGCAGCAGCTCCGAATTGGCTGGTGCCCGTGGCGCATTGGAGCAGAACTGAGCGATCAGCCACGGCCACGTGATTCTCAGCGCGCCAAGGTCTACGCGGCCGAGGAGTTCGTGCGCACCATGTTCGAGCGGGCGGCGACTCACAGTCAGCGCGATATCGATTTCTTCGGCACCAGGTTGACGCTCCCGCCCGAGGCGCGCTTCGCGTCGGTGGAATCGGTGCAGCGTTATGTCGATGACGTGCTGGCCCTCGTGGCGAGTAGATGGACCGCCGGACCCGTCACGGTGCGTGCCCGTCGCGGCGCGACGGCTGCGCATTACGAGCGCGACGGAGACCGGGCGGCCATCGCAGTTCCCGACGATCGCAACGGGAGCGCCTGGGCCATGCGGGAACTGGTGATCCTGCACGAGCTGGCGCACCACCTGTGCCCCCAGGACGGCCCAGCGCACGGGCACGGGTTCGTAACGCTCTATGCCGAGCTGGCGGGGCTGGCCATGGGGCCGGAGGTGGAGTTCGTCCTGCGCACCGTGTATGCGCGCGAGGGTGTGCGCTAGCGCACGACGGCGATTGCCAGCCCGTCCCAGCCCTTGACACCCACCGTCTGCAGCGCGGTGGCATCTAGACGTGGATCAGAGCCCAGCCGCTCCAAAGCCTGGCGAGTCCCTTCGGCGTTCGTGCCTTCTTCCGCAATCCAGCGAATCACGTTGTCCACCACGATGACTGATCCGGGCCGGGTGAGCCGCAGTGCCCAATCGAGATAGCTCGGGTTGTTGGATTTGTCGGCATCGATGAACACCAGATCGAATGGCCCCTCGACCGAGGGCAGCGAATCGAGCGCTGGGCCCACCAGGACCTCCACCCGTTCGGCGAGTCCGGCGCGCTCCAGACTTGCCCGCGCGACGGAGGCGTGTTTGGGATCGAACTCCAGCGTCACCACCGCGCCGTCAGGGCCGACCGCCTTGGCGAGCCATGCGGTGCTGTATCCGCCGAGCGTGCCGATTTCCAGCACCCGGCCGGCCTTGGCAATCGTCGCCAACAGGTACAGGAACTTGCCCTGCGCGGCGGATACCGCGATATCGGGTAGGCCGCCTTCCTGCTGCGCCTGCCGGATGTGGTCCAGCTCGGCCGCGTCGGTGGTGACGGTGCGCTCCAGGTAGTCGTCGGTGTCGGTCCACACTGATTGGGAGAGAGTCACTTCCGTGAGGGTACGCCCGTTTCCTGGATTTTGAGTCGCGGGGGCGAGCCTCGTGGTATTAACTCCTAACCCGCTGTCGTCGCGGCCGAAGGAGTCGGTAATGGCGCTTGTCGACTATCGCGATGTGCTCGGGAAGATCGTCGTCGGGGTGAGTGTCCCCGCCATACTCGGCTTGGGCGCACTTATGGCCAGTCGCTGGGGCAACGCCGTCGCCTACGCAGGCGGCTCCCACCACAAGGCCCTCGTGTACACGTGTTTCTCGATTCTCGCCGTGATCGGCGGAGCCTCGCTGATCATCATGTTTATCCGCGTGGTGTACGTGTACATGGCCGCGGATCCGGGCACAGCGACATTCGATCCGTGGGATTTGATCTTGCTGGTGTGCGGTCTGGCCAGCCTCGTCGGTGGAATCGCGTACTTCATCGACATTTTCACCTACGTGCCGCCCCGCCGGCCCGCACCATGGCGATTCCCTGCGCCTACGTCCCCGCGGATCAGTCCCACACGGATATTTACCCCGACGACCACCATTAGGTGGCCGTCGTAAATTCTCAGCCGCGGAGTGCGGAAATGAAGATCTTCGGCACCTTCAGCAGGCTGGGCTTACTGGCGAAGTCGACGAGCAACTCGCCGGTGCCCGCCGCTGTCGCATTGCTCACGAACCACGGTGGCTTCGGGGACAGTGCCCATTCTCCATGTGCAAAAGACCGCGGGAACGGCCGGAAGGGGCCGCGTACCACGGTGCGTTCCGGCTTTTCGACGAGGAAACCGTTGTGCACGACGCCGATGCCGCTCTGTACGTCGTTCAGGACGTGGCCGGGGAACGCGCCCCAGGTGGCGGAGGGGGTCAGGTAGCCCACGCCGGTCCAGGCGTTGATGGCCACGGTGCCGTACCGCAGGTTTTCGACCAGGGTGTCGAAATCCGATCCGAGCGCCTTGATGGTGTCGGGATGCGCGAGGACGTTCACGCCGAGGGTTCCGACGAATTCATCATTGGCGACCCGGGCCGCCTCCTGAACGAAGAGGGCTCCATCCGGGTCATTGGCGACGTCGAGTTCGATGACGCCGAGGACCGGCCCGAAGTACTCGGTACGCAGCAGGGCCGTGCGATCGTCGGGGTCGACGACGAGCACTCGTGCGCCGTTCTGGCCGAGGCGCTCGGCATTGGGGTAGGACTGTTGTGCACCGGTCACCCGGGCGTCCGAACCGGGGTAGTAGGCGGGCCGGGGCGGTGCCTCGTCGACGGCCTTGCGCAGCGCGGCGAGGAACTCCTCGCGCTGTGGCCATGCCTTGGAGAGCACCACGACCTGCGACGCGATGCAGTTGTAACCGTTGTTGTGCAACCGCTGGGTGGCGATGTGGCGGGTCTGGAACTCGATATCGGATGAGCTCCACGTGCCGGGCACCACAATGGTCGGCGAAACGCCGCCGAGCTCGCTGGTGATGGCCTTGTCCAGGACCGGCTGGTTGGCGGCCTTGCGTTGTGCGCCCTCGTCACCGGTGCCGAACACGATCGCGTCGTGGGTGACCGAGCTGCCGGTCATGTGGACGTGATCGACCAGCTGGTGGTGCACCAGGTAGGTACCGACATCGGCTCCACCGGTCAGAATCCGCACCGCGCCGATCGCGATGAAGGGCTGCAGCACCTGGGTGAACACCGGCAACAGCGGGTCGGTGATGGGATTGAGCTTCAGTGCGACCACACGGTTGTTGGCGAACAGCTCATACAGGGTGTCCAGGGGCGCGATCGAGGTGATGTTGCCGGCACCGAGCACGGCGCCGACACCGTGGGTGTGGCTGGGATCGCGTTGCGCCAGGCCCGCGGTGCGCAGGGCCTCGGCCTGATCGACGCCGGGCTGCAGCCATAGCTCGGCACTGAATCCCGACAGCAGCAGGCTGTCGAAGATGTTGAGCGGCAACACCGAAACCGTCGTACGTCCACCGGGGGTGACACCGAACTTGGCGTCGCGAAGCGGGCTGTGCCCGGCTTGGAGCTGCTCCAGACTGGCGATCAGGGCGGCGATGGCCCCCGCGACGGCGTACGGGCCCGAGATCCACTCCTCGCCGACCAGCGGGGATTCCGGATCGAGCTTCTTGATCTGGAATGCCGCGGCGTGCACCCATTGCTGGGCGTTGTCGATCACGCGCTGGCGAGTATCCGCCAACAGTTGCAAACGATCGGCCAACGAGGTTTCGGCCCAAGCCTTTTCGCCTTCGGCCAAGTCCTCTAGTGCCTGGTCGACGGGGGATTCGATCTGTACGTCGGTCATGGAATTCAGCTCGCGCTCTAATCGAAGTCGGATAGTGATGTGTTCGGTGGGTCACATGGTACGTGACGTACCACCCCATTGCTAGAGTGAGCTTCGTGCAGCCCGACAGCCAAGAACTCCCCGCTGGCAGGTGGGATGGCCAGCGCGAACGGCGCCGGGCCGAGTTCGTCGAGGCCGCCCTGGCCGCCATTGCCGAGCACGGACCGCAGACGTCCACGGAGCAGATCGCGGTGTACGTCGGGGTCACCCGAACAAAGCTCTATCGGCATTTCAGCGACGCGGCGGACTTGCAGCGTGCCGTCGCTCAGCGGGCCAGTGACATGATCATCGCCGAGCTTGAGCCCGTATGGCAGCCGCTCGGTTCGATGGCACAGATCATCGACGCGGGTATCGGTGCGTACGTGCGTTTTCTGGTCGGGCACCGCAACCTGTATCGGTACCTGGCGCGCTGCTCGCTCTCGGAGGGATCGGACACACCCGACGCTATCGCTGATATCAAAATGTCGACGGGACAGCATCTTTCGCGGGTGTTCGCTGTCTACCTCGAGGCGTTTGGGATCGATACCGATACCGAGCTCCTGGCGATGGGCATCGTCGGAATGGCCGAGACCTCGGTGAGTTACTGGCTTGACCAGCCCGGGGAGGTCTCCCAAGAGCGGTTGATCGAGAGTCTGGTCCGGCGGATTTGGCTCATCGTCGAAGACAACCTGCGCGCGGGGGGCGTCTACCTCGATAGTCAGGAGCCGCTTCCGGAGCCCGGGGAAATCGCACGGAACGCGCAGCGTTATCGCGATCCCGCACGCCTCCCTTAGCCGGAAGATTTACCTCGGCCATGGGATGTTGGCGTCATAGGCTCAGCAGGACGACGAGCTGGCGCCCGGGAGAGGCCGGAAGGTCTAGCCGCAGACGGCTCCGACGGCCGCCGACTGCACCAGCTTGGTGTACTTGGCCAGCACTCCAGTCTTGTACCGCGGTGGCAGCGGCTCGAATCCCTCACGGCGCTTCTCGATTTCAGCCTCGTCGACAAGCAGGTCCAGCTTGCCGTTGGAGACATCGAGCCGGATGCGGTCACCGTCTTTGACGAACGCGATCGGCCCGCCATCAACGGCCTCCGGCGCGATGTGCCCAACGCACAGACCGGTGGTGCCGCCGGAGAAGCGACCATCGGTCATCAGCAGCACGTCCTTGCCCAGGCCGGCACCCTTGATGGCGCCGGTGATGGCCAGCATCTCGCGCATACCGGGGCCGCCCTTGGGGCCCTCGTAGCGGATGACGACGACATCGCCGTGGGTGATGGTGCCATCCTCGAGGGCATCGAGTGCGGCCCGCTCCCGCTCGAAAACCCGTGCGGTGCCTTCGAACACGTCCGACTCAAAGCCGGCCGACTTCACCACGGCACCCTCCGGTGCCAGTGAGCCGTGCAAGATGGTGATGCCACCCGTCGGATGGATGGGGTTGTTCATGGCGCGCAGCACCTTGCCGTCCGGATCCGGCGGTGCGATATGTGCGAGGTTCTCCGCCATGGTCTGGCCGGTGACCGTGAGGCAGTCGCCGTGCAGCAGCCCGGCATCCAGCAGAGCCCGCATCACCACCGGCACCCCGCCGATTTCATCAACGTCCTTCATCACATGGCGTCCAAAGGGTTTCACGTCGGCCAGGTGGGGAACCTTGTTGCCGATGCGCGTGAAGTCGGCCAGCGTCAGGTCGACCTCGGCCTCCTTGGCGATGGCGAGCAGGTGCAGCACCGCGTTGGTGGACCCGCCGAACGCCATCACCACGGCGATGGCGTTCTCGAAGGCCTCCTTGGTCAGGATGTCGCGCGCGGTGATTCCGCGGCGCAGCATCTCCACCACGGCCTCTCCGGACTTGCGTGCGTACTCTTCGCGCCGCTTATCGATCGCAACAGGAGAGGCGCTGCCCGGCAATGACATGCCGAGGGCCTCGGCGGCACTGGCCATGGTGTTGGCGGTGTACATGCCGCCGCACGCACCCTCACCCGGACAGATGGCACGCTCGATGATGTCGACGTCCGCGCGCGACATCAGCCCGCGTGCGCAGGCGCCGACGGCCTCGAAGGCGTCGATGATGGTGACTTCCTTCTCGGTGCCGTCGGTCAGCCTGGCCTTGCCGGGCATGATCGACCCGTTGTAGAAGAACACCGAGGCCAGATCCAAACGCGCTGCGGCCATGAGCATTCCGGGGATCGATTTATCGCATCCGGCCAGCAGCACGGACCCGTCGAGCCGTTCCGCCTGCATCACGGTCTCGACGCTGTCGGCGATCACCTCGCGGGACACCAGCGAGAAGTGCATGCCCTCATGGCCCATCGAGATGCCGTCGGACACCGAGATGGTGCCGAATTCGAGGGGGTATCCGCCGGCGGCATGCACGCCCGCCTTGACCGACTGGGCCAGGCGCTGCAGGGACATGTTGCACGGGGTGATCTCGTTCCACGACGAACCGACGCCGATCTGCGGCTTGACCCAGTCGTCGTCACCCATGCCTACCGCGCGCAGCATTCCACGGGCGGCGGTCTTCTCCAGACCATCGGTGACGTCGCGACTACGCGGCTTGATATCGGGTGCGTCGTGGGCTGACATGGGCCTAAGTATCCCCGGTGGCTACTTAGCCGGTCAAAGGGGATTCGCTCTTCGCGCCAGCAGCTCATCGCCGCGGATTCCGCCTCCGGAAGCCGAGCAAAGTGGCAGCATGGCCGCCATGCCATTTATGCCGGTCAGCGACTCGATGTTCCTCATCGGCGAGACGCGTGAGCATCCCTTCCATGTCGGCGGCCTTCAGCTGTTCAAACCGCCTGCTGACGTGGGCCCGGACTACGCCGAGGTGTTCTACGAACAGCTGATGTCCACCACCGAGGTGTCGTCGGACTTCCGCAAACGACCCGGGCAACCGCTGGCCGTGATGGGCAACATCACCTGGATCATCGACGACGAGGTCGACTGGGAGTACCACGTGCGCCGCTCGGCACTTCCCCGCCCGGCCCGGGTGCGTGAACTGTTGACCGTCACCTCCCGCTGGCATAGCTCCCCGCTGGACAGGCACCGTCCATTGTGGGAAATGCATGTGGTGGAAGGGCTTTCGGATGGACGTTTGGCCGTCTACACCAAGATGCACCATGCGGTGATCGATGGTGTCGGCGCGCTGCGGATGATGATGCGTTCGCTCTCCGATGATCCCGATGCGCGCGATTGTCAGGCCGTGTGGGCCCCGGCCAAGCGGCGCGCCAAGAGCAGCATCGTGAGCACCACGAACACCTCGGCGCTGGATCTGGTCAGGGGTGCGGCCGGCGCGGTGCGACAGGTTGTGTCCATTCCGCCCGGTCTGCTCAAGTACGGACGCCACGCGTTGTCGGACCCGCAGCTTGTCCGGCCGCTGTCGGCACCGCACACGATGCTGAATGTCTCGATAGGAGGCGCGCGGCGATTCGCAGCGCAAACCTGGTCGATGACGAGGATCAAGGAGGCTGGCAAAGCGCTAGGCGGCACCGTGAACGACGTGGTGCTGGCCATGTGCTCGGGTGCGTTGCGCACGTATCTGGAAGAACAGAACGCGCTTCCCGCCAAACCGCTCATCGCCATGTGCCCGGTGTCGATCCGGGCCGAGGGGGACCAGAACGCGGGGAACTCGATCACCGCGCTGCTGGCCAACCTGGCGACCGACAAGCCGGATCCGCTGGAGCGGTTCAGCGCGATCCGGGACTCAGTGCAGGCTGCCAAGTCAGTGCTCTCGGAGATGACACCCTTGCAGAGGATGCTGGTCGGTGCGCTCAACGGTGCTCCGGCGCTGACCGGTGCCGTCCCGGGTCTGGTGGACCGCGCCGCTCCTGCGTTCAACGTGATCATTTCTAATGTCCCCGGCCCGCGTACCGACATGTTCTGGAACGGGTTCGAGATGGACGGCTGCTACCCGGCGTCCATTCCGATCGACGGCGTGGCGTTGAACATCACCTGCACCAGCAGCGGGTCATCGATGCATTTCGGGCTAACCGGATGCCGCACGAGTGTGCCGCATCTGCAGCGCATCCTCACGCACCTGGAGGAGGCATTGACGCAGCTGGAGGAGTCGGTCGCCTAGGGCGCTGTACCCGCGAGGGGTATGCCCCGCCAGGACCTTGTACCCTACGGGGGTATCTGGGCTACGATAGTGGCATGCGAAACCGAACTCGGACTGCGATCCTTGCCGGCGCTGCTGCTGCGGTGCTGATTCTGTCAGCGTGTAGCTCGGGAAATACGGGCTCGAAAAACGGGAGCGAGACGAAGCCTGAGCATTCGGGACATTCCGGAATGTCGGGGATGACGACGACACTCGATACCAACCCCGCGACGGCTCCGGCGTCCGATCACAACGATGCTGATGTGACGTTCGCTCAGCAGATGATCATGCATCACCAGCAGGCCATCGAGATGTCCAAGTTGACAGAGGGACGCACCGCCAACCCGGCGGTGTTGGAGCTGGCGAATAACATCGAGACCGCGCAGCAGCCCGAGATCGACACCTTCACCGAGTGGCTCAAGAACTGGGGCCAGCCCCTCATGCCCGAGGGACATGACCCCGCGGGGCACATGCCTGGCATGGTGGACACGCCGGTGTTGGACCGGATGAAGACCCTCAATGGCGAGGTCTTCGACCAGCTGTGGCTGCAGTCGATGATCGCTCACCACCAGGGCGCCGTCGCCATGTCGAATGCGGAACTCTCCGGGGGCCAGTACCCTTCGGCAAAGCAGTTGGCGCAACAGATCATCGATAATCAGCAGCCTGAGATCGACACGATGCAAGGCCTTCTCAAGGGATAATGAACATGACCACCAAGACTTCGACCGGACACGGTTACTCGCTGAAAAAGGATGACTACGCCAAGCGGCTCCTGCGCATCGAGGGGCAGGTACGCGGTATCGCCAAGATGATCGATGAGGACAAGTACTGCATCGACGTGCTGACGCAGATCAGCGCCGCGCAGAGCGCGTTGCGGTCGGTTGCACTCGGACTACTCGACGAGCACCTGGGTCATTGCGTCTCCAATGCCGTTGCCGACGGCGGTGCCGACGCCGAGGAGAAGCTGGCAGAGGCCTCAGCGGCGATCGCCCGGCTGGTACGCAGCTAGGAGCCCAGTGCGGCGACCACCATCTGCCGCAACACCGCCCGCGTCTGTGCCGGCGCTGATCGACCGGCGCTGTAGGGCGTGGAGTTCAGCAGACCAAAGGCGGCGTGTGCCTTGATCCGAGCGTCCGATTCGTCGAGGTCGGGATCGACCTGGCAGAGCAGCTGCACCCAGGCTTCAACGTAGCGGCGCTGATATTGGCGTACCTGACGACGCGCGCTCTCCGGTAGCGAGTCAAGGTCGCGGTCTTGTACCCGGATGAGATCGCTCTCGCTGAGCGCGAAGTCGAGGTGGAAATCGATGAGACCCGATAGCGCTTGAGGTGCCGTTGCCGCCCCTTCCACGACGGCCGTCCCACCTTCCAGAAGCCGGCGGCTGATATCGGTGAGCAGGTCCACGAGCAGCGCTTCCTTGTTCGGGAAGTGCCGGTAGATCGCTGGGCCGCTGATCCCGACGGCCGAGCCGAGATCTTCCAATCGCACTCGTGCGTATCCGCGCATGGCCAGCAGCCGGGCCGCGGCAGTCAGCAGCTGATCCCGGCGATCCGCCTTGGCGCGTTCGCGCTTATTCGGAGTTGCCGACTCGGGTATCAGGTTGGTCATCAAACCTTCTCGGGCGGTGCGGTCTAGACAAATCAGTTAATGAAGATTATCTTAAAACAAGTTAATCTTCATTAACTGAAATTTCAAGACTTCGGAGCTGGGTATGACTCTGGTGGGTGAGCAGAACAGGGCTGAGCACTCCCGGCTCGTCGCCGAGCTGCGGGAGCGGCTCGCGCATGCGGCGCTCGGGGGCACCGAACAGTCCCGGCAGCGACATGTGGACCGGGGCAAGCTCCTGCCGCGCGATCGTGTCGAGGCGCTCCTCGATCCGGGCAGCCCGTTCCTGGAACTATCTGCGCTGGCGGCCAACGGCATGTACGACGATGACGCTCCCGGGGCGAGCATGATCGCCGGTATCGGCCGCGTCTCGGGGCGTGAATGCGTTATTGCGGCTAATGACGCGACGGTCAAGGGCGGCACCTATTACCCGATGACGGTGAAGAAGCATTTGCGCGCCCAGGAAGTCGCGCTGCAGAACCGGCTGCCCTGCATCTATTTGGTCGACTCCGGTGGCGCCTTCCTGCCGAAGCAAGACGAGGTGTTCCCGGACCGCGAGCACTTCGGCCGGATCTTCTACAACCAGGCCACAATGAGCGCCAAGGGAATTCCGCAAATCGCCGCCGTGCTGGGCAGTTGCACCGCGGGCGGCGCGTATGTGCCGGCGATGAGCGACGAGGCCGTTATCGTGCGCAAACAGGGCACGATCTTCCTGGGTGGTCCGCCGCTCGTGAAGGCTGCCACCGGCGAGGTGGTGACCGCCGAGGAGCTCGGCGGCGGCGACCTGCATTCGCGTACCTCGGGGGTGACCGACCACCTGGCTTCCGACGACAAGGATGCTCTGCGGATCGTGCGTCGCATCGTGTCGACGCTGGCGCCCAGGGTGGAGGCGCCGTGGCCGGTTGTTGAAACGATTGCCCCGGAACGGGACCCGAACACGCTGTATGACGTGGTGTCCACCGATCCGCGCATTCCGTATGACGTGCACGAAGTGATCGTCAGGTTGGTCGACGGCGGCACCTTCACCGAGTTCAAGGCGGAGTACGGAAAGTCGGTGGTGACGGGAACTGCGCGGCTGCACGGACACCCGGTCGGGATCATCGCGAACAATGGCGTGCTGTTCGCCGAAAGTGCTATGAAGGCAGCTCATTTCATCGAGCTCTGCGATCAGCGATGTATCCCGCTGGTGTTCTTGCAGAACATCTCCGGGTTCATGGTGGGCCGCGATTACGAGGCTGCCGGTATCGCTAAACATGGGGCAAAGATGGTCACCGCGGTGGCGTGTGCGCGGGTGCCCAAGCTGACCGTGGTGATCGGGGGCTCCTACGGGGCCGGCAACTACTCGATGTGTGGGCGGGCGTACTCGCCGCGATTCCTCTGGATGTGGCCGAACGCCCGTATCTCGGTGATGGGTGGCGAACAGGCTGCCTCGGTACTCGCCACGGTGCGCGCTGATCAAGGCGCGGCATCGGGCAAGGAGTTCACGGAGGACGAGCAGGAAGCGTTCAAGGCGCCGATACGTGAACAGTATGAACGGCAAGGCAATCCGTACTACTCGACGGCACGCCTATGGGATGACGGGGTCATCGACCCCGCCGACACCCGAACGGTGCTCGGACTGGCGCTGGGCATCTGCGCCAACGCACCGCTGGAACCGGTTTCCTACGGCGTCTTCAGGATGTGACGGTGATGTGGGGGTACCTCCCGCTTGCGGGGGCCGCTTGCGCGAAGAACAGAAGGTGCAGTCAGTGATTCGTTCAGTACTTATCGCCAACCGCGGCGAGATCGCGGTCCGCATCGCATCAACACTGCGAGCCATGGGAATTCGCTCCATCGCGATCTATACCGATGCGGACACCGACCACCTCGCTGCCTGTGACGCCGCGGTGGGCCTCGGTGCGGATTCCGCAGGCTATCTCGATATCGATGCGATCATCAGCGCTGCCAAACAGGCCGGTGCCGACGCCATTCACCCCGGGTACGGATTCGTCTCGGAAAACGCCGATTTCGTCCGCGCATGTCAGTCGGCGGGCATCGTCTTCATCGGACCGCCTGCCGAAGCCATGGATGCGATGGGCGACAAGATCAGGGCCAAGGACACGGTTGCCGCGGCCGGCGAGCCGGTCGTGCCGGGCAGCGTGGGCGCCCTCTCGGATGCCGAGCTGGTCGCCGCGGCAGAGAAGATCGGTACCCCGCTGATCATCAAGCCGTCCGCGGGTGGCGGCGGCAAGGGCATGCGGGTGGTGCAGGACCTGAGTCAGGTGCCCGATGCGCTCGTCGCCTCCCGGCGCGAGGCCACCGCGATCTTTGGCGACGACACCTTGCTGATCGAGCGCTACCTGGCCCGCCCCAGACATATTGAGGTTCAGATCTTCGGGGACACCCACGGCAATGTGGTGCACCTGGGCGAGCGCGAATGCAGTCTGCAACGCCGGCACCAGAAGGTCATCGAAGAGGCGCCGTCACCACTGCTGACGCCGGAACTACGGGCCGCGATGGGGCAGACCGCATGCCAGATCGCGCGCAGTGTCGGATATTTCGGTGCCGGGACGGTCGAGTTCATCCTGGACAGCGACAGTCCTGAGTCCTACTACTTCATGGAGATGAACACTCGGCTGCAGGTGGAACATCCGGTCACCGAGATGGTGACCGGTGTCGACCTGGTGCGGTGGCAGCTCCTGGTCGCGGACGGACAACGGCTCCCGTTGACGCAAGAGCAGATCTCGTTGACCGGCCATGCCATCGAGGCGCGGGTGTATGCGGAGGACCCGGCCCGTGAGTTCCTGCCGACCGGTGGAACGGTTGCACTGGCAAGGTTTTCGGGCAGCGCACGTACGGACACAGCATTGACGACGGGATCGGTGGTGGGTTCTCGGTTCGATCCGATGCTGGCCAAGGTCATCGCGCATGCGGCCGACCGCGAGACCGCGCTTGCCGAAGCCGACCTGGCTCTGGCCGAGACTCGGATACTCGGGGTGGGCACCAACATCGACTTCTTGCGCGCGCTGGTTACGAACCCTGTTGTGCTTTCGGGAGATATCGATACGGCGCTGCTCGACAAGATAGCCTCCGATTACCACCCTCCGGCCGTACCGTCCTGGGTGTGGTTGGCCGCTTCGGCCTTGTTGGACGGCAAATCCGGCACCGGAACATTGTGGAACAGCAAGTCCGGGTGGCGTATCGGTGAACATGCGGCGCGTTCGTATCGGCTCCGGATCGGGGAGTCTGCCGAACTGGTTCGGCTCTGGGGCGACCCGACGGCCAAAGTCGGCATCGGAGACGGCGAGCCGACACCGGCCAGAGCTCATTGCACGACAGGACATGTGAGCGTCGAGTTCGCCGGTCAGCTGTACCGTGCGGATGCGGTACAGACCGGTGCCGCGGCGTGGATCGCAACCCAGGACGGGACCTGGCACGCGGATATCGCACCCGAACCACGGCTGCGGCACCACGACGGTGAGGACGAGGACGGCGAGATCCGTAGCTCTATGCCCGGAGTCGTCCGGGTGGTGTCGGTGAGCACAGGCACCGTCGTCGAACGCGATGCCCCGGTTGTCGTAATCGAGGCCATGAAGATGGAACACACCTTGCGCGCACCGATAGCCGGAACAGTCGCCGTTTCGGTGGCTGTCGGCGACCAGGTGGCGGTCGACCAACTCTTGGCCACCATCCACCCGACCATCGACCCCGAGGAGGGAAGAGCATGACATTCAGCACCGCGGAGCTGCCGGACGAGTACGAATCGCTGCGCAAAACCGTTGAGGAATTCGCTCATTCGGTGGTGGCGCCGGTTGCCGCACACCACGACGCCACCAAGACCTTCCCGTATGCGGTGGTCGCGCAGATGGGTGACATGGGGTTGTTCGGTCTGCCGTTCCCGGAGGAGTACGGCGGCATGGGCGGCGACTACTTCGCACTATGCCTGACGTTGGAGGAGCTGGCCCGGGTGGACCAGAGCGTGGCCATCACCCTTGAGGCGGCGGTGTCGTTGGGCGCCATGCCGATCTACCGATTTGGCAGCGAAGAGCAGAAGCAGCGCTGGCTTCCCGAACTGTCCTCCGGACAATCGTTGGCGGCCTTCGGTTTGACCGAACCCGGAGGTGGCACCGACATTCCCGGATCGATTCGTACCCGGGCCGTTGAGGACAATGGCAGCTGGATCATCAACGGCTCCAAGGCATTTATCACCAACTCCGGGACGGATATCACGGCGGTGGTGGGCGTCGCGGCAGTGACCGGACGTTCGGCGGACGGATCGCCGGAGATCTCCGTCATTCACGTACCGGCGGGCACACCGGGATTCACCGTCGAACCTGGATACGACAAGGTGGGCTGGAATGCCTCGGATACGCATCCTCTGAGCTTCGACGACGTACGGGTGCCCCACGACAACCTGTTGGGTGAACGTGGCCGTGGGTACGCGGGATTTCTGCGCATTCTCGATGAGGGGCGAATCGCGATCGCGGCGTTGGCGACCGGTGCCGCGCAGGGGTGCGTCGACGAAAGCCTGCGCTATGCGCGCAGCCGCCCGGCCTTCGGCAGCGCGATCATCGACTATCAGTCGGTGTCGTTCAAGATCGCCCGGATGCAGGCCCGCACGCATACCGCGCGTCTGGCCTATTACCACGCTGCCGCGTTGCTGCTGGCGGGCAAGCCGTTCAAGACCGAAGCCTCGATCGCCAAGCTAATCGCCAGTGAAGCGGCCATGGACAACGCCCGGGATGCCACTCAGATCTTCGGGGGAGCGGGGTTCATGAACGAGACTCCGGTCGCCCGCCAGTACCGCGACAGCAAAATCCTGGAGATCGGCGAAGGGACGAGCGAGGTGCAGCTGATGCTCATCGCCCGGGCCCTGAGCCGGTAAACTGTCGGGAGCGCTTAGCTGGGCGGGTGACCTGGGCATCCCCATCAGCCACCCGGCGTGCTGTGTCACCTCAGGTACCCCCACGGGGTTATGAATGTGACCTTTTCTCATCAACGGCGATAAGACCTGGTCAAGAGTCGTTTTCTCGAGCAGGTGAAACATCGTGTTGCCTGGTGGCGACGAACCCTATGACACACTGGATGTGTCGTGTCTACAGGAGTGAGCATGCTTGTCTTAACTCGTTGGTTCCGGCGCGCCCTCGTCAGCGGTGTCTGTGTCGCAGGACTGCTGGGTGCCGGCGTGATTCCTGCCCTCGCAGAACCGGGTGATCCCGGTGATCCGGGCATCGAAGCACCGGCGCCCCCCGGTGAGCTTCCGCCACCTCCGCCGCTGCCGTGGGAACTGCCGCCACCGCCGCCCGCGCCCGATGCACCCCCTCCGGG
>NZ_MAEV01000024.1:0-98941 GCF_002013385.1 Mycobacterium sp. D16R24 | reverse complement strand
CCGCCGCCCCCGACCACACCGCCTCCCGGGGCGCCTCCGACGGGCGATGTGCCGCCATTGCCGGTGGGGTTGCTGAAGAACTCGCCCAATAACGGTGACGTTGTCGGCGTAGCCCAGCCCGTGACGATTGTCTTCGCCGCTCCGGTGACGGACAAGAAGGCCGCCGAGGCCGCCGTGAAGATCACGACCTCGAAGTCTGTGCCCGGATACTTCTACTGGTACACCGATCAGCAGCTGCGCTGGAAGCCCACGCAGTTCTGGCCTGCGAACACCGATGTGAACGTGAATGCGGGTGGAACCAGGTGGAGCTTCAAGGTCGGTGATGCCTTCGTGTCGACGGTCGACGATGCGACCTTCACCATGACGGTCACGCGCAACGGTGTCGTCGAGCGCACCATGCCCATGTCGATGGGTAAGCACGACAAGAAGCACGAGACCAAGAACGGCACGTACTACGTCAGCGAGAAGTTCCAGAAGATGGTGATGGACTCGTCAACCTATGGGGTGCCGACGAACTCGCCCGAGGGCTACAAGCTCGACGTGTTCTGGGCCACCCGGTTGTCCAACTCCGGCATCTTCGTCCACGCCGCGCCGTGGTCGGTCGGCGATCAGGGTAAGCGCGATGTGAGCCACGGATGCATCAACCTGAGCACCGACAACGCCACCTGGTACTTCAACCAGTCCCACCCCGGTGACCCGGTGATCGTGAAGAACTCGCCCGGTGGTCCGTACAAGGACTACGACGGTTACGACGACTGGCAGCGCTTCTAGATTCTCCGGCGTCATACGAGAAAGCCCCCGGTCATTGGCCGGGGGCTTTCTCGTCGGGGAGGTCAGGACCAGATGCGTACGCGCTGATCGGCTTCTAGGAACAGCTCGTCGTCGGCGCTCAGCTCGAAGGCCTCGTAGAACGCGTCGATGTTGCGCACCACGCCATTGCACCGGAACTCCGGTGGTGAGTGCGGATCCACCGACAGGCGCCGGATCGCCTCTGCCTCGCGGGCTTTAGTCCGCCACACTTGCGCCCAGCCGTAGAACACTCGCTGCGCACCGGTAAGCCCATCGATGACGGGAGCCGGGTTGCCGCCGAGGGAGATCTCGTAGGCCAGTAGTGCAATCGAGAGACCACCCAGATCGCCGATGTTCTCACCCACGGTAAACGCGCCGTTCACGTGCTGATCGGACAGCTCGCGGGGTACGAACTCGTCGTACTGTTTGATCAACGCGTTTGTGCGCGTACCGAACTCGTCGCGGTCGGTGTCGGTCCACCAGTTGACCAGGTTGCCGTCGCCGTCGTACTTGGAGCCCTGATCGTCGAATCCGTGCCCTATCTCGTGACCGATGACGGCCCCGATGCCGCCGTAGTTGGCGGCGTCGTCGGCATCCGCGTCGAAGAATGGCGGTTGCAGAATCGCTGCGGGAAAGACGATCTCGTTCATGCCCGGGTTGTAGTAGGCGTTTACCGTCTGGGGGGTCATGAACCATTCGCCGCGATCGACCGGGCCCGCAAGCTTGGCCAGACCTCGATCGCACTCCGCTGCCGTGGCGCGCCGGACATTTCCCAGCAGATCGTCGCGACGGATGGCGATCATCGAGTAGTCACGCCATGCTGCCGGGTAGCCGATTTTCGGGGTGAACTTATCGAGTTTCTGCAGGGCTCGCTCGCGCGTCTCCGGTGTCATCCACTCCAGGTCGGCGATGCTGACCCGATACGCTTCGCGCAGGTTGTCGACGAGAATTTCCATGCGGGCCTTGGCATTCGGCGGGAAGTGGCGCTCGACATACAGCTTGCCCACGGCCTCGCCGAGTAGCGACTCGACCACCGCGACACCGCGCTTCCACCGGTCGCGGATCTGCTCGGTACCCGACAGCGTGCGTCCGTAGAAATCGAAGTTCTCGGCCACCAGCGGTTCGGTGAGGTACGCCGCGCGGGCACAGATGAGCCGCCAGCTTGCCCATTGCTTCCAGTCGCTCAACGGCTCCGAGGCCCACAGGCCGGCGAATGCGGTCAGGTAGTCGGGCTGTCGCACCACCAATTCGGTGACTTGGCCGGTGGTGGCCCCCAGTCCGGATATCCATCCGGCCCAGTCGAACCCGGGTGCGGTGTGCTCCAGGTCGGCGAACTTCATCAGGTTGTAGCTCAGCTCGGCGTCGCGTCGCTTCACCACATCCCAGTGCGCTGCCGCAATTTTGGTCTCCAGCGCGAGGATCCGGTCGGCGGTGTCGGTGTGGTCACCATCGCCGTAGACCAGCGCGAACATGGCGGCGATGTGGGCGCGGTAGGCGTCTCGCGTTGCCGCGTGCTGCTCCTCGCGGTAGTAGGACTCATCGGGGAGGCCGAGGCCGGACTGGCTGATGTGCAGGAGGTAGCGCGAGGAATCTTTGGCGTCCGTGTCCACGTAGCAGCCCACCCCGCTGCCCGCGCCGGCCCGCTGCAAGGCGCCCATGACGGCCGCCAGCGCGGTGGCGTTGGGCGCCGAGGCGATCCCGTCCAGCTCCTGGTGCAGCGGTGCCAAACCGACCGCCGCGACCGTTTTGGCGTCCATGAAGCTCGCGAACAAGTCGCCGATCTTCTGTGACTCGGTCCCTTCGGCCGCACCCGCTTCGCTCGCTTCGGTGATGATCCCGCGGACCTGCTCCTCGGCGCGGTCGAACAGAGTCCGGAACGCGCCGTCGACGGCACGGTCGGCCGGAATGGAGTATTCGGTGAGCCAGCGACCGTTGACGTGGCCGAACAGGTCATCCTGCGGGCGGATGGATTCGTCGCGGTGGCTCAGGTCAATACCGGATTTTGGCAGCGCGGATTCAGTCGTCACCCGTCCATGGTGGCACGGGTCGCTAGGGTGAGGCCCGTGAGCGAAGACGACCCGGTACGCAGCCTTGGCAGTGGGGATGGACCCGTCTTCTCTCGGTACGGCGTGCTGTCGGCGGTTCTTGGTGTGATCGCGGTTGTCGCCCTGGTGCTTTCAGTCCTCGTGATCACCGGGCATCGTAGCCAGGAGGCCCGCGACCGCTATGACTCCCATGTCCTCGACACCGCTGTGACCTGGGTGAACGCCCTGATCAACATGAAGAAGAGCAATGTCGATTCCAGTATGCAGATACTGCAGGACGGTACCGCCGGGCAGCTCAGCGATCATCTGGCGGAGATGATCGCGGGTGTCGTGAAGCTCGCGCGGACCGTCGACGCCGATGCGGCCGGGGAGATCGATTCAGTGGTCATCGACAGGAGCGGCGCAAAGATTCCGGGCGAAGATATCGGTCTGCCGTCAGTGGAGCGGGTTGACCGCGTCATGGTGGTGGCCACCTCGGTGACGCGGGATGCCAAAGCGTCCCCGAAGGTCAACCAGTGGCACCTGCGGCTCGCGGTGTCGAAAATCGAAGACCAGCTACTGGTAACCGGTCTGGAGCTGCTCCGATGAGCCGGAATGTATTGCGGGTCATTCTTTTTGACCTGCTGGCGCCGTTGGCGACGGTGCTGGCGATCGTCGAGCTCGGTGTGATCCTGGGCTGGCCCACGTGGTGGGTGGTGGTGTGTACGGCTTCGTGCATGCTCATCGTCCAGGGAGTGGCGGTGAATGGCTATCTGGCGAGGCGGGATTCGGTCACCGTCGGCACGGACGACGATGGCCCTGCGCTGCGCACCGCAGTTGTCGCTCTAACCACGGTCTCGATGTTGGCCGTCGCGGTGGTGGGATACCGGCATTGGACGGTGCCCGACTGGGAAGGGAACGCGGACCGTTCGGCCGTGACCGATGTCGTGACGGCGGTGGCCGAGGCGGTGGTGAATTTCTCCCCGGGAAGCCCGGACTCTTACGTGCACAAGGCCATCGAACACATGACAGAGGGGCAGCGGCAATCCTTCACGCGTGACTTCGACCGGGCCACCGCCGAACTGAAGGCCAAGGGAATCTCGCAGCAGAGTGAGATCATCTCAGTCGGCATCGAGGCCCTCGGACCCGAAGACGCTGTGACGGCCGCGCTGGTGCGACGCACCAGCGTCGCGGCCAAGACGCAACCCGAGGAGTCGGTGCTGGCGCTGCGGATGACGCTCGCCAAGCGCGACGGCTCCTGGCTCGTGGACAACATCGCGCCGATCGATCGGATCGGCGCTGCGCCCGCTACGGGCTAACGCGAACCGATGCGCGCGAATTCGATTTCGGTGCAGCGGTCCATGACGACCTGCAGCCCGGCATCGGTTGCCCTGTTCGCGGCGTCGACGTCGACGAGATCGAGCTGGAACCACAAGGTACGCGCGCCGATGTCGATGGCCTGTTGAGTGATGCCCGCCAATTCTTCGCGGCGGCGGAACACATCGACCAGGTCGGGTGTCTCCGGCAGTGCCTCAAGACTCGGATAGACAGCCTCGCCGTCGAGTTCGGAGATGGTCGGATTCACCAGGAAGATTCGGTAGGGGCTGTGTGTTGCCAGATAGCGATAGACACCGTGACTAGGCCGGTCGGGATTGGCCGAAACTCCTACGATGGCAATGGTCTTGGTTTCGCGCAGTATCTGGGCGATTGCCGCGTCATCGGGGGCAGTCCACACCGCGGTTCCTTTCTGGTCACGCGCAGCACACCGAAAACTCAAGTGACAGGTCTTGGCATGGCACGGTAGACATGGGTATGTGTCTGACCTGACCCTACGCACTATCCACAGTGAGGACGACTACGAGTCGTTCATGTCCTCGTCGTACTCGGTGTTTCTGCAGGACCTGCAGAAGGACGAGATCGAGGCCCACCGCAAGTTCACCGAATTGGATCGGATGATCGGATTCCACAACGGGAAGAGGTGGGTCTCGACAGCGGGGGCCTTCAGTCGTCAGGTGGTGCTACCGGGTGGAACGGTCGTACCGGTGGCCGCCATCACCGCGGTCACGGTGTCGCCGACGCATCGCCGTCGAGGTCTGTTGACCGCGATGATGCGTCATCAGCTGGAGGACGTCCGCTCGCGCGGCGAGGCCGTCGCCATGCTGTTCGCCTCGGAAGCGTTGATCTACGGCCGATTTGGCTATGGAGTCGCGACGGAGGCCGCGGATTTGTCCGGCCGGGTCAAGGAGCTGGCCTTCCGGCCAGATGTGGATCTGGGCGACGGCACCCTGGAAGAGGTAGACGCTGAAACCTTCCTGGCGTCGGCGCCCACCGTCTACGACGACGCCATCGCGGAACTGCCCGGCCAAATGTCCCGGACCTCCGAGTGGTGGGCTTCCTGGACTCTTGATAACGAGGAACGCCAGAAAGAATCCGGCAAGATCCGCTTCGTCCTGCACTACGAATCAGACGGAACAGTCAGCGGATTCGGCATCTATCGGCCGAGGCCGGGGTGGGGTGACGCCGGGCCCGACGCCGAGTTGCACGTGCAAGAGGTGCTGGGCACCAATCCGCGCGCCTACGCCCGGACATGGCGCTATCTGCTGGATATGGATCTGGTCCGCAAGATCAAGTATCACGGCGCGTCGGTACATGAGGAGCTGCGCTACTTGGTAGCCAACCATTCGGCGCTGGAGTGCGCGGTGAGCGATGCGATCCAGGTGAGGCTGGTCGACATTCCGGCGGCGCTGTCACAGCGGCGGTACTCCGCCGAGGTGGACGTGGTGCTGGAGGTAACCGATGAATTCCTGCCGGAGAATTCGGGACGCTACCGTCTGCGCGGCAGTCTGGCCGATGCGAGCTGCGAAATCACCACGGAGGAAGCCGATATCGCGCTGACCGTGCGCGACCTCGGATCCGTCTACATGGGCGGGGTGAGCCTGCAGGCGCTGGCCAGAGCCGGCCTGGTTACCGAGCTGAGGGCAGGTGCGGTGCAACGGGCCGCCATTGCGTTTGGCTGGCCTGTTGCACCCAGTGCACCCGACGACTTCTAGCTAGTTGTCGCGACCGGGACGGCCCATGGGGCCTGGGCCGTTCCACCCGTCGTCATCCCAGGTGCGGTGCCAGCCGCCGTGGTGGCCCCAGCCACCGCCGCCACCGCCGTGCGTGTGCCACCAGATGGCGCATGCGACGCGGACGGCGATGAACAGGAACAACAGCACCAGGCCGGTCAGCAGGGCGATCTTGCCGAGGAGCTTGGCGCGGTCCGAGGATTCTTGAGCTCGGTCGAATTGGCCGGTGAGCCAGAACTGGGTGACGTTCAGCGCGTTGGTGAATGCGCTGAAGGCCAACGGCCAGAAGAAGATAACGGCCGCGACTGCCCAGCCGACATTGGTGGGCGGGGGCTTCGGTGCACCGGCGGGGGCGGTCGGTGCGGGCGGGGGCGTGTGCGTGGGCGCTGAAATCGCGCCCGTGGGTTCGTCAGATTTCGTCTCGTCGGTCATGGCACGAGGTTAGGCCGAATTCAGGCGGGCTGCCATATCGATCGGATAGCTCTCAGGGAACTGACATTGGTTACGCAGGTACCCGGACCGGCGCAATTGTCATCCGCGGGGGCGGGTGCGCCCGAACCGTCGGGCTACCCTGCGCATCCGAACCAGCATCGCAACCGATGGGCTGGTCGTGCCCGTCAGGTATGCGGAGAGCTCGCCACTTGAAACACCTATGCGGGAAGCAAACTCGGCTTCACGCAGACCTGAGGCCTCGAACAGCAGGTTGATCTCGTTGGCCGCTTCTCGCTGTTCGGCTTCGGCAAGGTTGTCGCGGGCCCGGGTGAGGACTTCCTGCAGCACGGTCGAAATGCCGTAAAGCTCGTCGGAGCCCACCACTTCTTCCACCTGGCGTGCAGTGCGTCCGAAGGGATCGCGTTTGAGCGCGTAGACGATCGCCTGCCAATCGGACAGGTCGCCGCTTTGCAGGGCATCGAGGATCTCGGAGGTGGTCCAGTGGGTTACCGGCTTGTCACTGCGCCCCGGCTGGACGTTCTCCGCAGAACTGGAGTTGGTGTCACCGGAACCCGAAGGCTCGTCGGGCACGTCGGGTGAGACGGCTGGAGCGTCGCTCGTGACCGTCACCTCGCATCCTCCAACATCGCCACCGCCACGGACAGGCACTGCCTGCGCACCGTGGGGCATTCCATCGCTCCGTCGCCGGGTTTCGGGTCAGCGAGCCTGCGCACCAGCTGGCTAGAAACCCACCTCTGATTGGACTGTACACAGTAATGCTGATCGATCCCCGCGAGGACCTTCGCTGCCGTCCGCGGCTCCATCAGCGAAGCGAGCCGGGCGAACTCGGTGTAATCACGTTCGGCATTGCGGCGCATCAACAACAGCCCCTGCATACGCAGCGCTTCGGCGTCGGTCGGTACAGCACACTTCTGTCCCGTCGGCAGCTTCACCTGCGTGGTTTCGACCGGTGTCAGCCGAGATAGGGGGCCGGGCATTCCGACTGTGTCGCAGTCCGTTCCGCTTTTGCCGGCCTGCAAGGCTTCCAGGGCCACAGTCAAGTTGTCACGCCAGCGGTCCACGAGCACCGACTGCGTGTCGGGGGCGGTGACAGTGCCGCCGTCGGCGAGACGCTTGAGTCGGGCCGCCGAGACAGCGATGGCGTGATAGTCGATGCGCGGTTCCTCGAGTCCGGATCCTTGAAGTCGCAGCGCACTCTCGGTATGCGGACCCGGAAGCTCATCGACACAGGGGGTTTCGAAGTCCACGGTCGGAAGCACCCGATCCAGCCAGCCGGGCAGCCACCAATTGCGCCGGTCGAACATCGCCATCAGCGCCGGTACCAGCACCAAGCGCACCACCGTGGCGTCGACCGCGATGGCCACCGCACACGCGACGCCCAGTTGCGCGACCAACGGCATTCCGGCGAACGCGAATCCGATGAACACCGCGATCATGATCAGCGCCGCGCTGGTGATGGTGCGCGCGCTCGTGCGCACGCCGAATGAGACCGCGTCGGCGCAATCGCCGGTCCGTAGATACCGCTCGCGCACGCGTGCCAGCAGGAAGATCTCATAATCCATGGTGAGACCGAAGGTCAGTGCGAGAGCCAACGGCGGGATGCTGCTGTCGATATTGGCCTTATGGAAGCCCAGGAATTCCAGCCATCCCCATTGGAAGACGATCACCAGACTGCCGTAGGCGGCGGCGACGGAGAGCACCGTCATCACCACACCCTTGAGCGCCAGCACCGGTGAGCGCAGCGTGGCCAGCAGCATCACGAAGGCGAGTACGCAGACGAACGCGAACACGCCTAACAGGGAGTGTTCGACCCGGTTGTCGTAGTCGAACAGCAAGGCCGTCGGCCCGCCGATGTTGATATCGGCCCCCGAATCCTTGAGCGCATCGGGCACATTCGCACGTAGCCAGCTGACGGTCTCGCGCGCGGCAGTCGCTTCGGGGTCCACCGACAGCACGGCCGAGACCAGCGCGTCATGTCCGCCCGTGGAGAAGATGGGATCCGAGACCCGCGCGATATTGGGGGCCTGCGCGATCGTTTCCTTGGCTGTCTGGAGGGCCTGTGCGTGCTGGGGATCCTGCGCATTGCCGTTTTCGCCGTCGAAGGTGAGCAGTATTTGTACCGGTCCGAGCGCACCCGGACCCATGGCGACGGCGGCAGCGTCGATGCCCCGGCGGATCTCATGGGACGAATCGAATTGGCGAAGCATGCTATTGGAGACCTGCATCTGCAGGCTCGGTGCAGCGAGCGCGAGTAGGAAGATCGAGGCGCCCAGCGCGGAGAGCCATGGCCTGCGCATAACCTCTTGGGTCCACTTGCGCCAGAATGGAATTGAATGCTTGCGCAGCGGTGAGACGCGCAAAAGCCGGGACTGGTTGGCTGCAGCCTTGCCGAAGATGGCGAGCAGAGCGGGCATCAGTGTGGTGGAGGTGAGGACGGCGATGGCGACGACGATGATGGCGCCGGAGGCCATCGACGCCAGCGCGGGGGTGCCGATGAGGTAGATCCCGGCGAGGGCGGCAATCACCGTCAGGCCGGAGAACGTGACGGTGAGGCCCGAGGTGGCCATGGCCCCGGCGATGGCCTCTTGTTTGTTCTTCCCGGAGTTCAGCTCCTCGCGGTACCGCATGAGGATGAAAAGCGAATAGTCCACCGCGACGGCGAGGCCGATCATGGTGACTGTCGGCAGTGCGAACACCGAAATAGTGGTGATGTTGGACAGCGCGAGGACGATCGCGACGCTGAGCACCACTGTGCACAGGCCCAAGAGCAAGGGCAGGGAGGCCGCGGCGAGGGAGCCGAACGCTGCGATCAGCACAATGAGGATGACCGGGATGTTCCACTTCTCGGCCTTTTTGATGTCCCCGGCGATCTGTTCGGTCATCGCGGCACCCAGCGCGCCTTGGCCGATGACATAGAGAGATACCCGGCCGCCGGCGATCTGCCCGGGCTTACCCCCGTGCACACCTATCTTCTTGCGGAGCTCCTTGGCGATGTCGGTCGCACCGGAGTTGTCGAACCCGATGCGCAGGGTGACGACGAACGGGCGGTCCGGTTGCGGGGTCAGCTGCGCGGGAAGGGGCTCGACCGAAACCTGAGGGATCTGCGCCGCCACCTGCTTGAGGTAATCGACGGCGGCGGCCATGTCGGCGACGGTCGCATCGGGACGTGGCGCGGCGACCAGCGCCAGCGGCGAAGCTCCGTGCTCGCGGAACCCGGTCTCCATCGCGTCGTGCACCGTGAGCGACTGTGACCCGGCGACCTCGAAACCACCTCCGGTGAGTCTTTCGCCCTGGCCGGCCACCAAGCCCACCGCCGAGATAATAAGAATCAGCCAGACAGCGACCGTCAACCATCGATACCTGCGAAGGTAGTCGCTGGTGCGCATCATGACTGACTGCACGATGGTTCCTGTCGTTCGGTGTGACGCACGCAGTCTCCTGTGGCGTGGTCGTGATGCTACAGCAACGCGACTAACCGTGCCCCCTGTCTGTATATATCCCGGCAACCTGCGATGACACGTTTACTAACAACCTGCCTTGGCGAAAAACGAGTGGTGGCTGGACGTGCCTTTCAGGCTCCCTGGCAACGTTGTGTTGGACGAAAAATAGGATCGTGAAATTCAGAATCTGGCCGACGATAAAGACTCGGTAACCTTCTGGTGACTACGCGCGTCCGTGTTTCGAAATGGCGCCGAATTTCGATACGTTGGCTGTAATCCCCCAAACAAGTAGGAGGAATGTCATGTCAGCCACAACCTCGCGGCGCACGGCCTACGGCTTGCTGAGCGCAGGTGTTCTCGCTGGCGGGCTCGCGATGAGCGCCTTGGCACCGATTGCCGCGGCCGAACCAGTCCCCCCGACTCCCGCCCCGGCCCCAGTAGCTCCCGTCGCGCCGGCACCCGCCCCGAACGCCGCCGCACCCGCTGCGGCGACGGTGACTCCGGCCACACCCACACCGGACGGATGCCAGGCCAGCAAGATGACCAAGACCGTCGGCAACGTGGTGCAGAACGCGGCGGGTTACCTGGAGCAGCATCCGGACGTCGATGCGGCCTTCACCGAGATCAAGGCGGCCCCGCAGGACCAGATCGCCGCCAAGACGCAGAGTTACCTGGTGTCGCGGCCCGATGTGGCCGGTTCGCTGGGTGGCATCGCCGCACCGCTCAATGACCTGCGCACCAAGTGCGGTCTCCCGCTGGACCTGGCCCAGGTGGTCAACGGTGGCGGACTGAACCCGGCCGCGATGGGCGTCAACCCCGCGCTGCTGACCGCGCTGTCGCAGAACCCGGCGGCACAGCAGGTGGCGCAGAACCCGGCCGCGCAGGCTCTCGTGCAGAACCCGGCCGTGCAGTCTGCCATCCAGAACCAGGCGCCGGCTGCTACCTTCCCGCAGGGACCCGGGCCCGCGCCCGGACCGGCGCCCGCTGTCACCGCTCCCGCTCCGGCTGGCCCGGTGGGCACGGGCCCCGCGCCCGGTCCGCGCGTCTAAGGACACATACGCACCATCGAATGTGCCGGTTCCGGTGAGATCGATCCAGATTTCACCGGAACCCGCACATTCTGCGTTGTGGGGCTAGTGTGTCAGGGCGTCTGAGCCTGCCGTTGGGGCGACATCGTCGTGACGGTTGAGGTACCGCACAGAGAGCAGTACTGCGGCGTAGCCGGCGAGGGGCACCAGCACGGCGGCGAAACCTTCCATGCAGCCAGCTTGCGCGGACCTTGGGTGGTTACCCAAGCGCGTTGACGAGATCCTGACGGCAGTGCCGCCGTTTTTTGACTAGCGATCGGTCGTATTGATCAGCCGGTTTGCGATGACCCGCCACCCCAGCAGGAACACCGCGGTCACTACGGACGCGACGATGGCAAAGCTGAACGCCACGCCTTGATTACTCAGCCGGCGCAGGATCATCCCGAACAAGACGGTGCAGACCCACACCGCGACCCCGGTGCGGGTCACCGATGTCGGGCGCGACCATCCCCGGCTCAGCAGCCAGCCGATACCGGCCCCGGACAGAAACGGCCACGCCGTCTCCCACACACCGACCAGCGTGATGCCCTCAGCATGGCTGCGGCGGCCGATGGTGCAGAAGACCACGACGCCGATGACATCCAGTACGAGTGAAAGCAGTACGGATGTCACCGGCGTCTGGGGTGACGAATTCTGTTGCACGCTCGGCATTCCCCGACCGTAGCCGGTGCCGCGCGGAGATCAGTTGGAGGGTGCCTCCGGGTGACCGGCTTCGATGTTGAAGGTCAGCGTGACCTTCTCGCCGACCAATCCGGCTCCGCCGGTGACGCCGAAGTCGCTGCGGTTGACCTCGGTGCTGGCCTCAAAGCCCGCGACGCTGCCGCCCTGTGCTCCGGGACCAACGCCCTCCAGGGTGAGCTTCAGCGAGACCGGCTCGGTGACACCGTGCAGGGTCAGTTCACCGTCGACGATGTAGTCGTCACCGTCCGCACGGACCGAAGTGGACCGGTAGGTGGCGGTGGGGTGGTTCTCGGTGTCGAAGAAGTCGGCCGAGCGCAGGTGACCGTCGCGCTGGTCGTTGCGGGTGCTTACCGAGGTCACGTCGATGGTGGCCGACACCGAGGGTGTGCCGTCTTCGGAGACGGTGATTTCACCGCTGAAGTCGGTAAACGAGCCGCGAACCTTCGAGACGCCCAGATGGCGTACGGAGAAGGTGATATCCGAGTGAACCGGGTCGATGGTCCAGGTTCCGGCGGCGAGAACGGGGGCGGTGGTGGTCATGAATGCTCCTCAAAGTTGGGGGTGAGACATTCGTGCCAACCGGACTATGGTCCGCTTTATTTCGGGGGATCGGAAGAATTTTTTGGCGGGTCGTCAGACGGGGCGTTGGCCTCGGGTTCGGGCTGCTTGGCGGGGTTCGGAGTGGCGTCGGGGTCGATCTGGCTCTCGTTGCGGAAGAGGAAGAAGAAAATGACCCAGCCGATCGCGGAGATGAAGATCCAGCTGACCGCGCGGTAGATGAGCATGGCGGAGATCGCGTCGGGCAGCGTCATCCCCGAGGACACCAGGCCGGGAACCAGAAGGGCCTCCACCACCAGTAGGCCACCGGGCATGAGCGGAAGCGAGCCGGCGGCACGGGCCGCGGCGTAAGCGACCATGACGCCGACCAGTGAGGGCCGACTGCCCACGGCATAGGCCGCGAAGGCCAGGCAGGCCACATCGGCGATCCAGTTGAACAGTGACCAGCCGAATGCCTCGCCGAGGGCACGTCGGGTCAGCGTCACCGCTTCCATCTGCTTGAGGATCTCGCGCCAGCGCGCCACCCCCATCATCGGCGGCTTGCCGCGTAGATCGTTGACCCAGCGAAGAACTCGCACACCGATGCCGTCGAGCATCTCGGGCCGCGATGCGACCGCCTGCGCCAGGAGCAAGATGGCCAGCAACCCGCCGATGCTGAAAATCAGCGAGAACGGGTTGGTCTTGGCGCCCAACAGGAATGCACCGCCCAGTCCCAGGATCGCCAAACCCACCGCCTGCAGCACCCCGGACATCACCAACTGCCAAGACGCCACGACCGGGGTGGCACCCCAGAGTCGCTGCTGCCGATAGATAAAGGTGGCCGAGAGCACGGGTCCGCCGGGCAACGTGGTGCTCAACGCGTTCCCGGCGTAGAAAGCGGCCTCAGAGCGCCACTGGCGTATCTTCACGCCCGCTGAACGCAGCAGCGTCCGCTGGATCTGCGCGAAGCTGTGCATCGAGGCCATCGCCGCGAAGGCCGCCGCAAGCACCCACCACGGGTTGGCGGTCTTGAGGCTGCGCCAGGCCGATGCCAGCTGGTCGGAGACGAATCCGATCTCCACCGCGAGCACGATGGCGAGGACCACGAGGACCGCCCAGCGGATCCACCAGTACTTTCCCCGTTGCTTGATGACGGGTTGGGGTGCGGTATCCGCTTCAGGATCGTCGTCCGGGCACGAGGCCGGACCGCTTCCTTCGGTGGGCGTACAGCCGCCGTCGAGTGGGTCACGGTCATCGGGCACGGGCATCACAGTAACGGCGCGGACTGGCCACTTCTTTCAGGTTCCCGCAGGCCACGCTAGGTGTGTCGCCCTGGTGCGGCCCCGGAGCAGCACAGAGTCGCCGTGATCCCAGTGTTTTTGTTCATCGGGATCGGCGAAATACAGCGCGTTGGTGGACGCGAGGAGCCGACTGGGACGGTGTTTGGCCAGTTCGGTAAGCCGAGAAGCCTCATTCACCGGGTCGCCGATCACCGAATACTCGTAGCGTTCGGGTGCACCGACGTTCCCGGCGACGGCAAGCCCGGCCGATACCCCGATCGCGAATTCGAACGGATGCGGGAAATCCTCCGTGAGCCGGTGACGTAACTCGCGTGCGGCGGCCAGGCATGCCGTGGTGGCATCCGGGCGATGCAGCGGAGCCCCGAAGACAGACAGCGCCTCGTCTCCGACGAATTTGTTGACGAAGCCTCCGCGGCTGTCGACGACCTCCACCACGATGCGGAAGAAGTCGTTGAGAATCGTCAGCACTTCCTCGGGGGCGCGATCGGCGGCCATCGAGGTTGACCCAATCATGTCGACGAAGAACACTGCGACATAACGATTTTCGCCGCCCAGGTTGGTGCCTAGCTGCAGTGCCTGGCTGGCTACGTCGGTGCCCACGTGTTTACCGAACAGCTCGCGCAGCTGGCGGCGTTCCTCGCCCACCTGCATCATCCGGTTGAACCCGGCCTGTAGAACACCCAGCTCGCTACCGTCGTAGACATCGACGCGCGCATCGAAGTTACCCTGCGCGACATCGGTAATGGCAGAGCGCAGCTGGCGTACCGGGTCGGCCAGCTGTCCGGCGGTGAGCAGCGCGAGGCCATAGCTGGCGACCAGGGTGGTCGAGACAATGAGAAGGACGGTGAGCGCAAGGCCGCGAGTCGAGGTCAAATCATCTGGCTTCCAGAGGGCCATGCCGCATAGAGCGATGATCCCGATCGCTGGTGCCAGGGTGCCGATCCACCAGCTGAGCCGGACTCGCACGAACACCGAGGGCGCAAACCGGCCATGAAACTCACTGGCGCTCAAAGCCTTTGCTGCGATCGGTCGCAGGATCCGTTCGCCGAGCAGATAGGTCAGGCCGAAGCTGCCCGTCGCGGATTGCAGACAGCCGATGATGGTGGCCAGGGTCCATTTGGAGTCGTGGGCGGCGCCGATGGCGATGAAGACGGTCGCGCCGATGGCCCACCCGCCGAGATGGACCAGCGACTGCTGCAGGGGCGCGGTTAATGCGGTGCGCAGCTCCAGGGCCGTCGGTGGGCCGCCCCGGCAGTACCAGCGGGCGAGGCGATGCTCCATGTGTAGGGCCCAGCCGACGCTCGTCACGACCATGAGGCCGAACAGCGCCCAGAACAAGGGCGGGCCGTTCTCGAAGACCCAGTCATGGGGTGGCTGTTTGAAGGGCATCCAGTGGCGCAGGAAGTAGAACAGCAGCAGCAGGGTCGCGGAGTTGATGCCGACCATCGAGGCCACGAACACGGTCCACCGGGGGCCCAGCACATGCATGGCCCGAAACCATTCGCGCAGCCGTTCCATCACCTAGGTATTCCGATCGGTCTACTTCACTTGTACGCTTCTTTGTCCGCTATGACGAAGCATGCCAGTTCATGCAGGTATTACGGATGCGTATGTGGAGGCTGCGGTCGTGCCACGAAACCTACTGCGCGGTAGGGTTCGGTCCATGACCCAGCGCAGCATGCCGGTCCTCGAAGGAGTGGACCACCAGTACGTACAGGCAGGGGACGTGAAGATTCACGTCGCTGTTGCCGGACCGCAGGATGGACGTCCCGTGGTGCTCTTGCACGGCTGGCCCGAGAACTGGTGGATGTGGCACAAGGTCATTCCCGCCCTGGCTGGCGCCGGATACCGGGTGCATGCCATGGATCTGCGCGGGGCGGGCTGGAGTGAGGTCGCTGCGACCGGCTATGAGAAGGAGCAGTTCGCCTCCGACGTACTGGCCGCGGCCGACGCCCTGGGGCTCGAATCCTTCGACCTGGTCGGACACGACTGGGGTGGCTGGACCGCGCAGTTGGTGGCCCTGAAGGCGCCCTCGCGGATCCGGCGACTGGCCATCCTCAACATCCCGCCGGTATGGCAGGAGCCGGGCCGCGTCGCCCGGCACGCCCACAAGCTGGCCTATCAGCTCGTGGTGGGAGCTCCGCTTGTCGGGCCCCTTTCGCACCTGTCGCCGACCCTGTGGTGGTTCATCCGCCGCAGTGGAATGCCCAAGGACTCGGTGGACTTCTTCCGCGGCTGTTTCCGTGATCGCGACCGCCGGGTGGCGGGATCCAAGATCTACCGATCCATGGTCGGCAAGGAATTCGCCAAACTCGCGCGTGGCCCCTATGACGATCAGAAACTCGCCATGCCGGTGCGGGTGCTGTTCGGGCTAGACGATGTGGCGGTGCATCCGTCGCTGCTCGATGGCTTCACCGACCACGCCGACGACTTGAACATCACGGAGGTGCCCAATTGCGGTCACTTCATCGTCGACGAGCAGCCAGAGCTTGTCGTGAAGTGGCTGACCGAGGTGCTGGCCGAGCCTGCGCCGAAGGGATAGTTGCTGGGTTAGGCTCGCCGCATGACGCACGCTGACGCTGCCGAATCGGTTCATCCGTATGTGCGCAAGGGGGCGGCGTGGGCTTGGCGCCTGCTGGTGCTGCTTGCCTTCGGGCTTACCTTTCTGTGGTTGTTCTGGCACCTCAAGACGATCACCATCCCCCTGTTGCTCGCCCTGATGGGCTCTGCCCTGCTGGTTCCGACAGTCAATTACCTGCAGCGGCATAAGGTTCCGCGCTCATTGGCGGTCGTCGTGGTTCTGCTGACCGGTACCGCCGCGGTCGGCGGGATCCTGACCTTCGTGGTGGACCAGTTCATCAAGGGTCTGCCAGACCTGTCGGCGCAGCTGACTAACAGCATTGAGTCGCTCAAAAATTGGGCGATTCACAGCCGGTTCCACGTCAGCGAGGAGCAGATCGGCAAGGCGGGCGACGCGCTGGTCAATACCATCAAGGACAACCAGGGCAGGGTCACCAGCGGGGCGCTGGCCACGGCCACCACGGTCACCGAGATCATCACCGGCGCCGTGCTGACGTTGTTCACCATCATCTTCTTCCTGTACGGCGGAAAGGAGATCTGGGAGTTCGTCACCCGGATCTTCCCGACGGCGGTGCGGCCACGTGTGCGTCGCGCCGGTGTCCTGGGCTTCGGTTCGCTGATCGGCTACGTGCGCGCCACCGTGGCGGTGGCACTGGTCGACGCCATTGGTATCGGGGTGGGCCTCGCGGCTTTCAGTGTGCCGCTGGCGCTTCCCCTGGCCTCGCTGGTGTTCCTGGGAGCGTTTATCCCGATCATTGGTGCGGCGATCTCCGGTTTTGTGGCGGTTTTCATCGCCCTGATCACCAAGGGCGCCTTCACCGCCGCCATGATCCTGGTCATCGTCATCGTGGTGATGCAGGTGGAAGGCCATGTGCTGCAACCGCTCATCATGGGCCATGCGGTGCAGATCCACGCGCTGGCGGTGGTGCTGTCCATCGCCGCCGGCGGCGTGCTGGGTGGGATCATCGGCGCGCTGTTGGCGGTGCCGACGGTCGCGGTGCTCAATACCGCCATCCGTGCCCTCATCGAGCCCGAGGATTCCGACGATCCGTATCTGGTTGAGGGAGAACAGGAAGCCGAGATCTTCGACCCGGAGATGGTGCCGTCCAATGGCCCCCCGGCGGTCGGTGCCGGTCCGGGCAACGGAGTGCCGGAATTGGGCCCGGCCCCACCCAAGGACTGACGAATTCACATGGCATCCGGAAACGGAACCGTCCCACGCTGGGTAAGCGGTAACGATCCGACGGCATCGCTGTGGCGTGCCGCGCAGGTGTTCCGCTTGGCGAGTTTTGGATACGCGCTGCTGGCCTCACAGCTGGCGTCCTACACCAACTACGAGCGACAAGCGCTGAGCTGGGCACTGTATGCCGGCATGGCGATGTGGACCGGGTTTGCAGCGGTCGCTCTGTCGCGCAACTGGTTCCGGCGCTGGCAGGTGGTGCTCTGCGATCAGGTGATCGTGATCGCGCTGATGCTCGCCGGTCGGCTGGTCGTTGATGTGCAGTGGTACAGCGGGCATCAGACCCTGCCGACCACACTGTGGGTGGCCAACGCCGTGGTTTCCATGGGCCTGTTGCGCGGACAGCTCGCCGGCGTCATGTCCGGTTTCGTCCTCGCCGCGATCAGTATCGCGGCGCGCGGGCTACCCGTAAGCGCACTATGGCTCGACGCCACGATGCCGGCGTTGGTGGTGGTGGGGCTCGCGGTTGGCGCCGCATCGACCACCGCGAAGCGCACGTTCCATGAACTGCGGCGGGCTGAACGTGCGGCCGCGGCTGCGATCGAACGTGAACGGCTCGCGCGTCAAGTGCACGACGGGGTGCTTCAGGTGTTGTCGTACGTGAAGCGGCGAGGCGCTGAGATCGGTGGTCCGACCGCAGAGCTGGCCGCCATCGCCGGTGAACAGGAAGTGGCGCTCCGGGAGTTGATTTCGGGTGCGACCCCGACGATGCTCGCCGATGACGAATTGGTTGATCTGCGCCCGCTCCTGCGCACTCAGGCCAGTACCGCGGTCTCGGTGTCCGCGCCGGGCTCGCCGGTGTTCATCGGTCAGCACATGGCCAGCGAGCTGGCTGCCGTGGTGCGCAGCGCACTGTCCAACGTGGCACTGCACGCCGGGCAGGAGGCGCACGCGTACGTGCTCATCGAGGATCTGGAGGACTCGGTGGTCGTGACGGTCCGCGATGACGGCAGCGGCATCGCGGACGGCAGACTGGATCAGGCAGAGCGTGAGGGGCGGATGGGGGTGTCCCGGTCGATTCTGGGCCGGGTGGCTGATCTCGGCGGGGCAGTCCTGCTGGAGACAGCGCCGGGCGCAGGCACTGAATGGGAGATCACGGTGCCCAAGTCTCAGGAGGTGGGGGTATGACTGAACGTCCGGAAAGCACTGACGACGAACAGATTTCGGTGATGGTGGTCGATGACCATCCCATGTGGCGCGATGGGGTTTCCCGTGACCTACAGGCGGCGGGGCTGCGGGTGGTGGCTACTGCCGACGGGGCCGCCTCGTCCGGCCGGATCGCCGCGACGGTGAAACCCGATGTGGTGCTGATGGATATGCAGCTGACCGACGGCGATGGTGCACAGGCCACCGCCGCGGTGCTGGCGGTGTCCCCGGGTAGCCACATCTTGGTGTTGTCGGCCTCCGCCGAACGCGAGGATGTACTGGAAGCGGTGAAGGCTGGGGCCACGGGTTACCTGGTCAAGAGTGCGTCTGCCGCCGAGCTCATCGACGCGGTGAAGGCAACGGCCAAGGGGCAGGCCGTGTTCACGCCTGGTTTGGCTGGTCTCGTGCTCGGAGAGTTTCGGCGTATGTCGAGTGCTCCGGCGACGGAGACCGACGACACGCCGCGGCTGTCCGAACGCGAAACCGAGGTACTGCGGCTGGTGGCAAAGGGGTTGAGCGCCAAGCAGATTGCCACACGGCTGTCGCTGAGCCACCGCACTGTCGAGAATCATGTGCAGTCCACGCTGCGCAAACTCCAGCTGGGCAACCGGGTGGAACTGACGCGGTACGCCATCGAACACGGATTGGACGAATAGGGCCTTTCAGCTCGCTGTCCCTCACTGGAAGCACCGATGACGCACGTGGTGCGACGATTCGTGCGTCTGGTCCCGCCGGACTAGGGGCGGCGCCGCGCCAGTGTCGGCCGTGAGTGCATCGGAAACCGGAGTCGCTCCTGATGCGAATCGCGGAGGAGATCGACGCAATGGATTCGGTTGCCATTAGGCCGATTCCGTTCCTGGTGACCACGCGCCTCAGGGCATCGATCATCGCGGTGATCCCGCTGTATGTCGCGTGCCTGGCCGTCAGCTACCTGTCCTGTCAGGTGATGGTGCAGATTCTCAGTGGGAGCTCGGTGGGCTCGTACCTGCACTACTTCGGTATCGGCGTCAGCGGTATCGACGTTGTGTACTCGGTTATCAAGACGGTCGTCTTCGTCTGGTTCGCCTCGACTATCCAGTGCTACTACGGCTTCTATGCAAGCGGCGGCCCTGAGGGTGTAGGCATCCGCCGCCGGGCATGCGATGCGTGCGGCTATCACGATCGTGATCGTCGTCAACATGCTGCTCACCATGGCGCTGTGGAGTGTGGACGGCGGCGCGAGGCTGGGTGGCTAGATGCCGAACTCCTTCGAAGTAGACGGCCGGGGTCCATCCGACAGGCAGCTGCTCACGATCGCCGACCCCGAGGCGGACCGACGCTACCCACGAGCCCCCGCGCTGATCCGTACATGCGGTTGGAGCGACACATGGATGACGAAAACGCAACCACACCGAGAAAGCGTCTGCCCCGGGGGCAGGGTTGGCTACTGCGGCAGCAGATCATCGATACCGCGATGGATCTCATCGGTAGGTCCGGCGAGGCACGGGCTCCGTCGGCTCGTGAATTGACACGCGCGCTGGGTATCACGGCACCGTCCTTCTATCGGCACTTTTCGGGCACCGATGAGTTGGCGGACGCGTTGTGCTCAAGGTACTTCGAGCAGCTCGGTGAGGCACTGCAGCGCGTGACGTCCAACATCTCCACGGCGCTCGAACGCCTACACACACTCGGTCTGGCCTATGTGCGCTTCGCCGCACAGAACCCGTTGATGTACCGATTCGCGACCGCGAGACCGCCACGGCGTGGTGGCGAGTCTGACGAGATACTCAACAGCTCGGCCTTCCTGCATCTGCGGGGCGTCGTTCAAGAACTTGTCGACGAGGAGCTGTTCCCGCCGGGCAACACCCTAGAACCGGCGTTGCAGCTGTGGGCGACCACGCATGGGGTCGCCTCGCTACTCGTCATGAGGCCGCAACTGCCGTGGGGCGAGCAGGAGTCCTTTGCATCCCGCGCACATCTGGGACATGTCGCGGCGGAAGCGCCAGACGGTGCTGGTGGTGGTGAGTAGGCCTACCTAGCGCCGTGAGAAACCCCTATGTGCGGCGGTAGGTTTACGCGTTCACCTCGGATCCGGAAGACGCCACGCTGAGAGGCATGACAGATCCACAGTTGCAGCAGATGACCGCGACGCTGGACGAACTCGACGGGCGAGAGCGTGAGCTGCGCGGCGAGATCGATGCGCTGCGGGGCCGGATGGTCGAATGGACACAGGCTGAATACCTTAAAGCGCAACGGTATTGGGATGAATACCGGCGTGCTCAAGGTGTGCCGCTGGCTGCCCCGGCACCCGCGACGCACGTTCCCGTGGCAGCTCCTATACCGCGCGTTCAAGTTTCGGCGCCGACCGCGCCCCCGCCACACGAGCCGTTCTGGTCGCGTGAAGGATTCGCCAGCAAGGCGATGGCCTTCGCGGGTGCGGTGGTGACTCTCGCCGGCGTGGTCATGCTCCTGGTGCTGGCCGCCAAGAGTGGGTACTTCGGTCCGATTCCGCGCATGGCGTCCGGTGCCGTCCTCGCCGCAGGTCTGGTTGGCCTGGGTGTCCGGGTGCAATCGAGGCCCGGTGGACGAGTCGGTGGTATTGCCACCGCAGCAACAGGATTCGCGGCCGCTTTCTTCGACGTGCTGGCGCTCACGGTGATCTACGACAAGATTCCGGTGGTGGCGGGACTGGTCCTCGGGCTAGCCATCGCCGGCGCCGGCCTGGTGCTTGCGCGGCGGTGGAATTCCGAGCCGTTCGCGGCGGGCGTGGTCGCTGCGATCACGCTGCTGGCTCCGTTCCTCACCGATGGGTTTACTGCGGAACTGGCGGCCTTCGCCCTGGTGCTGTTGATTGCGAGCCTGTCCGCTCAGATCGGACGGAATTGGCCTGTGCTGCACGCATTCCGGACCGTTGGCGTCAGCCTCACATTGCTGGCGGCGATTCGTGCCACGGCGGGCGGGGGACAGCCGCACGCCTTGCTCGTCATGGCGGTGCTGACGCTGCTGATCACCCTGGTGGGGTCGCTATGGCTGCTGACCGACGAGCACGGTGCCGGCGACGTCACCTCGTCGGTGATGATTGCCATGGCCTGCATGCCGGGTCTCTACAGCGCCCTCTTCTTCTCCGTGTGGCCGCTGGGTGTGCTGGTACCTGTCGGGATCGCCGCAGTGATGGGGTTGGTGCTGCTGCTGGTGGGCGGTCTTCCGGCACACGCGCGCGTCACCATGGCTGCGGTGGCTGGGCTGGCGCTGCTGCAGGCCTCGGTCGAGGGCAGCAGGGACGCCCTGCTCGTAGTGGTGTTGCTGGCGCTTGGGCTGTCCTTCTCTGCCATTGGATATCAACTGAGGGAGCGTATTTCGCTGGTGCTTGGGCAGGTGTTCGGTGCGCTGGGCGGCGTGGCGTACATCGCGTATGTGCCCCCGAAACTGCTGACCGACTCGGCCAGCGCCGTACATGCGGCCGGTCCACTGCTGATCGTCGCGAGCGTGCTGAGCGCCGCCACGGTCGGCATGGTGATGGCGGCCATGCACCGGGTTGGCTGGGCGAGCCCGCAATCCGCTCCCGTGCGTGGTGTGCTGGCCGGGGTGTCGATGCTGTACGCGGGGACGGCGGCGATTGTGCTCTCCGGTACCGCGCTGCTCGGCGATACCGACGGATTCCTGTTGGGGCATGGTCTGGCGACGGTGTCCTGGATGGCGATCTCTGTGACGCTGCTGCTCGCCGGTCTGCGGCGTTACCGCGAACAGAGCTGGGTCACCAGAACAGGATTCGTGCTCGCGGCGATGGCCGTCGCGAAACTCTTCCTGTTCGACCTGGCCACCCTTGACGGCATCGCCCGGATCGGCGCGTTCATCGTCACTGGTCTACTGCTTCTCGGCGGCGGCACGCTGTATGCCCGTGAATATGCAATGCGTGGCGAGAATTAGCCGTGTTCAGTCGGCCGTTAATCCAAAGGTGCTTTCCAAGGTTCGCGCCCGCTCCGCTGCCAGCAGTCGCGCATCACGTCCGTATGCGTCGCTGCCAATATCTGGGGAGCCCATCTCCAACTCCGATGCGTCCGCATATGCCGTATCGAAGAGGTCATGGAAGACCTGCCATTGGTCGCCAAGGTCCTGAACGGCGTAGACGCCTGCGATGAAATCCTCTCCAGAAGATCCACCTTGCGCATATACGAATAGCAGATCGTTGATTCGGCGCGCCAGATCGGCCTGCTTGGTGAGGTATTCGGGGTCAGGTGACTGGATGCGGATGAGCTTGCCGTAGCGCTCTTCCAGTGCAGGAACTCGCTCTTCGAGCAGACGACGGTGCATTTCCGCTTCGGAGATCTGATGCGGTTCGGAGGGATCAGGAGGCTGATAGGCGGGGACGTAGTCTTCGAGGTCTACGAACATTTCTCGTACCGTCGGGTCGTCGACACCTGGATCGGTAATGAATCGGGATCTCAGCGACATGAAATCTCGGGCGTAAATTCGTGCCGTTATTGTTCCACCGAGATACTGCCCGACCAATCTTCCCAGTGCAGAAAGGTATGCGGGCGCCTCCGATTGGTGCGCTTCGTGGGTCATGTCACCAGAACCTTCCACCGCTCAGCAGTCCTTGGTACTGCTGAGTGGTCATCTCCCAGCACGACCAGAATTCGCCATTGGGCCTCTGCATTACCATCTTTCTCGTAACTGGATTATAGGTAACCACCGCCGGTCCTTGCCCGTGATAATCGGGAACGCTGATCCGCTTGTTCGCGGGATCGTCAAGAAACCCTTCTATGGCCTTTTGGAATTTTCCTATGTTCTCTTTGTTTCTGTTTCCTTCGATGCCGAACATGTCTTTCGCATGTGAATCATATTTCTTGTCCAGATTGTTTTTCTTGTAGGTGATTTGGAGTTTCGGAGGTTCTGGCGTCTTTGTCTTTCCTGGGCGTAGGGCCTTGGGAAGTTTCGAAGCCAGCTCATCCATCTTGCCTTTGAGCTTGGTAACCCCTTCGGCAACCCGTCGGCCTGTCTTCGAGATCTTGGCGGCGGTTGCGATTGCCTCAACGAACTTCTTGATTTTCTGTGCGGTCTTTGTGATGCGCCAGGCGGCAACGCCAGCACCGGCCGCACTCGCGATACCAGCGGTGACGAATGAGAGCGCGATCCCTACCGCCATAGACGCGGCCTGTTCAATGAGCATCTGCTCGACGGCGTCTTTGATGTCTTGACGCAGCTTGTTGAGTGTTTCCTTGAAGTCTCCGCAACTCGGGCCGACGGCGTCTACCGCCTTGCCGATCTCGATGACCGAGTTCTGGATTTCGGCGTATTCGGCCTCGATGAGATCAATCTCGGGACTCTTGTCTTCGACGATTGTGTCTCGCCCGGCTGCCAATACGTCGATCGCCCCACGCAGGTCATCGTTGGCGAAGCTCTTCCACGCGGACTGCGCGGTTTCGAGCTTTCCCGTGTCGCCGTTGGGAATTGGGACGCCGATTTCACCAACAAGGTCGATCACCCCTTGGAGGCCCGCTCCTGAATCGCCGATCGATGACGGTGGAGCTTCCGCTTGGACCGTGGTTGGTGATCCTTCACTGGCGCGCTCTTCGCCGGGAAGCGTTCCCGTTAGTCCATCGGCCTCGCCCCAGTTGTAGGCCGTCTGTTTCAGTCTGGCGGAGAAGCTGACGAGGGCTGCTGTGGTGCTGTTGATGCCCTCGATGATGCTTTTGGCGGCCTCGTCATACTCCGTGCCCCATTGTTTCCCGGCGACATCACTACCAGCCATCGAGTCAGTGCCTTCGAGAGCGAGTGTGAGTGCGCTAGCGCCCTGCGACAGAAACTTGGATGCGTCGTCCAGGTCCCGCGCGATGCTGAAATAGTTCCGGTAGACGATCTCGGTCGTCATCAGTCAAACATCGATCTATTGACCGCGCGAGCATCGTCATACGCTTGCCCAACTCCCGCCAGCCACTTCGACATCTCGCCAAGTACATCTTTCAGTTCCGCAGCTGCCTTCAACCATTCCCTCGTGTTTTCGCGGAACTGATCACCAGCTAAACCTTGGAAGGATTGTTCGGATCTGTCGACCTCGGCCGTGACCTTATGGACAGCCTCGGCGACGTGGTCGCCATACTCCGTCAGCGCACGCGAAGTGTTGTCTATGTGCTCACTGTCGAACACGAGTCTGTCGATCATGTGGTGATCTGCCCGTCCGCAGCGGACAAGCGCGCAGTACTGACTTGTTCCTGTGCGAGGTACGCATCGACGTTGTTCATGATCTTCTTCGGTATCTCGTCCAGATGCTTCAGGATCTTTTCTGCTTGAGATACCAATGCCTCGTACTGGTCATCGAATTCCTCGGCGCGATTACCAAGCCACCCCTCATTCAGGACGGATGCAGCGCTGTCGAGTGTCTGCCAACCCTTCTGGGATGCGTCGGCCATCGCGCGTACGACTGTTGCGGTGATGTGCAGGTCGTCGCTATCAATCAGCATTGTTATCCCTCCCCGTGGGTATGGCGAAACCCTAACTGGGGGCCATCAAGATCGCCACCGGTGGCCGAGCTGATATCGATGAGCACACCGGCCGCGCAACGCCATACGCGAATCTCATCTCAGCGAGAGATGGTCAGGTCAGCCGCCGCGTTAGATGCGGCGACCCTCGCGACGCAGCAGATCCTGGGCGCTGACGCTGCCGCCGCGGCTACGGCGAGTGGCCTCGTCCGCTTCCTGCTGTTGCTGTGGCGTGCGCTTCTGATCACGACTCTGTCCGGAAGCCGGTAATGCCTCCGTCGCATCAGCCGCGGGGGGAGTGGGCTGGGGAGGACGCGGAGCCCGGGGTGGACCCTGCCGCGTGGCACCCGGGGTGGCGATCGGCATCGCCGTCGTCGCGTCCTCAGCCGGAGTGCTGTTGGCACGGTTCGGCTGCGGCGGTTGCGGCGTGGACTGAGGAGGCTTAGAGACGGGTATCGCGGTGGTCGCATCCCCCGACTCGGCGGCCGGTCCGGAGCCGGGCTGCTTGGGACCGCGCAACTCGCCGAGCCACGACTCGATCTCTCTGTCGGCATTGCGGCGGTCCGGGCGGTGCGTTCCGGCGACGCTGCTGCGGGTGGTCGGAGCGTCGGGGCCAGTGGGGTTTCCACCGGGTACGCGCGTGGTGGGCGCATCGGTGGGAGCAACGTTTTTGCCGGGCACCGACATCCGCGTCGTCGCGGGTGCGTCGCCTCCGGCATTGCCCGCCAGGCTGACCGGTGTGGTCGGGGGAGCGGGAGGAGTCGGCGTGGGCCGGGCTGGAGCCGACGGATCATGTTGGCGCGCTGTGGGTGTCGAGGGCAACCGGGTGCGCTCGGAGGCGATCGCCAGCTTGGTGGTGCGTGCGTTGGACCCGACCGGAGAGGTCGCCGCCGCGATGGCCTGTTCGCGGCCGGTCGGGCGCTTGCGCTCGTCGGGGAGGGTGACTTCACCGAGGCCGAGTTTGACCTGGACACGCTTCATCCACGCCGGTGCCCACCAGCAGTCGTCACCGAGCAGCTTCATGACCGCCGGGATGAGCAGCATGCGGACCACGGTGGCGTCAAGGATCAGCGCGGCGATGAGACCGAAGGCCAGGTATTTCATCATCACCAGATCGGAGAAGGCGAAGCCGCCGGCCACCACGATCAGAATCAGCGCGGCCGCGGTGATGATGCGCCCGGTGTTGGCGGTACCCACGCGTACGGCCTCGGTGGTCGACAGCCCCTGGTGCCGCGCCTCGATCATGCGGGACATCAAGAATACTTCGTAGTCACTGGACAGGCCGTAGATGACGACGATGATCAGCACGATGACCGGCGCGGTGAGCGGGGTCGGGGTGAAGTTCAGCCACGTGGAGAAGTGGCCGTCAACGAATATCCAGGTCAGGATGCCCATGGTGGAACCCAGACCAAGGGCGCTCATGACGGCCGCCTTGATGGGCAGCACCAATGAGCCGAACGCCAGGAACATCAGGATCGTGGTGACGCTGATCAGAATCACGATCACCAGCGGAAGCTTGTCGAACACGGTGTCGATCGAGTCCTGCTCGAGTGCGGGAGTACCGCCGACATACATCGTGACGCCCTTGGGGACGGACATCGCTCGAAGCTCTTTGACCTTGGCCCCGGCGGTGTCGCGATTGATCAAGGCGTTCTGGATGACCTTGACGCTGGCGTCGCCATCGGTCTTGACCGACTGACGGCGCTGCCACATCTGAGTCTTGTCCCCGCCGGGCTCGACAAACCCCGGAACCTTCATCGCATCGGCCCGGATCTGATTGAGCTGCGAGTCGGTGGCGCCCTTGGTGACGATAGTGATGGTCTCGGTACGGAAGCCAGGGAAGAGTGTGTCGAAGTCCTCTTGTGCCATGCGAACGGAATTCGTTGGCGGCAGGTACTTTTCACTGAACCCGCCGAGTTTCAGATTGCCCAGCGGGATGATCAGCAGCAGCATCACGATGACGATCGGTACGGCGAACACCAACGGCCGCTGCATCACGAAGACAACGGTGCGTCCCCAGAAGCCGTTCTCCAGCTCCTCGCGCGACTTGGTGCGGCTGAACCGCTTGATGCTCAGGGCATCGACATGCCGCCCGAGAACACCCAGACACGCGGGCAGCACGGTGACCGCCAGAATCGCGGCGAGCAGCACCGAGGCGATACCCGCGTACGTCAGCGACCTCAGGAACTGCTGCGGCACGATCAGCATCGGCATCAGGGCGGCCGCGATCAGGGTGGCCGAGAACATGACGGTGCGGCCCGAGGTGATGACGGTGCGACGGACCGCGGTTTCGGTGTCGTAGCCCTCGGCGATCTCCTCGCGGAAACGGCTGACGATGAATAGCGAGTAGTCGATGGCGATGCCCAGGCCGATGAGTGTGACCACCGGCTGAGCGAAGAAGTGCACCGGAGCGAACAGCGTGATCAAACGCATGATTCCGAGTGCGCCGGCGATGGTCAGGCCGCCCACCATCAGGGGCAGGCCGGCGGCGATCACACCACCGAAGACGAAGAACAACACGACGGCCATGACAGGCAGCGACAGGACCTCCATGCGCTGCTGGTCCTTACCGATGGTTCCGGTCAGCTCACTCGCGACCGGCTGCAGCCCGGCCAGCTGGATATCGACACCGTTGAGCAGGAACTTGTTCTTCGCGGGGTCGTCGTCCTTGTCCGGATTCGACAGGGCCTTGTAGTTGTTGAGGATGGTGTCGTCATCGTCGCCGTTGAGGCTGACCGAGACGAAGGTGTGCTTACGGTCGTCGGTCACCATCCGTTTGACGGTGGGGTCTGTGCTGGTGGGGGCGCGTAACCAGCCGGCCCAGCCGTAGACCTCGTCCGGGTTGTCCTTCTGAAGCTGGTTGAAGTGGTCGGTGACCTTCTTCTGGAAGTCAGGATCATCGACGGTCTTGCCCTCGGGGGCCGCGATGACGGCGACGACGTGGGTGGTTCGGTCACGTCCCAGCGCGTCATCGGCCATCACGGAGGCCTTCACGGACTCGCTGTTGTCGGCGAAGAAACCGCTCTGCGTCACGTGGTCGCCGAGCGTTATCCCGAACAGCCCGGAACCCAGGCAGATCGTGACGAACGCGGCAACGACGATGAACCGATACCGGTACACCATTCGGCCCCACCAGGCGAACACAGAATCTCCTAACTAGCGTCTCTCACGCGCTGAGTTTTCATGTCCTGGACGTAAGCAATGCCGACAAGGGTCGGAATGGCTGCAACCAGGCGCCTTCGTCGGGGAGCGAATCGAGACCCACCCGCGGCAAGGCTCGGGGGAAAACTCCGGGTATGTCCTCGAGATCGACGAACTCCAGAGTATCCGAGGTTAGCGCCCAACTCGCATGTTCGCGAAATCCCAGCACACTGACGGGCACCCCGTCACCGGCGATTTTCTCCATCGGTTCGCGGAAAGCCTGACCATCCGCCGAGGCCACAAGCACCCCGGCCAGGCCTTCATCGGACCGCAGCTCGATATGAGCAAGCATGTCGGCGTCGACGTCACTGTCTTCGTCGATCTTGGGTTTGGCAAATACCGCAAACCCAACGTTGCGTAACGCCTCGACCCATGGCCGCACCACTTCGGCGTTCCCCGGCGCGATATTGGTAAACACTGTGGCCTCGGGTTCGACGAGGCAATGCGGATGATCCGCCGAGTACGCGGCAGTGCGTTCGAGGAGCCAACGGCCCAGGGCGTCGAAACGCGGCCGGTTCTCAGCGGACGGGCGGCCGCCAATGATGGCCCCCAGGCCCATATCGAGGTTTGGTGCGTCCCACACCAGCAGTACCCGCAGCACCCGGCGTCGATGAACCGTTTCATCTGCTGTATCTGGGCGCTCCAGGTCCTCGGCGAGGCTCACAATCGCTCCCAGACGAAGTCGTTGATCGCACTGCCGACCGTGTGCGCTTTCCCCTCGAACTTAGTGGTGGGCCGGCTCACGGAGACCGGAATGCGGGGATCATCGAGTTCAAGGCGCCGCAGCGTGGATTCATTGTCCCCGACCTCGGCGATATGTTCGGCGTAATTCGCATGGTCGGTGGCCACATGCAGGGTGCCGCCCGGGCGGAGCCGGTCCGAGAGCAGCGCCACGGTGCCCGGTTGCAGCAGTCGGCGCTTGTGGTGGCGGGTCTTTGGCCAGGGGTCCGGGAAGAACACCCGTGCCGCGGTCAGCGTTCCTGACGGCAGCAGGTACTCCAGCACATCCAGTGCGTCCCCGCGGATCAGCCGGATGTTCTCGATACCTTCGCGATCGATCGCCGAGAGCAACTGAGCCAGACCCTTGCGGTAGACCTCAACGGCCAGTACGTCGAACTGAGGTTCTTCCAGGGCCATGGCAGCTGTGGATGTCCCTGTACCACAACCTATTTCGAGAATCAAGGGAGCGGTGCGACCGAACCATGCGGCGGGATCCAGTGGCGGGCAGGTGCCGTCGGTCTCCCGGGCGACACGGCCGTAGGTCAGCCACGACTTGTCCCAGGCCTTCTGCTGGCCGTCGGACAGCGACGACCCGCGCGAACGGAAGCTGGACACCCGGCGTGGGTGGTGGTTCGGGCCGTCCGTATGGGCGGCGGAATCGGCACTGACGGTCCCCGGGAGCTCGTCGGTGGCTGATCCAGCTACCACACAGCCCCGCTCCTGGCCGTCACAACGCATCTTCCCATGGTCACCTATAGGCGGCAGATCCCATAATCCCAGCGCATATTGATACTCAACAGTTGCCTACCAGGGTGGAGCCCTCCACCGGATCAGGTGACAATGTGAGCATTTCCGTACGAGCGATGAGATTGGGTCTGGAAAAGGGATGACGCGGGGGTTTGAGGTCTTCCGGGGAGCGCTCGACCGGTTTGCGACGCGTCCTGAGGTTCGCCAGGTGCACGGCGGCCAGCGCATTCACGATCTGGCGGTGCGGGCGGGGGACCCGCTTCGGGTCACCGTCCGGGGCCGCGCCGGTGTGGGCGTCACCAGCGTGATCGGCGCGTTGGGGCGCACCCTGCCTGCCGAGGACGGACCGGGACATGCCCTCATCGAGGTGCCCGTCCCCGGCGTGGATCCTGCGGACTCCGCGGACGCGGACGCCATGGATGTCCAGGTGGTGGTGTTCGCAGAGGCGCTCAAGCCCGAGGACCGTGCGGTGTTGGAGGCCTCCAACGCACCCAAGGTGCTGATTCTCAACAAGGCAGATCTGACCGATCCCGGCGCCGCCCGCGGTCCCTGGAGCGCAGCCGTGGAGCGTTGCGCCCAGTACCGCATCGAGACGCGGGTGCCGACATTGCCGTTATCCGCGCACGTCCCATTGGCCGATATCGATCAGGGCATGGTAGATGCGCTCAAGCTGATGGTCGAGAGCCCCGCGGACACCAGCTCCGTCGATGCGTTCGTGACGTGTACGCACGAGGTGCCGGTGCGGATGCGGCAGCGGTTACTGCATGAGCTGGACCTGTACCCGATGGGGTGCGCGATCGGGGCGCTTCGGCAGGTTCCCACCTTGGCGGCTCCGGGACTGGCCTCGCTGCTGTGCGACCTGTCTGGTGTCGACGCGGTGGTGAACGCCATTCGCGCCGCCATCGCCCAGGGTTGGTATCGCCGGATGCGGACTGTGCTCGCCGAGCTCCGCAGGATTGGTGTGACGGGTGTCCTGCCGATACAAATCGATGCCTTCCTGACCAGTGACGACGTGGTGGTGGCTGCGATGCAGTGTGCGGTGGACGCGGCCACGGCAGCGGGTATCGCCGTGGAGCTAAGCGATCATCCAGAAGATCACCGCTACCGCGCCGAGCGCTGGCAGCGGTTCGCCGCCGGCCCGGTGAATGCCACCTACGCCGCGATGGGCACGGACATCGCGCGCGGATCGCTGCGCTTATGGCGGCTGGCCGGGGGCCGGGCGTGACGACCTCCACAGATAAACGGGTCGACGAGCTGGTGCTAGCGGTAGACCCCGCGCTCGGTCCACTCGGTGTGGACCTGCAAGACGCCGTGATGGTGACCGGCAGTTGGCTGGCCGGCGCGAGCACCCTGGCCGCCGAGCTGGCGTCACGCGCCTCGGGGGTGCGCATCGTCGAGCCGGGGGACCTGCGCCACGGGCAGGCGCCGTCGGCAGTGGTTTTCGTATGCAGCGGGACCGCACCGTTGACCCCGTCGGACTGTGGCCTGATCCAGTTGGCCGCGGCCAACACAGACGCCCTTGTCGCAGTCGTCTCCAAGATCGACGTGCATCAGTCCTGGCGTGAGGTGATGAACCGCAATCGGGAGATCCTGGCGCAGCACGATTCCCGGTTCAGTGGTGTCACCTGGCTGGGGGTCTCGATACGCGGTGCCGCACCCGGGCTCGAAGAACTGGTGCACGCTGTGCGCAAGGTTCGCGGGGAACCTGCCCTGGATGAACGAAACAGGCTGCGTGCCTGGGTAACTCGTCTGCAGGGAATGTTGAACGTGTCGCCGGAGGCGGGGGAGGGCGCACGCGCCGACGAACTGCGCAATCAGCGGCAGGCAGTACTGCGACGCACGCGTTCGGGCAAGTCCGAGCGGACCTTGGCGTTGCGCAACCGCATCGCGCAGGCCCGCATGACGCTGCTGTACTTCGCGCGCAAGCGGGTCGGCTCGGTGGGTGGTGAACTCCGCGAGGACATCGCGGAACTGAAGCGCCGCGATGTGGCTGGCTTCGGTGAGCGGGTACGGCGCCGAGTGGGTGAAGTGGTGGCGGAAGTCGAGCAGGGCACCGAAGAGCACCTTGCCGAGGTATCCGCCGAGGTGACGCAACGCTGGGTGGCACCGCGCCCCAGTGTGAATCGCCCGGTGCCGCCCGAGGTGGCCGATCCTTCGGTGCGATCGCGTCGTCTGGAGACCCGGATGATGGCGCTGTTCGGAGTGTTCTTCGGTCTGGGTGCGGCGTTGACGGTGTCGCGGTTGGTGGCTTACGCGCGCCCGGGCATGGCGCCGGTGGGTTTGGCCGTGGGGCTGGTGGCCGGGGCCTGCATCGCGGTGTGGCTGGTGGCGGTGCGGGGGCTCTTGCACGACCGGACGGTGCTGGACCGGTGGTTGGGAGACACCATGGGAGAGCTGCGCGCGTATTTGGAGCAGTGGGTTGCCGCGCGGGTGCTGGAGGTGGAGACCAGGCTCAATGCGGATCTGGTCGAGATCGACGAACGCGAGAACGACAAGCTGGCCGCCCGGGTGGGGCAAATTGACTCCGAGCTGCGTGAAGCCGCCATGAACACCGCACGGGCAACGGCGCTGCGCAATCGCGACCTGCCCTTGGTGCATAAGGCGCTAACGATAGTCACCGAACGGCTGGACGCGATCGGCCGAAGCAACGACAATAAGTTCCCATGATCGATGGTTTCGACCAGGGGCTTCCTGGAGGGTTGGGAGAAGGAGTGCCCGAACCCGGGCATGCCCTGAGCCCCGACCTGCATGTCGATCACCACATGTACCTGCCCACCGACGGCGGGCTGGTGGACTTGGGCACGGATCTCATCGACACCGACCATGACGGCATTGGCGACACCGTTGCGCTGCATCCGTCGGACGGGTCGACCGGGCTTTCCATAGTCTCCGATATCGACGAGGACGGTGTCGCCGACAAGGTGACTACGTTCGGGGCCGATGGCACCTACGAGACGTGGGCCCGGGGTGCGGGCGCGCACTGGGAGCTGATCGAGCACGGCCGCGTCGGCGGTAAGTGATTTTCGCTATCCGGGCGGTGTTGGCCCGATGCGAAGAGTGGAAACCGGGGCCGCTGCTACCGGTCCTCTGACGGACTGTCAGTGGCCCCGTTTCACGCTGAATAGGGCCAGCGCTAACCTCATATATCTAGGTTTGTATCTAGCTTCCGACCAGCGCCGGTGCCGCAACTGCGTACCCCACCCGGCATCAACGAGGAGATGCTCTCGATGACAGCAGCGACCATTCCCGGTCTTGACAACGCTCCGACGAAGCATGCGGGATTGCTCGCCTGGGTTCGCGAGGTCGCTGAGCTGACGCAACCTGATCGTGTCATGTTTGCTGATGGTTCCGACGAGGAATTTGAGCGAGTTTCTCAGCAGCTGGTGGACGCAGGCACTTTCCAGCGGCTCAACTCTGAGAAGCATCCCAACTCGTTCCTGGCGCTGTCGGACCCGTCGGACGTCGCGCGGGTGGAATCGCGGACGTACATCTGCTCGGAGCGCGAAGAGGACGCCGGTCCCACCAACAACTGGGTGGACCCCGCCGAGATGCGCACCACCATGACCGAGCTCTTCCGTGGCAGCATGCGCGGACGCACCATGTGGGTGGTGCCGTTCTGCATGGGCCCGCTCGGTGCTGACGACCCCAAGCTGGGTGTGGAGCTGACGGACTCCGAGTACGTCGTTGCCTCGATGCGCGTGATGACCCGCATGGGTGCCGCCGCCCTGGAGAAGTTGGGCGATGACGGATTCTTCGTCAAGGCGCTGCATTCGATCGGTGCGCCCCTGGAGCCCGGCCAGGAAGATGTGCCGTGGCCGTGCAATGAGACCAAGTACATCACCCACTTCCCCGAATCTCGTGAAATCTGGTCCTACGGTTCGGGTTACGGTGGCAACGCGTTGCTGGGCAAGAAGTGCTACTCGCTGCGCATCGCTTCGGCGATGGCCCACGACGAGGGCTGGCTCGCTGAGCACATGCTGATCCTCAAGCTCATCTCGCCGGAGAACAAGGCCTACTACGTGGCTGCGGCGTTCCCGTCGGCCTGCGGTAAGACGAACCTCGCGATGATCCAGCCGACCATTCCCGGATGGCGTGCAGAGACTTTGGGTGATGACATCGCCTGGATGCGCTTCGGCAAGGACGGTCGCCTGTACGCCGTCAACCCGGAGTTCGGCTTCTTCGGTGTGGCACCGGGCACCAACTGGAGCTCAAACCCCAACGCCATGAAGACCATCGAGGCCGGCAACACCGTCTTCACGAACGTCGCGCGTACCGATGACAACGATGTGTGGTGGGAAGGCCTGGAGGGCGAGCCGGAGCACCTGATCGACTGGAAGGGTCAGGACTGGATCCTGCGGGAGACCGAGACCAAAGCGGCGCACCCGAATTCGCGCTACTGCACCCCGATGTCGCAGTGCCCAACCCTCGCCCCCGAATGGGATGACCCGCAGGGTGTCCCGATCTCGGCGATCCTGTTCGGTGGCCGTCGCAAGACGACTGTGCCGCTGGTGACCGAGGCCCGTGACTGGCAGCACGGTGTGTTCATTGGCGGCACGCTGGGTTCGGAGCAGACCGCGGCCGCCGAGGGCAAGGTGGGCACCGTGCGTCGCGACCCGATGGCGATGCTGCCGTTCATGGGTTACCACGTGGGCGACTACCTGAACCACTGGATCAACGTCGGCAAGCAGGCCGACGAGTCCAAGCTGCCCAAGGTGTTCTTTGTCAACTGGTTCCGTCGCGGCGGCGACGGCCGGTTCCTATGGCCAGGATTCGGCGAGAACAGCCGGGTGCTCAAGTGGATCATCGAGCGGGTGGAGGGTCAGGGTAGCGGTCGCACAACCGTGATCGGCACCGTCCCGGGCGTCGAGGATCTGGACCTGTCCGGACTGGACGTCGAGGAGGCCGATGTGGCCGAGGCGCTCGCCGTCAACAACGAGGAGTGGCAGGCCGAACTGCCGCTCATCGAGGAGTGGTTCGAGTTCATCGGCGACAAGCTGCCCACGGGCGTCAAGGACGAGTTCGACGCCCTCAAGCAGCGCCTCAACTCTTAGTCAGACTTTTCCATTCGGGCGGGCATGGCGGTTTACCGCCTTGCCCGCCCGAAAGTTCGCAACGATGCCTCGGCCTTGTAAAAGTCGCACCATGTGGATAGCGCTAAGCGCTCGGCTCTGAGCGGAGCCCTCCCTGTGGTGCGAGGTAGTTAAAGGTGTTGCAAATACCAGCTATCCGCCGAGCGGTCATTATCGGAGCCGTAGGTGGGGCATTGGCGCTGTTGTCCCCGGCCGCTGCGTATGCGTCCCCGGTGTCTCCGGTGCCGACACCCTGGTGACCACGTCGGACGGTTGCTTGGCGGTGGCAATGCACCCTCCGCGGCGCAACAGCCCGGGACGGTGCGGGAGGCTGGGTGGATCACCCGGGAGGCGCTGGAGCGCAATGCCTAGCCGCGGGGTCGTGTGCCGCACCGGCATCTGGTACCCCGGCAACTTGCAGCGCCAAGGAAGCCAGGACGAAGGCGGCAAATCCTAATGGGTCCAGATGCCCGGCGAGACCGGTGCCGAATGTGAGAATTCCGGGGTGGTCCGAGGGGACACCGACTCCTAGTGGCGTGGTGTTCGCAGTCTTCTAGTCCATTGGTACCGAATAGTTTTCGTTAAGTTCCTGCACTATTGGAGTGTCGCGCCGTGCGGGACTGATGATCAACACGATCCCGGCGGCGGCCAAACAGCTCGCGGCCGAAACCCAAAATGCCGCCGAGTAGCCGGCCGCCGCTGCTTGATCGCTTGATGCATGATGTCCGACGAAGAAGGCGGCGGTAGAGGCTACTACACTACTCAGGAGCGCGGCGCCCATGGAACCTCCCACATGGTGCATCACATTGACTGTGGCAGAAGCAATCCCAGATTCGTCCGGATGTATGCCGGTGGCGGCACCATGGGTGGACGCACCGAATATGAGGCCCTTGCCGAGGCCTCCGATGATGAGTCCGGGCAGGATCACCGTGTAATAGTTTGCGTCCGAGTCGATATGGCTGAGGATCAGCAGGCCGAGCGCTGCGGTCACGCCGCCGAGAATGAGTACGGTGCGACCGTTGAGGCGAGGCAACATGAAGCTGTTGCCGAGGGTCGAAGCCAGGACCACCATCGCAGAGAACGGCAAAAATGCCACTCCCGCCCACAATGGCGCGAGGTGTAGACATCGCTGCAGGTAGTAGAGAAGCGACAGCACCACTCCGAATAGTCCTGCACTGGCAAAGAACATGGCCAGGAATGCCGCGCCACGAGTACGGTCGTATATGACCCGCAACGGCAGGAGCGGATTGGGACTTCGATGCTGGTGCAACGTGAATACGCCGATCAATGCCAGCCCGACGAGGAAGGAGGCGATCGTGATGGCCGAGGTCCACCCCCGTATCTCTGCACGGGAGAAGCCGAACACGATAGCGAAAAGCCCGAGAGTGATCGTCAGAGAGCCGAACAGATCGAGGTGACGACGTTGTCCGGCATAATATCTCGGTACAAATGCCAGGGTGCCGATCAAGGCGACCATCGTCATGAGGACGCTGACATACATGACCCATCGCCAGGCAAGTAACTGCGTCAGGATCCCGCCCACCAGCAGTCCGGCGGTGCTAGCCGCACCGATAACCGCACCGAAGATCCCGAATGCGTGCCGCTCTTCGGCGGATTCCCGGAAGCTATTGACCACCAGGGACATTGCGGCCGGTGCGAGTAGGGCTCCGAATACTCCCTGAGCGACCCGCGATGTCACCAGTTCGCCAAAGTTGGTGGCGGAGCCTCCGATAAAGGATGCGGTAGCGAACCCGATCAATCCGATGATCAATGCCCGACGTAAACCCACCATGTCGGCGACTCGACCGCCCAGCAGTAGCAGGCTGCCCAGGGCCAGAACATAGGCCGTGATGAGCCATTGGCGATCGCTATTGCTGAATCGGAGAGCCGCCTGGGTGGCGGGGAGTGCGGCGGCGACAATGCTGCTGTTGATCACCAGCAGCATCTCGATAAGGCAGGCCACCGAGAGCACCAACCAGCGGTCCCACCCGGCGCGAGATGGTGATGACGCGGTCTTTGGGCGTGGATACACGTCGTATGGCCTATCTGTCCTGCGCACGGGGTCGCGCGATGATGGTGTGGTGCCGGGGAATTCACCGGCGCAGCCAGAGCTCTACGGTGGGTTGTCCTCGTACAAGGTTCTCCGAGCGCGACGTTCTTGTCGTCGGGGTTGATCCCCATCGCCACATCACGCTGGCTGCAGTTGGCGTTAGCGGTAAACCACTACCCGGAAGGCTCATTGCCCGCCGCTAAGGGCGGGTGGATAGCTCGCGGCGGTGTCGCACGTGGACATGGAGGCTAGCCGCCATTACTCGATAGTGGATTTCCGCAGTACAGAATTGATGGTAGCCACACTGTTTTATAGTGTTGGTGGGCAATGTAATTGGGATTATCAATCGTTAACCATGGGCGGGGAGTTTGTTAACTGTCGCCTGGATACTTTCCGCATCGGTTCCTTGGGGGCCGATGGAATCCGACGCGGAGGGCGACATCATGATGGGTAGAGAGTCTGTGTCAGTCGTGGGATGCGAGATCACAGTGGCAGGTACGTACGCGGTTGGCGATGTAGACGAGTGGTGGAACCGCGCTCGCTGCCGCGGTCTGCCGACCGAGATGTTCTTTGTGCCGGATGGTGATCGGGGGCGCTCACGACTCGTCCGCGAGACGCGGGCAAAAAGGATCTGTCAATCGTGCCCGGTCTTGCGGCAATGCGGCGCCTACGCGGTGAGCGCGGGTGAGCGCCATGGCGTATGGGGCGCCCTGACACCGGTGGAGCGCGCGGAGCGCCGTGTTCTGCTGGGCATCGAGGATGCATTGGCCGCGGGTGCCTGACGAGAACTTTGGCAGCGCTGACTACACGGAACGGTGCAACGGAATGGTCGCCGTCATCGAGGTACCGCGACCCGCCGCACTGTGGACATCCAAACGGCCGCCGAGTGCCGCGACTCGGTCGGTCAGTCCGATGAGCCCGGTGCCTTTGTGTGGTTTGGCCCCTCCCACGCCGTCGTCGCTGACGGTTATCTGAATCTGGTCGGGATTCTCACGGGCGCAGAGAATAATCTCGTTAGCCCGCGAGTGTTTGGCGGTGTTCGCGAGCGCTTCGGCGACAACGTAATAGGCGGCGATCTCTACGGATTCGGCGTGCTTCTGGTTGAGAGTCAGCTCTGTGCGCACTGGGATAAGTGAGCGCCGAGCCAGCGTGCGTAGTGCGGGCGCCAGGCCCTTCGACAAGATCGCGGGATGCAGGCCCCGCGAGAACTCTTGGAGTTCTCGGGTGACGGCGGCGAGGTCGGCGTCCAGGGCGTTGAGTTCGCGGCCCAATTCGACGTCGTCGGGAGGGACGGAGGATCTGACCACACCGAGTTTGAGCCGTAGGTAGGCCAGTCGCTGCTGTGCTCCGTCGTGGAGGTCGCGTTCGAGCCGGCGACGCGCCGTATCCGAGGCGGATACGAGGCGGGCGCGCGAGGCGGCGAGCTCTTGCCGGGTGGCGGCGTTGGCGATAGCGGTCGCCACGAGGTCGGCGAAGTCGCGCACTCCGGCGCGGATATCCGTCTTGGGCGTCGACGCATCGGTGCAGACCACGAGTGCTCCCCACGGTGTTGCGTCAACGAGAATGGGGGCGGCGAAACCCGGGGTCAGACGTAGTTCCCGGGCAACATTGTTCGCATCGAGCAAGGGGAAACGCTTGCCCGATAACGGTGTTTGGGGCCCGGTCGGTCCGTAGCTCGCCAAGACGATGCCTTCATTGCCGGGCAGTATCTGAACCAACACCGCGGTGGGCGCGGAAAAACAGTGTGCGGCTTCCTCGACCACCGAGGCGTAGAGCTCGGTGGGCGGGACATTGCTCGCGACCAAAGTGGCGGTCCGCCTCAGGGCGGCTTGCTGCTGGGCGATCACGGCGGCCTCGCGCCTGCGGCGTTCGGCCTCGAGGGTACCGGCACGTGCGAGGGCGGCGAGGGCACTGGCGGTGAGCGTCACGGCGAGGAAACTTAGGTGAGTGATGAGGTTGTGGCCCTCGGTGGACAGCGGATGGACTGTGGGCCAGTTGCGAATACAGTCGAAGACGACAGCGCTGGCGATCGACATCGCGAGAGCCAGCCGGAGTCGCCAGATCACCGAGATGACGAGGATGCCCATGAGGTAGATCGCGGCGAGATGTTCGGTGGGTGCGACCGTGCGCAGGAAGATCGTCAACAACGACTCGGCGGCCAGTAGCAGCACGCATGCCGGGATGCCCGCGTGTACCGAGGGCGGCGTAGATCCGAATAGTTGTGTGCGCCATCCGGAAATGTAACGCCACCAGCCGGTATGAGAAGCCTCGTCCGACTGCGATCTGCTCGGCATTAGTTGGCCTGCTCTGGGCAACGATGCCTGCGGTGCGTGCTGCATATGTATCTACGTCTACTCACTGCCTGTGAACCGCCGTGCGGCCCGCTCACCAATCCATAGTATCGACAGTGAGGTCGATCCCCACTCCGCGCGGCGGCGGTAACCTGGGCGAGATGTCCGCGATACGGGTTTTGGTGGCCGATGACGACACGTTGCTGCGGGAGGGTGTAGCGAGCGTTCTGGAAAAGGCGGGCTTCGAGGTGGTCGGTCGTGCGGGTGACGCCGCGGCTCTGCTGGACCTGGTTCGAGCCGAGAGTCCCGATCTCGTCATCGTCGATATTCGAATGCCACCGACACATACCACCGAGGGGCTGGAAGCGGCCCAAAAGATCAGGGGCGAATACCCCGGCATCGGTGTGCTCGTGCTGTCGGCACATGTCGAGGTCGAGTACGCGGCGGAGTTGATCACCTCGGGTGACGGAGTGGGGTATCTGCTGAAGAGCCGGGTGGGGGATGTCACGGAGTTCGCGGACGCCTGTACCCGCGTCGCCGGTGGCGGCTCGATCGTCGACCCGGAGTTGGTGCGGGAGTTGTTGTCGGTGCGGCGTAAGGACGATCCGCTCTCGGCCTTGTCTCACCGCGAACTCGAGGTGCTGGAACTGATGGCCCAGGGATTGTCGAATTCCGGTATCGCGCGGCGGCTATGGATAACCGAGAGCACCGTAGAGAAACATGTCCACAGCGTCATGCGCAGGTTGGATCTGGGACATGCCGACGAGTACCACCGCCGGGTGTTGGCGGTGTTGGCGTTCCTCACGCATCAATGATGTACGCACGTTACGGGTGAATCATTGTTGCAGCGCAAGGATTATTCGCTAGTGCGTCCATGCATCGCGGTGAACCCGCCGCTTCCGAACGGGTAGTACGGCGGGTATATCGATGCCACTGGCACATCGTATATTGGTGTGGCACTGGTTATTTGGACATTTCCCGGTGACCAGCAGATGGTGTCTACATTGGGTACGGTGGTGCAGCTCTGCCCGCCCCCGTTCGCGAAAGCAGGCGATGCGGAGGCAAGCGCGCACACCACCCCGCTGACCAACAGTCCGGAAACGATATAGCGCCTTTGCATGCTCGTCCTTTCTCCTCCGCGCCTCAAACGGCACAGCATTCGTCGCCATCAAGGGTGGTGTCCCGTCGTCCGAGTTGTCATCCATGCTGACCGCCATTGCGGCTGGGGGCGATCCCCAGGGCGGGCTGAACTTTCCTGGTCGACACTCCAGGTGAATCCTGCCTAAGGTTGTGGAATGCGCTTCGCATTCAAGACATCTCCGCAGAGCACCACCTGGGACGACATGCTGGCCATCTGGAAGGTGGCCGACGAGATCGACGTCTTCGAGTCCGGCTGGACCTTTGACCATTTCTATCCGATCTTCTCGGACTCCACTGGGCCATGCCTGGAAGGCTGGGTAACCCTCACCGCGCTTGCGCAGGCCACCCGGCGGCTGCGTGTTGGGGTGCTGGTGACGGGTATCCACTATCGGCATCCGGCCGTGCTGGCCAACATGGCCTCGGCGCTGGACATCGTGTCCGGTGGTCGCCTGGAACTCGGTATCGGTGCCGGCTGGAACGAGGAAGAATCCGGCGCCTACGGCATCGAGCTGGGCAGCATCAAGGAGCGGTTCGACCGGTTCGAGGAGGCCTGCGAGGTGCTCACCGGTCTGCTGAGCCAGGAGACGACGAGCTTTGACGGCAAGTTTTACCAGCTCAAGGACGCTCGCAACGAGCCCAAGGGGCCGCAGAAACCGCACCCGCCCATCTGTATAGGCGGTAGCGGCGAGAAGCGGACGCTGCGGATCACCGCCAAGTACGCCCAGCACTGGAACTTTGTGGGCGGACCGCCCGAGGAGTTCGCACGCAAACGTGATGTGCTGGCCGCGCATTGCGCCGAGATCGGCCGAGATCCGGGCGAGATCACGCTTTCGGCCCACATCCGACTTGGCGCGGATCGCGATTACGCGAAGGTTGTCGACGAGGCGGCCGCGCTGGGAGCGGAGGGTCTCGATCTGGCCATCATCTACCTGCCCCCGCCCTATGACCCGGCCGTGCTGGAGCCGCTGGCGGAGGCACTTCGCGGCTGACCACGAGAATGCGTCTGCGCAGCGGTTGTCTGCGCAGACGCATTCTCGGGCAACGGTTTAGCCGGTCTTGCTCTCCAGCGCGGCAAGCGCCGCCGCGACCGCGAGGTACTTGTTGGTACCCAGCTCGCGCACGGTCGAGATGTTGAGGGCTTCCTTCAATGCCGCGTCATGCTTCTCGGTGAGACCGGCGAGAGCCGACGGAGGTGCGTCGAGGACATCCTTGAGGTCCTTGTTCTCGTAGGCCTTGTCGAGTGCCTTCTCGAGATTCACGGATACAGCCATCGTTCGTACCTTTCTTGCTGTGTTTCCCCGGCCCCGTCGCGCACCCTAGTTATCGAAGCTGTGAACCAATGCTGTTTGGCTAGCGGCGATCCGAATTGCAGGTGAACGCCCGGATAGGTTCCCCGGGATGGCCGGTTCATTCAAATATGCGCATAATGTAATCAATGAACGAGGCGAGGTGGCCTACGGGGCTGACCACCATCCCGGCCGATCCGCCGACGGCCTGGTCGCTGCTCTAATGGGACCCGCCGACCATCCCGCTGTTCCTGTTCAGCTACTACGGCCTGTACTTGTCGCAGTTGTTCGACACCATCGCTGCTACCTGGCTGGGGCACACCGGGTTAGAGATCTTCTTCTTGGTCAGCGGTCTGCTCTTCGTCATCCCCATACTGTCCACCGACCCGTTGCCGGTCCGGCAGAACCAACCTGGGCCGGATGTTCGACATCTTCGTGGAGATGCCGCTGCACGTATTCATCGGTGTGATCCTCATGATGGCGCCGAGGCCGCTGATCGGTATCTTCGCCAACCCGCCCGCCGGGTGGGCTGTTGACCCGGTCAAGGACCAGGCGTTGGCCGGTGCGCTGGCCTGGTCCTACGGTGAGCCGATCGCGCTCGCGACCACCCTGATATTCGCCATTCGGTGGCGGCGCGAGGAACAGACCGAGACCGAGGCGCGGGAGGCCGACGAGGCCGGCCAGGACGACGAATTAGCTTCGTACAACCGGCTTTTACGGCAGTTGCACGACGGCGGGCCCGGTCAGGCCCCGTAGCCGCGCGCCGATCCGTCGGGGGTTGCGTACTTGACGATCAGTGAGCAGTCCTTGCCTCCCAGCCCTTCGTCGATGAGCTGCTGAAACTGCTCGGTGACCATGGTCGCGGCGGGCAGCTTGACGCCGGTGGCTTCCCCGGCGGCCAGCGCCAGGCGGGCGTCCTTGTGCGCCAGGTCAACGGTGAAGGTGGCATCGAAATTGCGATTGGCGGCGGCGGATTCGATGATATCGGGCACCGGGTACCAGGTCTGCTGCGCCCAGGACCGCGCCGAGGACACGGAGCAGATCTCCCAGAACACCTTGGGGTCCAAGCCGAGTCGCTCGGCCAACTGTGAGCCTTCCGAATTGGCCATCATGTCGATGAACAGCATCATGTTGTTGCAGATCTTCGCGGCCACCCCGGCGCCACCATCGCCCGCGTGGATCACACGTCCGGCCATCGGCTTGATGTAATCGGTTGCCGCACCGGAATTTTCCAAATCGCCGCCGAGCATGAAGCACAGCGTGCCGGCCTGCGCGCCGCTGATCCCGCCGGAGACCGGGGCGTCGACGAACCGGAACCCCCGGCGTGCCGACTCGGCGTGACAGTACCGCGAGGTTTCGATGTCGACGGTCGAGCTGTCGACCAGAAGCGTTGATGGCGAGGCGTTTTCCCAGATCCCGTAGGGACCTTCGAACACCGAGCGGACATGCTCTCCCTTGGGCAGCATGGTGAACACGACCTCGGCGCCCGCCAGCACCTCGGCGACCTCCTCTACCGCGGTGACGCCCCGTGCTTCCGCAGCAGCCAGCGCGTCACCCGAGAGGTCGAAGCCGCGCACCGTGTGCCCGGCCGCCACCAGATTGGCAGCCATTGGGCCGCCCATGTTCCCCAAACCGATCCAGCCATAGGTCGCCATGGGACCAACCTAGCGCTAGGCGCGCGCCCTGTCGGCCGCATCCAGCTCATGCAGCGAGCTGCCCTTGGTCTCCGGCAGTGCCCACACGGCGATCAGCGTGATGGGAGCAACGGCCGCCAGATAGATCGCCACGGGCACCCAGCTGTGGTACTTGCTCAGCAGCGCGGTGCCGATGACGGGAGCCAGCGACCCGGCGAAGATCGAGGTTACCTGGTAGCCCACCGACACCCCGGAGTAGCGCATCCGGGTGGGGAACATCTCTGCCATGATCGCCGGCTGCCCCGCGAACATCAGCGAGTGCACCAGCAGGCCGATCACGATGGCCGCCAAGATCACCCATTCATCTCGGGAGTTGAACATCGGGAACGCGATGAAACCCCAGCCCGCGGCCAGCAGGGCTCCCAGCGCATAGGGCGCACGCCGTCCGACGATATCCGCATACCGACCCACGATGGGCAGGGCAATCACCTGGACCGCGTGAGCGATCAAGAGCAGCAACAGAATCCGCCTGGTATCCATGTGGAGCTCGATCTTGAGATAGGTGATCGAGAAGGTGACCACCATGTAGTAGAGGATGTTTTCGGCCACGCGCAGCCCCATGGCGGTGAACACCCCGCGCGGATACCGGCGGAATACCTCGACGACGCCGTAGGAGCTGGCCTTGTTCTCTTCCAGTTCTCGGCGGGCCTCATGGAAGATCGGCGCATCGGATATCCGGGTGCGGATGTAGTACCCGATCGCCACGATGACGACCGACAACCAGAAGCCGACGCGCCAGCCCCAGGCCAGGAACGCAGCATCGGAGAGCGTCCACGACAACGTGAGCAGCACCAGGGTGGCCAGTAGGTTGCCCAGCGGTACGGCCGCCTGTGGCCAGCTCGACCAGAACCCGCGTTGGGCGTCGGGGGAGTGCTCGGCCACCAGCAGCACGGCGCCGCCCCATTCGCCGCCGACCGCGAAACCCTGCAGGAACCTCAGCACCACCAGCAGGACCGGGGCGCCATAGCCAATCTGGGCGAAGGTCGGCAGGCAGCCCATGAGGAAGGTGGCCACACCGACCAGCACGATCGCGATCTGCAGGAGGTGCTTGCGTCCGTAGCGATCCCCGAAGTGCCCGAACACGATTCCGCCGATAGGCCGCGCGACAAACCCGACCGCATAGGTGAGGAAGGCCTTGATGATGTTGTCGAGATCGTTCCCCCCGGCCTGCACAGCGGGGAAGAAGATCTTATTGAAGACGAGGGTGGCAGCGGTGGCGTAGAGGAAGAATTCGTACCACTCGACGACGGTGCCCGCCATCGACGCCGCGACGACCTTGCGGAGACCCGTTGGAGCAGCGTCGGCCTCTGCGGTGGTGGACACAGCCGAACCCTAACGTCGAGCGCGAGCCTCACGCGGATTTCGGGCAAGATTTCCGCGTGAGGCTCGCACTCGATGGCTAGATCGAGTCGAGGGTGTAGCCCATCGGCAGCAGCACGCTCTTGAGCTCGCAGTACTCCTCGATGCCCTCGGGCCCGTTCTCGCGGCCGATACCGGACTGCTTGTAGCCGCCGAATGGGCAGCTGGGGTCGAAGGCGTACCAGTTGATGCCGTAGGTGCCGGTGCGGATCTGCGCCGCGACCTCCAGACCCTTGGGCACATCGGTGGTCCACACACTGCCCGCCAGGCCGTAATGAGAGTCGTTGGCGATCTTGATGGCCTCATCCACGGAGTCGTAGGCGATGATCGAGAGCACCGGGCCGAAGATCTCCTCCTGCGCGATAGTCATCGAGTTGTCGACATCCGCGAAAATCGTTGGCTGTACGAAGTATCCGCTGTCCAGCCCCTCGGGGCGCTTGCCGCCGAAGGCCAGCCGCGCGCCCTCCTCGATGCCCTTGGCGATGTAGCCCTCTACCCGGGCACGCTGCTTCTCGGTGATCAGTGGCCCGACCTGGGTGGCGGGATCGTCGGGCAGTCCCACTCCCATCAGCGAGACCATGCCGACGATGCCGTCGACTACCTCGTCGTACCGAGACCGCGGTGCCAGCACCCGGGTCTGGTTGACGCAGCCCTGGCCCGCGTTCATCAGGCCCGCGAACACCAGCATCGGCAGGGTCGCCGCCAGGTCGGCGTCCTCGAGCACGATGGCCGCCGACTTGCCGCCCAGCTCGAGGGTGACCTTCTTCAGATTCCTGGCGGCGATCTCGGCGATCTCCTTGCCGACGACGGTGCTCCCGGTGAAGCTGAATACGTCGACGCCGGGGTTGTTGGTCAGCGCCCGGCCGGTTTCGGCTCCACCCGGCACCACGGACAGCACGCCCTCGGGCACGCCCGCCTCGGCGAACACCTCGGCCAGGATGAAGCTCGACAGGGGAGTCTCGGCGGCGGGCTTGAGCACCACCGTGCAGCCCGCGAGGAACGCCGGGCCGATCTTGTTGAGCGCCAGGAACAGCGGCACATTCCAGGCCGCGATGGCGGCCACCACTCCGGCGGGCTCCCGGGTCACTACGGTCTGGCCGTAGGCGCCGTTGCGCAGTTCCTTCCACTTCACCGCGTCCGCCGCGTTGGCGTAGTACTGGATGGCGCCAAAGCCACCCATCCATTGCAGCGTTTCGATCACCATGGGGGGAGCGCCGGTCTCGTCGGCGATGGCCTTGCAGATCTCGTCCTTGCGAGCCTCTAGCCCGGCAACTGCCTTCTGCAGTACCGCCTGCCGCTCGTGCGGAGTCAGCTTGGGCCAGGGGCCGTCGTCGAAGGCGCGGCGGGCGGCGCTGACCGCCGCCTCGACGTCAGCGGGGGAGGCCAGCGGACACTGGCCGACCTTTTGGCCGGTGGCGGGCGAGATGACCTTGATCACCTGGTCGGTGGCCGGCTCGGTCCAGACGCCCCCGATGAAGAGCTTGTCAAAGTTGTTCCCGTTGGTCATGAATCGCCGTCTCTTTCCTGATGTGTATCAACGAACCCGGTAAAGCCGGAGGGTTTATGGGGGCCGATGGGGCCGAATTCGAACAGTCCACTGCCGTGGGTCTCGACGCCGTTCTCGATGGCGGTGAAGGTGGCGAGATTGTCGACTGGGCACAACAACGTGAGCGTGGCGTCCAGCTCCGCGGTCTTGTACCGCTTGCCCTGCACGACGAGGTCGCCCTGCCACATGCCGTGGCGCCAATCCGGGTCCAGGCCATACCCGGTGCCGAAGCCGAAGTAGTGCGGCAGCACGATATCGGCCTTGATGGTGATGTCACCCAACGTAATGACCGCCGAACTCGCTTCGCGGGTACCGGGAACCAGGGTGATGTCGTGCGTAATGGGTCCGAGTTCGTCGATCCCCTTCGCCGGGTCACGCCATACCCGGCGCGCCCCGCTGACGACCTTGTTGCCGTGCTCGTCTTCCTGGTTGATGAACACGATCGAATACTCAGGGAACGAGATCACGTTGTAGAGCCAGAAGAAGCCCCCGGCCAAGGTGGCACGCCGTCCGGCGGGTTCGCCCTCACCGACGGGGCGGATGCCCCAGGATCGATCGCGGTTTCCCGACCAGTTGACTCCATCCAGCTCATGGGTGGTACCACCAACCGTCAATTGGCCTGTCCAGGTGCCAGTTTGGGCAAACCGTGAGGTATCGAACATCACGCGGCCGAGCTGACGCTGGTAATGGCCAGGTTCGAGGGAGGCCGGTATCTCGCCGGTGTAGGTGATATCGAAGGCGAGGTCGTAGTCGTCGCCGGGTTCCAGAATCAGCCGCACCCTCTTGAGACCTTCGAGGACCTCAATGCGGTACGGCCCGACCTTGAGATCGGCCCGGTCGTCGCCCAATGCGCGCGAGGCCCGGAACACGACGATGTCGTCGCCGTCGCGCACCGAAGCGAATGCATCGGTGACGCCCAGATTCGGGTAAACGCCCAGTCCGGTGATCAGATACGGCAGGTCGGCGCGCCCGCCGTGGCAGCCAAAGTAGTAGCGGTCATAGAAGTTTCGATCCGAGGTGCCGACATGGCGGACCACATCGGCGATCTGATGGATCGGGTAATCGTCGAAGGGGGACAGGCTCACGGGCCGGTCTCCTCTCCGAGCTGCGACCAGTACTTTCCGTCCAGCATCTTCTCCAGCGTGGCCCTGTGCAGGATCAGATCATCGGGGTCATTCGGCATCTCCGCCATACCAAAAGCCATGGCACGCATCTGAATGCGCACCATGATCACGGCGTGCTGCAGTGCGGCATAGGCGGTGTAGAAGTCCAGATCGCTCGCGTGGTGCCCGGTGAGTGCGGCGTACTCGGCGGCGATATCCTCGCGCCGGCAGAAATCCGGGAGGCCCGGTAGCGTCGCCACTTCGGCCAGATCCTGGAAGAATCTGTGCAGGAAGATGATCCATCCGAGATCGAGCTCGCGGGGCCCCACGGTGGCCATCTCCCAGTCTAGCAGCGCCACCGGTTCGAAATCCTGGTAAATGACGTTTCCCGGCCGCGAATCACCCCAGCTGACAGCATCTTTCGTGCGTAGCGATTCGGTCGGCCAGTTCTCGCGCAACCACATGAAGCCGCGGTCGATCAACGGAATGGTGGGACCAGCGCCAGCACTGCCGCGTACCCACTCATAGAACTCGTGGGTGCGGCGCACATGGGCGTCCAGACCCGTCTCTCCCTCACGGGCGTCGTCGAGGAATGTGAACTCTTCGATGGGCGCCGAGTGAACCCGGGCGATCTGGTCAACGGTGAGCCGCTGCATCTTGCGGCGGTCGGCAGCGGAGGCCTCGGTCACCCAGGATCCGAAGGTGTAGGGCATTCGGTCGGGCGGCACCTCACCGTCGACGCGCTTCATGACGAAGAACTCGCCGCCGAGCACCGAGGGGTCATCGCAGTACCAGAGCACCGGCGGCACCACCGCGCTGGTGTGCCGGCCGAGCTTGTCCATCACGTCGAACTGGCGGCGCATGTCATAGGTGGAAAACACCGGGCTCGAGTCGGGCTGAGGTGCCGTCCTAATCACCAGCCGGTGGGCGGCGCGCTCACCGTTCTCGGTCCACTGCGCATCGGCCAGGATCGTCTCGCTGGACATGCCGTTGGCGCTGGGCAGCTCTGCGTGGTCCACGCTGAGCGCGGCATCGGCCGGCAGCTGGGCGGAGATCCACTCGGCGAGTGCGCCGCGCAAGGTTTCCGGGTCCCGTTGTGATTCTGCGGGGCGTGCAACGTCCTCATGCGTCGCTGTCTGCTCAGTCAAGTGTCGTGACTTCCGTTTCATGTCCGCCTCGTTGCGTGACGTACGCAACACTACCGGGCAGTCAGGGGAAGTGGAACCTGTTGCAATTCTGGATTCAGCGGGGACGCAGGACAAGCACCAGATTGCTCACCAGAACCTCCCGTGCAGCGGGAACTTTGGTGATCCACCATGCCCATTTGGGGTGGTAGCGGGGAAATGCGGCAACTAGCGCGCCCGTGCTGTGTGCCCACCGGAGCCCGTCGCGCACCGAGACCGGGAAAAGTGACGACCCGTAGTTGTTCTTGGGCGGATGGCCGTGCTTGCGGGTGTACCAGCGGGCCGCGCGGGCGCCACCGAAGTAATGCGTCAGACCCATTTCGTGGCCACCGAAAGGGCCGAGCCAGACGGTGTACGACAAGACCGCCAGCCCGCCCGGGCGGGTGACCCGCAACATCTCCGCGCCGAGGCGCCAGGGCTCGGGTATGTGCTCGGCGACGTTGGAGGACAGGCAGATGTCGACGCTGTCGTCGGCGAACGGCAAGGCCATTCCGGATGCGCGCAGATATGCGGCACGTGGATCGTGGATGCCCCGGGTTCCTTCGGCGGCCGCGTGCATCTCCCGGGGGTCTGGTTCGACCCCGACGTACTGTGCTCCGGCGTCGGCGAACGCCGAGGCGAAGTAGCCCGGCCCGCCCCCGACATCCAGCACCGTGCGACCCTGCAATCCGGTGCCGATTGCCTGCAGCCACAAGTCGGTGACCAGATGAACTGTGTCCTGCGCCACCGTTCCGTAGAATCTCTCCGGCGCACTCTGCTCGAAGCGGAAAGACGATAACAAGCTGGTAGAACGCCGAAGCGTGGCTCGTTGCGCAAACAGATTGGTGATATCTGGCACGGGTTCTCGTTCTGCTCGGTCTTCTTTTACGGAACACGAAATTTCTGGAGGCCCACCCTAACGGCCTAGGGTGCTTAGCGGTGTTAAGTGAAGTGTCAGATCAGCCGGGCCTCCCGCGGGAGGTCCTCATGTTGTGCTGGCGTGATACCGACCATCCGCAGGGCGGCGGTAGCGAGACGTACCTGCAGCGCATCGGCGCCGAGCTGGCCGCATCCGGCGTGAAGGTGACGCTGCGATGTGCCGCCTATCCGGGCGCGCCCCGCCATGAGGTGGTGAACGGAGTACGTATCTCGCGCGGCGGTGGGCGGTTCACGGTGTACCCTCGCGCACTGCTGTCGCTCCTAGCCGGTCGCGTCGGGCTGGGGGCGCTGCGTGATGTGCGCCCCGATGTCGTCATCGATACCCAGAACGGCATCCCCTTTTTTGCCAGCACCGTGGTGACGGCGCCCGTGGTGCTGTTGGTGCACCACTGCCACCGGGAGCAGTGGCCGGTGGCAGGACAGCTCATCGGCAGGCTGGGCTGGTGGCTGGAGTCGCGGTTGTCTCCGCGGATGCATCGGCGCAATCAGTACTTGACGGTCTCGCAGCCATCCGCATCCGACTTAGTGGCGCTCGGTGTGGAGCCCGGCCGGATTGCTGTGGTGCGCAACGGTATCGATCAGATACCGGCACTGTCGGCGGCAGCGGCTCTGGACGGTGTGCGCAGCGAGACGCCGCGCGTCGTGGTGCTCTCGCGCTTGGTGCCGCATAAGCAGATTGAGCACGCGCTGACCACGCTCGCACTGCTGCGTGACCATGTGCCCGACGTGCATCTCGATGTCGTCGGCGATGGCTGGTGGATGGATCCGCTAGTGGGACATGCTGCCCGGCTGGGTATTTCCGAGTCGGTGACATTCCACGGATACCTCGGCGAGGAAGCCAAGCACCGGGTGCTGCAACGTGCTTGGGTGCACCTGATGCCGTCTCGCAAGGAAGGCTGGGGCCTGGCGGTCACCGAGGCCGCGCAGCATGGCGTACCCACGATCGGCTACCGCTCTTCCGGTGGGCTTACCGATTCGGTCACCGACGGCATCACCGGTCTGCTGGCACGCGACCAGGATGAATTTGTCCGCCATACCGCGACCCTGTTGGCGGACAACAACCTTCGTTACCGGATGGGCGAGGCGGCGCGTGCTCGCTGTGCCGACCTGTCGTGGCAGCGCAGCGCGGCCGGTGCGTGGACCGTGCTCAAGGCAGCGGTGCTGGGCATCCCGGTGTCGGGGATCGTCGGTGACGAACCGGTCGCGGCTCCGCAGGTCGAGGTTCCCGCCTGATCTAACGGATCAGCCCGCAGTGAGATACCGGGCCGCGAGGGTGGCCCCGATGCGGGTGCTGTGCTCGATGACCTCATCGGTGCTCACGTCTAGAAGCCCCGAGCGCCAGGCGTTGACCAGCTCGCTGAATCCTCCGATACCCACCAGGGTGTCCATTCGGAACCCGGTCCGGTCAACGTTCTTCACAAGGTAGGGCTCGGCCGCGGCCATGAGGACGGCCGTCGCCTGGTGCAATAGATCGGTGCGTCGCTCTTCAAGCACGGTGCTGCCGGCGTGCCGGACAAACATGATCTGCGCCCAGCCCGGATCGGTGGAAACACGTTCGACGACAAGGGCGATCGCCTTATGCAGTGTGTCCAGCGGAGGGCGGTCCGGATTCTCGCCGACGATGTCGGAGATCCGCGCGATGAGTTCGTCGCGCATGCCGTCCCAGACCGCAGTCAGCAGATCGTCACGATCGGCGAAATCGTCGTAGAAGTACCTGTCGTTTAACGACGTTCGTGAGCAGACGCCGCGCATGGTGACCGCGGCCCACCCCTGCTCAGCCCAGATTTCCTGGGCGGCGGCGACCAGTCGTTCCCGACGTTCAGCGCGGCGCTCCGCCGCGGTACGCCCGCCCCACAGACCTGCTGATGCCGCCATCGCCCCATGTTGACAGCCGCACACGCCGTAGGTCAAAGTGGTGGCATGTGCAGTCAGTTGTGGCGGATGCCACCAGAATGTGCTGTGGTCTGCTCGTGGTGAGCTTTTTGGGCTTCGGCCGCGGTGAGCGCCGCACGCGGAATGTCAATGCGGTGGTGACGGGTGCGTCCAGCGGTATCGGCCGGGCGTTTGCTCTCGAACTGGCGCGTCGCGGGGGTCGGGTCGTATGCGCTGATATCGACCTGCCGGGCGCCCAGGAAACCGCCGCACTGATCGGGGACCGTGCGGTCGAGGCAGCTTGTGACGTTTCGGTGTTCGATGAGGTCGAAGCGCTGGCTGATACCGCCGAGGAATGGTTCGGGGGCCCGGCGGATCTGGTGATCAACAACGCGGGCATCGGTGCCGGTGGTCAGGTTGTCGGTGCCGCGCCTCTCGCTGATTGGCACAGGACCCTTGGGGTGAACCTGTGGGGGGTTGTCCACGGTTGCCACGTGTTCGCACCCCGTCTGCGGGAGCAGGGGCGCGGCGGCATCATCAACGTCGCCTCGGCGGCGAGCTACGCGGCCGCGCCGCGCATGGGTGCCTACAACGTCAGCAAGGCCGGGGTGTTGGCACTGTCGGAGACACTTGCCGCCGAACTCAGCGGTACCGGCGTTGCCGTCACGGTGCTATGCCCGACCTTCGTCAAGACGAACATCGTCGCGAGCGGAATCATCGAGGACTCGGCCGCCCGCCTTGCCGCCACGGCCATGAAATGGACTGGTGTCTCTGCGGATTCAGTGGCTCGCGGCTGTCTCGATGCTCACGATCGAGGTCAGCTGTATGTCCTTCCTCAGCTCGATGCGCGATTCATGTGGCAGGCCAAGCGCTTGGCTCCCGACACCTACACCAAGGCGCTGGGCCTTACCGAACGAATCTCCCGCCAGCGCGAGAACTGACGAGAAAGGAAACAAAGGTGGCAATCGCACTCGACAACGTATTGGCGACCATCAAGGACAAGCAGTGGGCGTTGGCCGATATCGACTGGGACGCACCGGGTGCGGACAGGATCACCGATGAGCAGCGCCCCTCGCTCAAGGACTTCATGTCGGACCTGGTCTGGATCGAGAACGTGGGGGCACGGGGCTTCGCCGCCCTGGCGCAGAAGGCGCCGAACGAGGTGCTCAAGCAGATCTACACCTACTTCCACGCAGAGGAGCAGCGGCACGCCAATGCCGAGTTGGCCCTCATGCGCCGCTGGGGAATGATCGAAGAGGGCGAAATGCCCGTGCCCAACAAGAACATCCGTCTCGTCATCGAATGGCTGGACCGGTATAGCGACAGCCTGTCGCTGGCATCGCTGGGCACGGTTATCCCCTCGCTGGAGACCGCACTCGACGGCGCCCTGGTCAAGTTCCTGCTGGACGAAGTGGAAGACCCGTTGTGCCATGAGGTCTTCCGGCATATCAACAGCGATGAGTCCCGGCACCTCGCCGTGGGTTTCCAGGTCCTGGACATGCTGGGTGCCAACTCCATGCGCCAGCTCGTGGTGGAGACGGTGGGGACCTTCGTGCAGCCGTCGGTGCTCCTTGGCCTACTGATCTACTCGCCGCTGCTGACTCGGATGATCACCAACATCTCGGCGATGGGACTCTCCGAGGAGAAGCTCTACAACGCGATCAAGCGATACGAAACCGTGGGTGAGCGCAGCGAGAACACCCGCCGACTGCCCAGCTATCACCTCATCAAGCACCATGCGCGCATCGCGATCAACCAGACGCAGCCGTTCCAGTTCCTCTCCGAATCCATGGGCAAGGCCATCGATTTGTTCCCGATTCGCGTACTGGGCAAGACGCCCACCTGGTCGGTGGAACTCACCTATGAACCGGTGTCGCGATGAGCGAGGTGCTGATCATCGGTGCGGGATTCGCAGGTCTGGGTACCGCGATCCGCCTGTTGGAGCAGGGAATCGAGGATTTCACCATCCTGGAACGAAGTGACGGCGTGGGTGGCACCTGGCGGGACAACACCTATCCCGGTGCGGCGTGCGATATTCCGTCGCTGCTGTATTCGTATTCCTTCGAACAGAACCCGCAATGGTCCTCGGCGTATTCGGGTGGTCCCGAGATACTCCGCTACATCGAGGGCATGGTCGACAAACACCAGTTGCGACGCTTCATCAGATTCGGTGTCGAGGTCACCTCGCTGACATTCGACGAGGACGCCGCACTTTGGACCGCCGACACCACTGCGGGCGATACCTTCACCGCCCGCAGTGCCGTCATGGCGGCGGGCCCGCTGGCCAATGTCAGCTGGCCCGATATCCGTGGCCTCGACAGCTATACGGGTCATAAGATCCACAGCGCGCGCTGGGACCATGACTATGACATGACGGGCAAGCATGTCGCGGTGATCGGTACGGGAGCCAGTGCCGTGCAGATCATCCCGGAACTGGTCAAGACGGCTGCCCGGGTCAAGGTGTTCCAGCGGACGCCCGGTTGGGTCCTGCCGCGATTGAACTTTGAGCATCCGGCGTGGGCACAAAGGCTTTTCGGTAGCACCCCGGTGCTGCAGAGTGCGGCTCGGCAGGCGTGGTACTGGACGCATGAGGCCGCGTCCCTGGGGATGGTGTGGGACACCCCGATGACCTCCGTCATCCAATGGATCGCCAAGGCGAACCTGCGCCGACAGATCAAGGACCCCTGGACTCGTCGCCAGCTGACTCCCGATTTCCGGGCAGGGTGCAAACGCATGTTGATGACCAGTGACTACTACGCAGCCCTCGAGAAGGAGAACTGCAAGCTGATCACCTGGCCCATCGCGACCCTGGCCCCCAACGGTGTCCGCACCGCCGATGGCATCGAGCACGATGTGGATTGCATTGTCTTCGCGACCGGGTTCGATGTGTGCAAGGCCGGCACCCCGTTCCCGATCGCGGGTCGCGACGGCAGGAAGCTTGCCGACGAATGGTCAAGCGGTGCATACGCATACAAGAGTGTGAATGTCTCGGGTTACCCGAATCTGTTCTTCACCTTCGGCCCCAACTCGGGCCCGGGGCACAACTCCGCGCTCGTCTACATGGAGTCGCAGATCGACTACATCGTGCGGGCGATCGGCATCATCCGCAGCCGGGGCCTGCTGACCCTCGATGTGCGCAAGGACCGGCAGGACAGGTTCAACGACGATATTCAACAGCGGCTGGAGAAGACCACGTGGAACTCCGGGTGTCAGAGCTGGTACCTGACCGAGGACGGCAAGAACACCACCATGTTCCCGGGTTTCGCCACTCAGTTCGCCGGGCAGCTACAGGAAGTTGAGCTCGACGACTACTGCTTCACGGCGAGTGCGGTGGCTCCCGCGACCCGATGACGGTGCGTGCGGCTACTCTCGGCGCCGGCGGGTCAGTCGCGAACCTGCGGCTACCCCGCCGGCTGCCAGGAGCACAACCCAGATCACGTGTGCCGCGATGACGGTGGCGCGACGATTCGGTGATGCTCCGATGGGTTCCCACGGCCCGGGTACCCGGTACAGCGCGATGTCACCGTCACGGTAGACCGGCTCGAGCTGTGCCACTGTCGTCGACGGATACTCAGGCTCACCAGGAGTTTTGGACTGCAGGACCACCCAGCCGATGCCCTGAGCCGCGAGCTCGTGCGGTGCGGCCCCGGTGCGTAACAGCTCCTCGACGAGGCGGCCCCGGGTGCCGTCGCCCTGTACAACCTGCCCGTCGACGCGTAGATCGCCGCTACTCACCGTGTCCCCGCGGATCCAGCGCGGGAATGGATCCAGTACCTGGATCGACGAAGGACCCCACGGGTATTGCCGCAAGGTCTCCGGCGGCAGCACGGCCACCGGATGCGGTTGTGCGTTGATGCTGGCGGCGACGGTGGTCCATCCGGCCGGGTAGATTACCGGCTCGACTCGGCCGCCGACTCCCCATGCCAGATCGGGCAGCGTCAATATCAGTGCCGCACAGGCCACTGCGGCAGCCACTAGCTGTGAGGAACGTTCGCGTACCGCGGTGACGGCAGCGGCACCGGCCACGGCGTACCCCGGCACTGCCAACGCCACCCATTTCTGGCCGTCGCGCAGGATGCCGAGCCCAGGTAATTCGGTGATGAGCCAGGTGGTCAGCGACAGCCCCGGGTCCGTCGCCAGCAGTGCCGGAATAACCACGGCCGCAAAGGCAATGCCGAGTAGTCCGAACGCTGTTCGGGTGCGCCACAACACCACCACACCGACCGTCAGCACGACGAGTAGCACCGCCGAGAAGGCCAATGCGAACAATGTCGTCCGTGACGCCGGCACCGCGGAGGCATTCCACATACCGCCGAGTGAGGCCAGACTGCCGAGCGTGCCCAGCCCGGGCTCGGCCCGGGCCGCGAAGGCGTGGACCCCGGCCTGGTCTCCGGCCGGTATGGCCGTGCCCAACCCCGAGGCCACCAGCCACGGCATTGCGGCCAGTAGCGAGATCGTCAGTACGCCAAGCCTTGACCGCAGATCTGAGGCCACGGCAAGCCCCACGATGAGAGCGAGCACCGCTCCGGTGGGCGTCAATCCGGCCACGGCGATCCAGAACGCGAGCGTGCACCAGGCGCCGATACCGCTCGCCGTGCGCAGCCGAATCGCCGTCAGCGCCACCCACGGTAGGCAGCCGTAACCGACCAGCAGACTCCAATGTCCTTGCAAAAGTCGTTCAGCCACATAGGGATTCCAGATCGCAATGGTGGCGGCCAGCAGCTCGCCGGGAACTCCGGCGTCCGGGACCAGGTGAGCGGCCAGGCGCGCCGCCCCCCAACCGGCGAGCCACAAACCCAGCGCCAGCAGGGTCTTGACCAGGATTCCGCCGTCGACAAGCGTCGTCGCGACGGCGATGAAGAAGTCCTGCGGGACGGCCCGGGGGGCTGCCTCACCGACCCCCAGCGCCGCATCGGTCAGGTAGGACCGCGGGGTTGAGACGGCGTCGCGGATCAGCAGATAGCCGGGTGCGGCAAGTGGCGCGGTAATGGCCGCCGCCAAGCCCAATGCGTAGAGCGGCGCCGCGATGACGCGCGTGCGGCGCAAGACGTCCCGGCTAGAGGTGGTTTCGAGGCGACGGGAACTTGTCGGTGTCGGCCTCGCTGGCGGGCGGTTTCTCCGGACCGCGACGGCCGAAGAAGCCATGATCGACCGTGTCGAGGCCGGGGTCGATCAATGCCGACTCCGCGCGCAGGCTGAACGAGCCCAGCAGGCCGCCACCGACCAGCGCCACGACGCCTAGTGCGGCGAAGGTGATCGGCAGGATGTTCGACCAGATAGACAGGCTGTCGCGGGTATCGCGTGCCGCTTTCACCTGTTTCTCGACGGTCTCGTCGTTCGACTGCACGGCGTAGTCCACCATCGGGACCTCGGGCTTGAGCGCGTCACGCGAGTAGTACTGCAGCGCATGCTGTTTGCTCTTGACGATGATGCCGCTCACCGGATCCACCCAGAACTCACGCTGTGCCGCGTAGTAGCGGGTCATGGTGATCTCTTCGTCCTCGCGCTCGGCTTCCACACCCCACTGCTGGGCGCGGGCCGTGACCTTCGAGTCCTCGTCCTTGTCGTACAACGAGGGGTACGCGACCGGTTCCACCAGCTTGCCGTTGGCGTCGTAGCCCACGTTCTGGGTGAAGTGGTAGGCGGTGAGCCCGTTGACATCCTCTTCGCCGGTGTAGTTGGCGTCGAAGGCGCGCTGGGCGACTACGTCGAAGTACTGGTACGTCTTCTTCTCGGTGTCGAAGGGGAACCGGTAGCTCAACCCTTCGTGCTTGAGCGCAATCGTCGTCGGTGGCGTCTCGTCCTCGATGGCGCGCGGCTTCTGGACACTGCCGCCGGGGTTGTCATCGCTGGAGATCGCCTCGGCGGAGTGACGGTCCACGGTGACGGTGTCGACAGTGGCGAGAACCAACCCGGCGTCGCCCTGCTTATCGGTGCGCCGAAGGGTGATGCCCGCCTGCAGGCCGACCTTCGTGGCGTCGGCAGGGCTGACGGTGGTGATCTGCTCCTGCAGCGCCAGCGGCTTGTCTGGATCGGCGATGAACTTCGGTCCGGACAGCGACGCCGGGTCCAGGGCGCGGCCCTTGCCCTCGCTCACCAATGTGGCGTCCCAGTCGAGCGGAATCTTCGCAAGCCGGTTGCTGGTGTACGTGCTGAGCAACAGTGCGGCGATGATGAGCGCCGAACCCAGCCCCAGCAGCCCGCACGCTGCGATACGCATCATGACCCCGCGGTTCACTGTGGCCGAACCCTCCTTAACGTGCGGTAACCCTGTGCGTGACGACATGGCATGCCCAGGGCAAATCTGTCTGACCCTAACAGCCGTGGCCGCCAGGTGGTCATTTGGCGATCGTACGGATTCCCAGGTCCTGGTTCTGGTCAAATGCTGCCGGATCGACTTAGAACCGTACCCTCGGCGGGGTGACGACAGTGCGGCCATCGGCTCCGGCCGTCCATGCGCGGGGCTTTGTCCCAGCATTGGAGGGCATGCGTGCCTGCGCGGCGATGGGCGTCGTGGTCACCCACACCGCGTTTCAGACGGGTCACAACGGTGGCATCGACGGACGCATCCTGGGCCGCTTCGACCTGGCGGTGGCCGTCTTTTTCGCGCTATCTGGATTTCTGCTGTGGCGGCCACATGCCGCGGCAGCACACGGTGGGCCCGCGCCCGCGCCCACCGGGCGCTACTTCGCGTCGCGGTTCGTCCGCATCGTCCCGGCCTACCTGGCCGCCGTCGTCGTCATTCTGTTGCTGTTGCCGGATGCGATGGGGGCCAGCTGGGTGGTCTGGGCGGCCAACCTGACGCTCACACAGTTGTATATCCCGCTAACTCTGACGGCGGGTCTGACACAGATGTGGAGCCTGGCGGTCGAGGTGGCGTTCTATGTGGCGCTGCCGGTCATCGCGGCCGCCATGCGGCGCGTGCCCGGGTGGTGGCGTGCGCCGGTGCTCATGTCCCTCGGTGTCATCAGTCTCGGCTGGTCCGTCATCCCCTTTCACGCGGCCGTGGGCGTCAATCCGCTGACGTGGCCGCCCGCCTTCTTCTCGTGGTTCGTGGCGGGCATGCTGCTGGCCGAATGGAGCTCGGCGCCACCCGCCTGGACACTGCACCTGGCGCGTCGCCGCGTGCTGCTCGCCGTGGTGGCCCTTATCGCCTTCGGGGTGGCGGCCTCCCCACTGGCCGGACCGGAGGGGCTGACGCAGGCACCGCCGCATCAGTACGCCGTCAAGATCGCGATGGGTGCCACGCTGGCGTGGGCGCTGCTGATGCCGTTGACATTGGATGCCCCGGGCACGCCGCATCGAATACTGGGCAGCCCGCTGATGGTGACACTGGGGCGTTGGTCCTACGGCCTGTTCATCTGGCATCTGGCGGCCCTGAACATGGTCTTTACCGTCATCGGGCGCTTCCCGTTCAGCGGTCACTTCCCGCTGGTGCTGATTCTGACGTTGATCTTCGGTTTCGCGATGGCCGCTGTCAGTTATGCGCTGGTGGAATCTCCGTCACGGGAGGCATTGCGGCGCTTCCAGAAGCGACGTGCCGGCCCTCGCGATGGGAGTCGCACCGCCGCCAAGGCCACGGCGGATACGGAGATCAGCGCCAGCAGCTGAATCCACCACGAGTGACCGGTGTAGCCACCCATCGATCGCCACGGATGCCGGGAGAGGGCCGCCCCGGCCAGCAGCAGGGAGCCGCCGGAGATGTAGGCCCCTGCTGCCGTGAGCGTGCGCAGGGGCCAGCGCGTCCACACCTTGAACGCCAAGGCGGCCAGGCCCACCACGGCCCCGGCGATGCCACTGATGGCGGTGAGAGCCGCCAGCACCGCGACACCCGCCGCGCGGCCGGAGCGCCACGGGATCACCTGGGAGAGGGCAGTTTTCCGGCGCACGGGGATGAAGGCCAACAGTGCGAGGATGGGAAGCAGCGCCAGTCCGCCGAACAGTCCTGCCCGGTACCACGTGTCGAGGCCGAAGGTGAGTGTGATCGGCCCGCCGGTGCCGGCCGGAAGCACCCATCCTTGCTGCCATCCGTTCACCCGTACCGGGGCGAGGGTGTGCCCTTGTGCGTCACGAGCCACCCATCCGGGGTTGATGCTTTCGGGCACCACCAGCACCCGGTCGCGCGGAGCGGGATCCGCGGTCACCTCACGCCGGGCCGCGTCCCATCTGCCCGTGGCTGCCGCGGTCGCCGTGGCGGCGGCCGGTGCCGCGTCCGGCACGGTGAGCTGGACACCATCGACAATGAACTGCTGGCGTGGGTTGACGGTGACGTCCTGAGAGCCCGCGCTCGTGGCGATCGGTGCGGTATCACACGGGGTCGCCTGGATGGCGTTGCCGTCCAACAGCTCCCGCACCGTGGTGGTGATGGACATGGGGATGAAGCGTCCGGCAAGTGCCAGCACCGGGCCGTCAGCGCATCCGATCCTGATCACGCGGTTGCCGTTGGCCCGTGCATCGGCGGGGGCGATCGGCCGCCCGCTGGTGTCCAGCGCAACGAGCTCGGCGATGCCGGGCGGCTTGTTCTGATCGGTTCCCAGCGCGGTGCGGTCAATGATGTCGGTCCAGTCGGTAACCGTGACCGTGATGGTGTCGGTGACCGCCGGATGCACGGCCAGTGTCGTCTCGGGAGACTTCGGGTCGATGTTTCTGACCTGGGGACCGTCGCCCAGATTGATGGCTACCTGCTTGGGATGTGTAGGCACCTCGGTCTTGCTGGGCTGGAGCCGGATACCGCCGACGGCGACGGGTTTGGGGAGTTTGATCACCAAAGAGGGCAGATGCAGGCGCAGCACCGAATCCTGTGGCGCCGTCCAAGCGGTCCCCGGATCGCCGTCGGTGGCAGCGTAGGAGGAGCCCCGCAGGTCAATGAGGTCGGCGCCCCCGGAGGCCGCGGTGGTTCCGGGCTGCGTGATTAGGTCGCGCAGCTGCGGGCCGGAGCGGGCCCGCACCCAGAGCGTTGGTGTGAGCGAAAGAGGCTGGGGCACAGCGAGTGTCCGGATGAAGGTGCCCGGTTCCTCGGGGGCAAGCGAGAGTGTCCCCGCGCAGCGCAGCCTCTCGGGTGACGGCATGCAACCGGGGCGCCCCTCCAGTGGAGATCCCAAGTCCCAGCCGAGCACCGCGGCTCCCGCTGGTGGGGCGGGCAGGGTTGCGCTGTGGCGAAGGTCGACGTTATGGGCGTATCCGGCGGCGTCGTACTGGGTGAGGGACAGTTCGGTGATGGCGAACTGCACACCGGAGGTGCCGTCCTCGGTGCCGGTCGCAGTTACCTTGACCCAGTTGGTTTCCCCGGGGCGCAGTGCCACATCCAGAGGCTTTCCCGGCTCGTCGAACCGCACCGACGTGGTGCCGTTGTCAGTCTCGATCTCCAGGCGCCGCACCTGAGCTCCCAATGCGGTGGCGCTCGGCGTCACGGTGAGGATCGCGTTGGTGATCGGCCGGTCCAGGTCCACCCGGATCCATTGCCCAAGAGCGGATTCCAGTGAACTGCTGACCCAGCTTGTCGCGTTGTCGCGATCGATGACGGCGGCTGTGTTGGTGCCCGGTGCCACATTGGGCAGCGCCGTGGAATCGGAGGCGGAGCTGGATGCGGTGATCGTTCCGCCCGTCCAGCTTCCGTTCACGACGGGGACACCGGTGGCGGGGTAGTCGGGCACCCTGTTGAAGGTTCGGCGTTTATCGCCGGGTGCCCGAATAGCCGAGGAATGATCGTCGACGCGCCCGTAGTCGGTCTCGCGGGCCAGCGGACTGTCGGTGACCATCGCGGGTCCGGGACGCAGACCCGCTTGTGCGGCGTCGGTAGCCAAGAGAGACGGGCCCAGCGGTGGCTGGTTCAGCTGGCGGCGCCGTTCACCCAAGCGCAGCAGGACCTCGGGTCCACCCGCCACCCGGGGTATGCTGTCGATATCCGCGAAATATGGTTCCCCATAACCCTTTCCGTGCCCCACCGAGTAAATCTCGACCGCTGGATACTTTGGACGTAGGTCACTATCGGCGACAAAGCCTTCCACGGTCCCGGCCCCGACGGGGTCGCCGAACTGGGCAACCTTGGCGAGCCCGGGAGACCCCTCGATGGTGTGGTGCACCAGGATCGGCCGCGCGGAACGGGACGTATCGGGGTCGAGGTCGTTGCGCACCACCAGATGGGAGATGCCCTGCTGCTCCAGGGTGTCGGCCAGCCCGTCCGAGGGGCGGCCGGTGGCGAACAGCTGCTGTACCGAGTCGATGGCGCGGATGGTTTCCGGAGGCGTCAGCGGGATGGAATCGCGTACCCCCCAAGGTGTTTGGCCCAGTGACTGCAGAGGTTCGTCGCGGGTGAGGCCCCAAGTCTGGATCGCGAACGGAGCCCCCGGCACCACGAGCGCGCGCCCGCCGTCATCGTGATCGGCCAGCCAGTGTGCCGTCTCGTTCCAGTATTCGGGGATCGCGTCGAAACCGCCGCGGGGCACCAGCCGGCCCGTCCAGGCTAGCGATGTGCTTGCGGCGAGTGCCACCAACACCGCGATCCCGAGGGCAAGCGCCCGATTGCGTTCCGGGCGTGCCAGAGCCGCGAGCCACTCCCGGACGGTCACACTGGCGGGCAGTGGTATCCGCGACAACGCGTGCGCCAGGCCGAGAATCAGTGGCAGGCGGATCAATGGCTCGAGCTTGTGCACATTGCGCAGGGGTGTGCCGCCGTCGTCAAGGAAGAATTGAATCTGCTGGCCCACAGGCGATCCGAGTGCACCGGTGTATCCGGCTGTCAGCAGCACCAGGCCAACAAGAAGGATCGCGACCAGTCGCCCGCGTGCGGGCATGCCCCGCATCGCCAGCCCCGCCATACCGGCAGCGGCGATCATCGCGGTCGCGATGACCATGGCGGACTGGGTGACCAGCGAGGAACCAGCCGTCGCGGTCGGGGCCACGAACGGCGTCCAACTGTCGGTCCCGCGCAGCACCTCGGTGAGAGAGGTCCATTGCGTGGTGACCCCGGATGATTCGATGAAGTCGAGGAACCGCGGGCTGATCTTGCCGAAGATCAACAGGGCGGTGATCCACCACGAGGTGGCCAGCACCAAGCAGGGAATCCACCATGCCGTGAATCGCCACCATGTCCGGTTCGGTGTGTGGGCCAGCCACCAGATGGCGGCCACACCGCAGGCGAGGGCGGTGGCGACAGCATTGACCGCACCCATCAACGCGACCGCGACAGCCGACAATGCCGCCGCCCGGCGCGGGGACATTCGGCCCTGGAACGTCAGGATGATCGGCAACAGCACCCACGGAGCCAGCATCATCGGCAGTGTTTCGGACGAGATGGCGCCCAGGGTCGTCAGCACCCGAGGGGACAGGGCGAAAGCGACCGCCGCGATGATCCGGGAGCCGCGGGTGCCGATGCCCAGCGCCTCGGCAACCCGGATGACGCCCCAGAACCCGGCCACCACCAGCAGTGCCCACCACAGTCGTTGCGTCACCCAGGCCGGCACTCCGAGTAGATGCCCCAGTGAGAAGAAGGCGCCGTGCGGAAAGAGATAGCCGTATGCCTGATTCTGTGCCTGTCCGAACGGCAGGTCGCTGCTCCACAGGTTCAGGGCCCGTGCGGCGAACCGCAGCGGATTGATCGCCAGATCCAGCTTGGTGTCCGGGGAGATCTGCCCGGGTGATTGGGCGAAGGTCAGCAGTAATGCGAACGCCGCGGCGACCGCGAGCCACCGCCGACTCAGCGGCGAACAGTCAAGGCGGTGCGTCACGGCTCAGGAAATGCTGCGCGGCGCTGTCGGGGGCCGCGAGATGTCAGCTCCGGTTGCCGTAATCGGGGCGGTTGAGGATGGCGGTCGACGGATCGATTCCCGTCACGACCGGCTTCTTGTCCTGCTCGACCGACAGCGTGACTCCGAAGACGGCGGCGGCGCCCAGCAGCAGGCCGATCAGCACGCTTGCGGCGGCTGGCACCACAAATCTGGTCATCGGAGCTCCTCTGGGTCATGCAGATACCAGCGGCCAAACTAGCACGTCCGTCATGGGTGACAGTTCTGGACGGACAACCCGCTGTGATACTGCGACGATTAGCTGGGTATCACTGGCGAGGTCGGGGGTGGGCAGATGAGCATTCGGTGGGCCTGCGGATACTCGGTTCGGGCGAGCTTCGGGTGAGCAAGGAACATGTTGAACCGTGAATAGACCGGCATGGCGGGTGGCCTCATGTGGCCGCTGGCGCCCATTCGTGCGGAATAATGGCCGCCCATGACCGGTCCATACAACTACGGACCGGCGCCGGATTACGACGCGGAGCTTGCCGCCGCGCACAACCCGGCGCTACCGCAGGATCAACTGCTGCGACTGTGGCACACGCGTCCGGATCTGCGTGAGGCTCTGGCGCAGCTGCCTGCGTGCCCGCCTAACCTCGCCGCGCAGGTGAAGTTCTCCGATCCGTGGCGCGATCCCAATGCGCGATCGCATCGCGGGATCATCATGGCCTTCGCGATGCTCGCTGGTCTTCTCGTTGTCGTGGGGCTCGGCTATGTCGGATACATGGCGGTGCACGGCGACGGTTCCACCCAGCAGCAGACGCACGGGATGCTGCCGCCGAATGATCCGAAGACGACGAGCAGTGCGACGATGACCACCACCGCGCCGCCTCCCGTGCAGTCGAGTCCCATCAAGCCGGTGGACTTGAGCACCAATTGCGTTCAGGCCGAGGACGGCACCGACAGCAATGGGGTGAAGTACGTCTACGACCCCGCTAAGGCTTTCGACAACGACCCGCTCACCGCCTGGCGATGCCAGTGGAAGGAACAAGACGGCCAGTCGATCACGGCGAAGTTCGACCACCCGACGCTCGTTACCTCGGTCGGTTTGGTGCCCGGATATGCGAAGACCGATATCGACGGATCCGACCGTTTTGCCCAGAACCGCAAGATCACCAGGGTGCGTTGGGAATTCAGCGATGGTAGTTCGGTCAAGCAGCAGGTCCCGGTGAGCCGAGCGCTGGCAAGTGTCAAGGTCAATGTGGTGACCGATTCGGTGACCATGGTCATCGAAGCCACCGAACCCGGTGTGTCGATTGTGAACAAGAGCGGCCAGCGGCAGGACGCGTTCAACGGCCTGGTGTCGGTGAGCGAGATCGAGATCATGGGCACGCAACCCCCGGCGGGCGAGGGTCCGGCACCCGCTCCGGCGCCAGCGCCTCCGCCGGGAGCCGCACCTGCGGCACCGGCCGCTCCGCCACACGGCGCCACGCCCACACACGGCGCCGCCACAACCAGGGCTCCTGCGGCACCGGCACAGCCGTAGCGCGTCGTATCCAAAACCGGCCGGGTTCTTCGGCGTTCATTGCCAGGAATTGCGGTTACGTTGGACGCATGGCCGAGCTGAACCGCAGGACCGTGCTGACTGCTGGGGCTGTCGCGGCGGGTGCCGCCGCGGTCGGTTTCGGGGGATATGAGCTGATCCGCAAGCCGGGTCGCAGTGATTCGCCGTCAGCCGGCGGGAACAAGCCGAACATCTTGGTGATCGTCGTGGATCAGATGCGGGCCCCGCAGTGGTTCCCCGATATTCAGAAACTCACCAACCTCTTGCCAAGTCTTAGTCGATTGCAAAGGGACAGCGTCACCTTCGCGTCGCACTACACCGCATCGAATATGTGCACCCCGTCGCGGGGAGCCATGACGACCGGGCTGTACTCGCATCAGACCGGATGTCTGTTCACCGGGGAGGGGCCAACCGAATCAAGCCTGGCACCGCAGTTCCCCACCTGGGGCACCATGCTGCGACAGCAGGGATATCAGACCTGGTGGTGGGGCAAGTGGCATCTCGGTCACTGGAGTGACAACACGCCCGAAGGTCTTGATGCACATGGCTTCTCGGGCGGCACCTTCCCGTCGCCGAACGGCATGCCGAACCAGGGACTGCAGAAGGACCCGGGGATCGTCGACCAGTTCGCGGGGTGGTTCGACGCCGAGGCAGGCAAGGGGCCGTGGTGCACGACTGTCTCTCTGGTGAATCCGCATGACATCTGCTGGTGGCCCAAGAATCCTCTCCCGGAAGATGTTCCGCACTGGTTTGATGCTGTGCCGGTCAACTTCCAGACACCCGATGAGCTGCGCCAGCGTGGCAAGCCGCAGCTGCAGATCGACTACGCCAATTTCATGTCGCCGATCATGACGGGTGCGGTGACCTACTCGGGACCGGATATGGCCCGCCAATGGGCCCGCTGCCTTGATACGTACCTGTGGCTGCAACAGCAGGTGGATGCCCAGATCGGCCGCGTGCTGGACAAGCTGGCGTCGCGGCCGGAGGTGGATCGCAACACCGTCGTCGTCTTCACCTCTGATCACGGCGAGTACGCGGGCTCCCATGGGCTGCGCGGCAAGGGGGCTACGGCGTACGAGGAGGCCATCCGGGTTCCGCTGTACATCCGCGATCCGCACGGTGTGCTCACCCCGAAGCCGGGGGACACGCGCACCCAGCTGACCTCCAGCGTCGACCTCGCACCCCTGCTGCTGACGATCGGTTCCGGCGGCAATGGCTGGCGTTCTGATCCGCGTTTCTCGTACCTGGCCGCGCGCGCCGACATCGCCGGCATCGCTAAAAACAATGCGGCAGGGCGCAAGTGGATCGCGCATGTCACCGATGACATGTCAGTGGAAGAGATGGCCACCTTCCTCAAGGATCACCGGATCCGTGCGGTGATGGGTGAGAACGCGCCCACCGAGATCCCGACCTCGGCGCCCAGTCACATCGTCGCCGTCCGCACCGCCGAGGCGAAGCTGGCCACCTACTCGTACTGGAAATCCGGCGGCATGCAGATCGATAGTGCGCGGCCATCCGATCGCGAATTCTATGACTATTCAACGCCTTCCGGTCAGCAAGAGATCGAGAACCAGGCAGGGCGCGGGGGAAAGGAAGCCGAGCTACAAGCCCTCATCGACAACGAGGTGCTGCCTGAGGTGCAGGCGCCGTTGCCGACGTTCCTGGGTCAGGCGCAGGAGCAGGGCCTGGCCGATATGCAGAAACTGATGGTGCTGCGCGGCGGATAGTCGATAGAGGCGGTCTACTTAGGTGGAAGCGAGCCGGCGAAGGCCAGGGCCCGTTTCACCCATGGCTCCAGCTGTCGCTTGGTGCGCACACCCTCGGCATCGATACTCAACCAGCCATCCATCTCACGCCCACCCATCACCATCCGGCTCACATGGTTCTTGGCGATCAGCGCATCGGTGTCGTGGGGATCGCAGCGGGCCAGCAGTCCGCCTTCGCGTTTCGCGGCGACCGTCATGTGCCCGTCCACCAGAAACGCGAGGCCGCCGAACATCCGCTTTTCGGTGACACCCTTCGTTGCCGAGATCACTTCACGGATGCGCTCCACGAGGTCCTCGTCATAGGCCACGGGTCAATTGTCGCGCGCTGTCGATTTCCGCGCCGCTGTATCAGCTTCTGCCGAAGGGGTTCTGATTGAAGCGTTCGTAGTGGACGTCCTCGTCGTCGAGAGAGGAGTAGCGCTGCGGAGATTGTTGCGTCGGGTGGACGATAGGCGGCTTAGCCGATGGGCCATGGCTTGGTGGAGCAGGAGGGTGCGAAGCCGGCGGCTGACGGCTGAACATCTGACGGGCCTCGGGATGGATTGCCTCCGCTAACTGCTGAAGCTCAGCGCGTGTCGCGAGAAGGCCCTCGAAGAATTGATGGGCAGCGTCAGAGGCTCGATACGCCGCGGCCTGGGCGGTCTCGGCTATGAGTGCACCGAGGCGTCCACGATCCATTCGAGCTGTCGCCTGGTGAAGGTGGATGCCCAGCACCATCCCGTTGGCATTCACCCTGACGCGGACCATGCGATCAATGGACTCGGCTTCGGCCTCGAGCGCTTCGACCTCCCCCATCTGCGATTCGAGCTCCGCCATTTGGGTCCGAACGCGCTCGGCGATTTCCTTGAGGTGATCTGGTTCGTCAGTCATTCGGAAGTCGCTCCATGGCGCGTTGGGCGGCCTTTCGAACTAGCGCACTGGGGTCCTCGACAAGAGGTGCAATGAGGTGGCGGACATTTGGCGCTTTCGACTGCACAAGCGCCTTAACGGCGAATGCGCGAGCAGGGCCCTTTAGGTATCCGATGAGCAGCTGATGAGACTCCGGGGTTCGTCGCGGTCGAGCTTGCGCTTGCCGACGAATTCGCGCCGTTTATGATGGTCATCGGCCTGACAGGCGATGTATCGGTGCGACGGACGACGATAGCTACAACGTCGCGGGATGAGTCCGGGGTCATTCGCGGTCTTGAACTGCCCGGCGACATTGATCAGCTGCGGGCGCGGGCGGCGGTACTGGACGTGACTGCCTTGGTTCCTGTGGTGGGGGATGCCATCAAGATCAAACTGGAGCATTCCGAGGGGGTTGCCATCGACATGCTCGTGCCCTACCGAATCGATTCGGAGGGTGCAACGATCGACGTACAGGCAGCGAATGCGGTGCGCGCTGACCCCTTGTTTTGGAATCCCGAGGCCCCGAAGAGGGTTAGCGGGCGTGTCCGTCTACGAGCTGATCTGGAAACCTTGGAACATGACGTCGATGTCTGCGCTGAACAGCGGTACGTCCCCCAGGCTCATCTGATTGCGTAGCTGGATGGGGTAAAAGTTGTCATCAACCTGGTAAGCGAGGTTGAGGTAGTCATACTGCCGACCTCGTTCTCCTGTAGTGCCGATCAGTCGCGTCGCCGTGCTACCGCAGATCTCGACGGTCTCATGGTGAATGATCGTCACTGACGGATCGATCTCGTTCAGGCTGTCCAGCCGTGCGAGGGCCTGCTCGCGGCTGGGGGCTGGATCCAGGGGAATCAGCATGGTGAGGCTTCTGCTGATTCCAATCGATTTGACGACCGCAAGCTTGTTATCTGTGCGTGCTGTCGCGGCCGGTTCCCAACCAGGGAGCTTGGGGATGGAAACGGTGAACGGCTCTTTGGGATTGCGCGCCTGCGTATAGACCTCGCCCGTTGCCGCCTGTGCTTGACATGAATAGGTGGTCGGGTGTTCCGCAGTGGGGGTGCCGGACCCTGACTGCGAACACCCGGTGAGTATGAGTGCACCAGAAGTCATGGCGCGGAAGATGTTCCGACGGATGTCGTTGCGCATGCGCCGACTCTACGGTCCGATCTGCACGTTTCGGAACATCACATCGACATCGGCGCCGAACAGAGAGAGGTCGCCTGCTCCGATCTGATTGCGGAGTTGGACGGGATAGAAGACCCCTTCGGCCGGATAGGCGAGGTTGAGATAGTCGAATCTCAGACCGCGCTCCGTCGCGATGCCGACGAGCCGTGACGCTTCTAGACCACAGACCGTGGCCACCTCGTCGTGAGTAATCGATAGAGACGAGTCGAATCGGGTTAACTTGTCCAATTGCGCAAATGCTTTGTCGCGATTGAACTCCGGGTGCAGGACCGACAGCGCGACGTAGCTCCGGGTTGGCCCGATCGTTTTGGTGAGAGCGAGCTGGTTTTCCCTGAGTGCTGTCGGTACGGACTGCCAGTCGGGGAGCCGGGGTATCGAGATCGAGAAAGGCTCATTATGTGGGCGGAGCTGTCTGAACACTTGCCCCGATACCGCCTCCGCATGGCATGAGTACGTGGTTGTGGTTGCCGCAGTTGGAGTGCCCTCAACCTGATGCGTACACCCGGTGAGCCCGATGACACCGGAAAGAGCCGCGCTCAAGGCACATCGAAACGCGCTCCCCATGAATTGACTGTACGGCCGGCGCTTTGTCGATTTAGGTACGGGCCATTCGTAGTCCTCACGGGATACGACACCAGAGAGGCACCATTGACCGGTGGCGCACGACGAGATAGGCGGGATCTTCCGCGAGGAGTACGGCCGCACCGTGGCGACCTTGATCCGCTACTTCGGCAGCATCGACCTCGCCGAGGACGCCGTGCAGGAAGCGTTCGAGGTAGCCATCGCGAAATGGCCGCAGGACGGCATCCCGCCCAATCCCGGTGCGTGGATCACCACGACGGCCCGCAACCGCGGCATCGACAAATTGCGGCGCGACCGGCGGCGCGACGAACTGTCCCAGGATGCAACGGCTCTCAAAGAGGAGCAACCGGAACCCCAGGAGGTGGGTCCGGTGCGCGATGATCGCCTGCGGCTCATCTTCACCTGTTGCCACCCGGCGCTGGCTCCCGAGGCGCAGGTCGCGCTGACACTGCGGCTGCTCGGCGGACTCACCACGCCCGAGATCGCCCATGCATATCTGGTCTCCGAATCGACCATGGCCGCGCGCATCACACGCGCCAAGAAGAAGATCGCGTCGGCAGGCATTCCGTACCGAGTGCCCGGGGATCACGATCTGCCGGACCGGCTGTCGTCGGTGCTGGCCGCGCTCTACCTCGTCTACAACGAGGGCTATGCGGCATCCTCAGGCGCCACGCTCACGCGCACAGATCTGTCCGCCGAGGCGATCAGGCTGGCGAGGGTGCTCGCAGATCTCATGCCCGACGAACCCGAGGCTGTGGGATTACTGGCATTGGTGCTGCTCACCGAGGCCCGCAGGCCCGCCCGTACCGATGGCGCCGGAGCGCTCGTGCTGCTCGCCGACCAGGACCGCATGCGGTGGAACCACGCGATGATCGAGGAGGGGCATGAACTGGTACGACGCTGCCTGAGGCGCAATGCTCCCGGCCCGTATCAGATCCAGGCCGCCATCAATGCCGTCCATGACGACGCTCCCTCGGCAGCGCTTACCGACTGGGGTCAGATCGTCACGCTGTATGACCAGCTGACGGTGTTCACCCCCAACGCCGTCGTCGCCCTCAACCGTGCGGTGGCCATTGGTGAACGCGACGGCGCGCAGGCCGGGCTGGATGCCATCGAGCCGCTGCGGCAAGATCCCGATGCCTACTACCCGCTGCATGCCGCGCGCGCCGATCTGCTCACCAGACTCAGCCGCAATAGGGAAGCCGCGGACGCCTACCGAAAAGCGTTGGCACTCACGGACAACGAGGTGTTCCGCGGGTACCTCGGTGACCGCCTGACCCGGCTCGACACCGGCGCATGACACCATGGCCTCATGAGAATGCGTGCAGGGGTAGTACTGACCGGTCTCGTTGTGGTGGCGCTATCCGCCTGTGGCGGCAACGCGCCGGAGCCTGCGCAGGAATCCGCTACGCCCGCGCCGAAGGCGCCCGTCACTGCGGCGCCCGCAGGCGATCTGGCCTGTCTGAGCACGCGCGACAGGTTGGCACAGCTACTCATGGTGGGCGTCAAGGACGCCGACGACGCCCGTGCGCTGGTGCGTGACCACCACGTCGGTGGCATCTTCGTCGGCAGCTGGACCAAGAAGGAGATGCTGACCGACGGCTCCCTGCACGACGTCGTCACCGCCGGTCCGATCCCGGCCGCGGTAAGCGTCGACGAGGAGGGCGGCCGGGTGTCGCGTCTGAAGGACCTCATCGGTCCGGCTCCGTCCGCCCGGGAGCTGGCCGCCACCCAGACTCCCGAACAGGTGCAGGCGCTCAGCCAGGAACGCGCTCAGAAGATGAAGAATCTCGGCATCACGATCGACTTCGCCCCCGATGCCGATGTGACCGATGGCGACCCCGATGGCGCCATCGGCGACCGTTCGTACAGCGGCGATCCGCACAAGGTCGCCGAGTACGCCGAGGCCGCCGTGCGGGGATATCAGGCCGGCGGCCTGGGCGCCGTGGTCAAGCACTTCCCGGGTCATGGCCACGCCTCGGGCGATTCGCACACCAACGGTGTGGTGACCCCGCCGCTGGAGCAGCTGCAGGACAACGATTTGGTGCCGTACCGCTCGCTGGTGACCAGCGGTGCCGCCGTGATGATCGGCCACATGCAGGTGCCCGGACTCACCGGCGACGACCCGGCCAGCCTGAGCCCTGCCGCAGTCGACTTGCTGCGCAAGGGAACCGGCTACGGAGCGCCGGCCTATGACGGCGTCATCTTCACCGATGACTTGTCCTCGATGGCTGCCATCACCGACCGCTTCCCGATCGATGAGGCAGTTCTCAAGTCGATCAAAGCGGGTATCGACTGGGCGCTCTGGGTGAGCACCGAAAAGGTTGGCTCTGTTCTCGACCGCCTCGAATCGGCCTACAACGCAGGTGAATTGAACGGTGACGCGATCAATGCCTCGGTGCGCCGGGTACTGGCGTTCAAGGGCGTTCGCGCCTGCGGCTAATGACCCAGCGTCACGGGCAGGGTGCGCAGCCCGTGAATACCCATCCCGTCGAAGTACTCCGGTTCGCCGGCCAGCGCCAACCGCGGGAAGCGTTCGAAGAGCGATTGCAGGGCGATGTGCAGCTCGACGCGTGCGAGCACCTGGCCCAGGCACACGTGAATTCCGGTGCCCAGCGTCATGTTCTCGCGTGCATTGGGACGGGTGATGTCGAAGACGTCCGGGTTCTCGAACGCGGCGGGGTCGCGGTTCGCCCCGCCGAGTAGCAGCAGCGCCGACTGGCCCGCCTCGATGGTGTGTCCCTCGATCTCGACCGTCTCGGTGGCGACGCGGGCCGACCACTGATTCGAGGTGTCGTAGCGCATGAGTTCCTCGACGGCATTGGGCCACAGACTCGGATCTGTGTGTAGCGCCGTCAGCTGCTCCGGGTGGCGCAGCAGTGTGACGATCGCCTTACCCATCAGGTGCGTGGTGGTCACGAATCCCGCGCCCAGGAACACCGCGAAGAACATCTTGAGCTCGAAATGGCTCAGGTCACTCTCGAGAAGGCCTTTGGCCAGTTCGCTTGTGGTTCCCTCACTGCGAAGCCGGGCGACATGCTTCTCGAGGTACTCGTCTATTTCCCGTAAAGCCGTTGTGCCGTCCTGGTATTGGCGCCAAGACGGCGCAGTGGTGGCGATCAGCTGGATCGCGCGATTCATTGCCGTGTACAGGAGCGAGTAGTCCTGCGCAGGTACTGCGATCATCTCACCGATCACGGCGATGGGGATTTTCGCGGTGAAATCGGCGATCAAATCAGGGTGAGGACGCTGTCCCAGCTCATCCAGGTGGCCGTTGGTCACCTCCTGGATGCGTCCGCGGAGAGACTCGATGGCGCGCGGAGTGAACGGGGCGGCGACAAGGCGTCGCAGCCGCCCGTGATCCGGCGGATCAGTGATCAGGATGGATGGCGGCTCGGCGGGATTGAGCAGTTGCGGGTCGCTCCATGCGGTCAGGCGCTTGATGATGGGCGATGCGGACCGGTGCTCGGGCTTGAAGGTGACGAACCGGTTGTCGCGGAAGATTGTTCGGACGATCTGCGCGTCCGCGGTGATCCAACCACCTCCGGACTGCGACATCCTTCCGCGGCCACGGATTGTGTCGATGATGCCGTAGATGCCGGCGGCCTGGGCGGTGTCGATTCCCAGCTGCGCGACGGGTTCACCCCGGCGGGCAAGCACTTTCAAGTACGCACGGGCGATCCCGTGCGTCACGGCCCAATGGGTGCGCTGTTTGATCCGGTCGTGCATCCGTCCGATCCCCGTGTCGGCCCGCTCGATGCCAAGCGGACACCGAGCAGCCTCGAGATTAACTGCTGGCCTGCACCCGGGCACGGCCGAGGTTCACCGGCAGGCTTCCGAAGCCGTGCAGATTGACATGCTTGCCGGGGGTGGGATCGGCGGCCAGGGTGAGCTCGGGGAAGCGTTCGAAGAGCGATTGCAACGCCACCACACCTTCCATCCGGGCCAGGCTCGCGCCCAGGCAGACATGGACTCCGCTGCCGAACGCCACGTGCTCGCGTGCGTTGGCGCGGCTCACGTCGAAAACGTCGGGCTCATCGAAAACTGCCGGGTCGCGGTTGGCGCCACCGAGGAGCAGCACCGCCATGGAGCCGGCAGGCAGTGTGTGCCCTTCGAATTCGACGGTTTCGGTGGCCACCCGGCCGGTGACCTGCACCGGGGAGTCGTAACGCAGGACCTCCTCGACGGCGTTCGGCCAGCCATCTGGATTCTCCCGGAGATGGTCCAGCTGTTCTGAGTGACGCAGCAGTGCGACGATGCCGTTCCCGATGAGGTTGACCGTCGTCTCGAATCCGGCGCCGAGTAGTAGTGCCATGGTGGCCTTGAGCTCGCGGTCGTCTAGATCACCGTCGCGCACGATGCTGGCCAGAATGCCGTCGAGGGTGGGGTCCTGCGCGAGCTCGCTGCGCAACCGGATCAGGTGCGCGTCGAAGTAGCGGTCGATCTCCATGAGTGCCTGGGTAGCGTCTCGGTACGCCGACCAGGTCATGCCGATATCCAAGAGCGCCGCTCCGTGATTGCCCCATTGAAGAAGGAAGGGGGCGTCGGCGCGCGGCACGCCGAGCATCTCGGCGATGATCGCCACCGGTAGTTGGGACGCGTAGTCGTCGAGCAGATCGGCGCGCTCTTTGCGTTCCAGGTTCTCGAGCAGCTCGAGTGTCACCTCGCGGACGCGGTCTTCCAACTTGCTCACCGCGCGTGGTGTGAACGCCTTGGATACCAGCTTGCGGAACCGGGTGTGTTCGGGCGGATCGACGGCCAGCATGGCGGGGGGCTCCACCGGGTTAGGCAGACCGGGCTCGGTCTTCTCGAAGATCCACCGGCTGAGCGCCTGGGGGAGAACGGGGGAGGGAATGTTGTTGGGTGCCATGGTGATGAACCGGTGGTCCCGCAAGATTTCGCGTGTCTGTGCCAGGCCGGTGAAGACCAGGCCGGTGGCGCGCGCCGGAGCGATCGGGCCGACCGAGCGGATCTGTTCGATGTACCGGTAATGATTGTCGGCTCGATCCGGGCTGAGGAACAGTGCCGCCAAGGGCATCTTGCGGACCTGCGTGAGCAGTCCAACGCGGCTGATGCCGTGCATCGTCACCCACCGCGACCAGTACCTGACCCGATTTCTGGCCTGCATATCTGCCTCCGACGCTGGATGCTATTTGTCACGAGTCTAATAGCGGCCCGGCAGGAAGGGAATGCCGAGAACTTTCGGGATTCTCACGAGTTCGAGAGCGGGCGACAGGCCATGCCGACCTGCGTCGGTCGTACCCGTCACATCGCTAGACTGGGGTGTCAAAGCACACAGTAAACAATTAGCTCTCAGGTCTTTTTAGACACGGCGTCTTAGTGGGACTTCGAGTACCGTTTGCTACTGGTACGTCACGTACCATCTACGTTCGGTCGGGACCGTAGCAAAGCGTGATGGCTTATTCATCGCTACTCGTAGTCCGGCTGTCGTGGTTACGGCTACGCGGAGGTTGGGATGAGTGCGCTGGTGACAGGGTTACGTGTCGAGGAGTACCTGGACGAGACGGGCGCTATCTCCTTACCGGACGGCTACACCGTCAACCATTACCTTGAGAGCGCTGTCGACGGCGAGCACGACACATTTGCCTATCGCTATGTGGACTTCAGCAGCGACCCGGACGGCGAACCGTCCGATCTGAACTGGCCACAGCTTCGTGCGCGTTCCCGCGCCGTCGCGGCACGGCTTCAGCAGGTGACCACGCCGGGAGATCGGGTCGCGATCCTGGCACCCCAGGGCCTTGATTACGTCATCGGCTTCTTCGCCGCCATCGAGGCCGGAAACATCGCGGTGCCCCTCTTCGCCCCGGAACTTCCCGGACACGCCGAACGGCTCGACGCGGTGCTTGCCGACGCCCAACCGACTGTCGTACTGACCAACGAAGCGGCCGCCGAATCCGTCAGCAGCTTCGTCCGGAAACTGCCGCGCGAGCGTCGCCCTCGGGTACTTGCCGTGGACGGCGTGCCGAATTCAGTGGGCGCGACCTATGCCAGGGTGACTCCGAGTACCGATGACATCGCTTACTTGCAGTACACATCGGGTTCGACGCGAGTGCCTGCCGGTGTGGAGATCACCCATCGGGCGGTGATGACCAACGTGCTGCAGATGGTCATCTCGGTGGGCCTGGATGTCGATGTCCGGGGAGCGAGTTGGCTGCCGCTCTATCACGACATGGGTCTGCTCATGCTCATGTTCCCGCTCTGCGGAGGCCGGATGACGCTGATGTCCCCGATGTCGTTCGTGCGTCGGCCCGGCCGCTGGATCAAAGAACTCGCGGCCGCATCTCACGTGGGCCGTACCTTTGGCGCAGCCCCCAACTTCGCCTTCGAGCTCGCCGCCGAGCGCGGCCTGCCGAAGGACGGCGAAGCTCTGGACCTGAGCAAGGTGGCGGGGCTGATCAATGGTTCCGAGCCGGTCAGCATCGCCTCGATCCGGAAGTTCAACGCGGCCTTCGGTCCGTATGGTCTGCCGTCCAACGCAATCAAGCCCTCCTACGGCATGGCCGAGGCGACGCTGTTCGTCTCCTCCATCGCCCCGGAGGCAGAGCCTTCTGTCATCTACATGGATCGCGAGCAGCTGGGCGCCGGGCACGCGACCCGGGTGGATGCCACCCATGAGAACGCGGTGCCACAGGTGTCCTGCGGGCAGATCGCCCGCAGCCAGTGGGCGGTCGTCGTCAACCCCGGCGCCGAGGCGGAACTGCCCGACGGGCAGGTCGGTGAGATCTGGTTGCACGGCAACAACATCGGTCGTGGGTACTGGGGCCGGCCCGAGGAGACCAGCCACTCGTTCCGTAACACGTTGCAGGCACGCCTGGATGAGGGCAGCCACGCCGCCGGTACCGAACCGGACACCCTCTGGTTCCGCACCGGGGATCTTGGCGTCTATGTCGATGGTGAGCTGTACATCACCGGGCGGGTCAAAGATCTGGTGATCGTGGACGGCCGCAATCACTACCCGCACGACATCGAGGCCACCGTCGAAGAGTCTTCGTCGGGGGTGCGACGTGGCTTCGTGGCTGCGTTCTCGGTGCCCGCCAACGAACTGCCCGTGGGCATCGATGCGGGTGATGGCACCGGCGAGAGATTGGTCATCGTCGCTGAACGGGCCCCTGGAGCCGGACGGGCTGAACCTGGCCCCATCGTCGATGCGATCCGGGCCGCGGTCTCCCGCCGGCACACACTGCCGGTTACCGACGTGCAACTGGTTCAGGCCGGCGCGATCCCACGCACCAGCAGCGGAAAGATCGCGCGCCGGGCCTGCCGCCAGGAGTACCTCGACAACAAACTCGGAACGCGCACCTCCTAGGGCGGGGGCTCGAAGCACGATCTCTCGCGATTTCTTGCCGATTTTTCGATGAGGTGTCGATTCGGGGGAGGTCTATTCGTGGTGTGGTTGAAGGGAAGCCGGACGGGCGCCCGATCGCCACACACGGATAGGAAGAGACGGCCATGAAGCAGTACTTACTCTCGGTTCACAGTTACGCGGAGAACGCGGCCGATTGGAGTGACGAGGATGTGCAGCGGCTCTACGCGCAGACCGGCGTGCTCAACGAGAAGATGAAGGAGGCCGGTGTCTGGGTCTTCGCCAATGGGCTGACCGAACCATCGGATGCGACGGTGGTCCGCAGTGTGGACGGCAAGGTCACCACCACCGACGGCCCCTACCTGGAAACCAAGGAACACCTCGGCGGCTTCTGGATCATCAACGCGCCCGACCTCGACGCGGCGCTGAGGTGGGCGGCCGAGGGGTCGGCGGCGTGCGAGGAGCCCGTCGAGGTGCGCCCCTTCCAGGATGAGGAGGCGTGAGATGAGCCGCTATCTGCTCTCGATCGTCTACCCGCCTGAGGCGGTGCGGCCGGACGCCGCGCTGGAAACCATCGGCGCCGACGTGCAGGCAGTCACCCGGCGCATGCAGGAGGCGGGGGTGTGGCTGTTCGCGGCCGGACTGCAGCCCGCAGATACCGCGACCATGGTGACCGCCAACGCCTCCGGGCATACCGCCACCGACGGTCCCTACACCGAGACCAAGGAACAGCTCGGCGGCTTCAGCATCATCGACGTGCCAACTCTGGCCGAGGCCCAGCAGTGGGCCGCAGAGGTGTCCCGCGCGGTGTGGTGTCCCATCGAGGTACGTGGTCTGGACCGGGGCTGCGGCGAGGTCGACTGAGATCAGGCCGACGAGGCCGGGCGGGTACTCCTCAGCACCGCTTCGGCTTCGTCCGCCTGCTGCAAGAGAATGGGATCGACGGTGTCGTCCAGGGCGCGGGCCAGCAGCCGGGAGGCCAGCGTGACTGTCAACTGCTTTGCGCGCGAGGCATGATCGGCGATGGTTTCCCAGTCAGTGGAGGTGTATCCGGATTCGGTGAAGGGCTGCCACACATCGGCGACGTAGGCACCGAGGAGTAGTTGGGCGATCTGATGCTGCAGCCGATCGACTTCGCGGAGTGTCTCCGATATGCGAGACAAGGACATGCCGGCGGTCACCAGCAGCTGGATGGCATCAAGTGTTTCGGCATCCCGCACCGACACTGTCTGGGGGTCGACATCAGAGAGCAGCCCCGCCTCGGCAAGCACGGTATCGGCGCCCTCGCCGAGACGCTGGACCAGCTCGACGCGGGGGAGGATCATCGGCTCGCCGGTGGCGAAGGGACTGAGGGCCTCGGTGACCATCTTGCGCACGCTGTCCTCCGAGCCTCCGCCGGAGTCGATGACCCGGCGGATGACGTCCAGCGGAAAGCCTTGAGACTTAAGATTTTTGACGTGGTTGATGATCGACACGTGGTCGTCGGAGTAGATGCCGACGCGGCCGCGCTTTTCCGGCGGGGGCACCAGCCCGAGCGTCTGCCACTCGCGGATATTGCGCGCGGTCATCGCCACGCGCTGCGCCAGCTGATCGATCGTCAGTTCCATCAGGTCTAAAGATTACCCCATTGTCCGTTACGGAAATATCCGTTACGGTTATTGATGGAACTCAGCGACGAGTGATGAGAGGTTCAGCATGGTGGCGAACGCCCAGGGCACGTATCCGAAGACGCGACGAATCCAGTTCGGTTTCGAAAAGACGCCCGCGGGGCCGAAACATTTCGCGCAGGACGACATCGTCTTCAGTCACACCGTGGCCTTTCTTTCCGCGATCTTTCCTCCGGGCGAGGACATCTTCGTCCGATCGGTGCGCCGATACCGCGACAAGATCACCGATCCCGATCTCAAAAAGAGAGTGGCCGGGTTTATCGGTCAGGAAATGACGCACGGATTGCAGCACCGTGAGCTTAACGAGCAGCTTGCCGAGATCGGTTATCCCACAGCATGGTTCGAGTACTTCCTGCAGAGCACCGAGCGTATGGAGAAGTTTCTCGACAAGCAGTACCCCGACCCGGACCGACTGACCAGGTTGCGGCACCTGCTCCTAGCCTTCACCGTGGGCGCCGAGCACTTCACTGCGGTATTCGCCGAGAATGTCCTGGGGCGCCCTGATATCCAGAGATTGCTCTCGGACCCGGAGGTCCGGAACATGCTCAATTGGCATGCGCTCGAAGAGCTGGAGCACAAGTCGGTGGCCTTCGATGTCTACCGTGAGATTGGCGCATCGGAGGAACTGCGCATCCGCATGATGCGGTTTCTCTCGACCATCGCCGTGCCGACGATCACGCTGGCTTCCTGGATTTCGATCGTCACCACCGATCCGGTGGGCCGGCGCCAGCCGTTGCGGCTGCTGCGTGAAACCTTCAGCATGGTGCGTGGCCCGCTGTTCCGCGGCATCTACCGGGATATGAAGCCGTTCATGCGCAAAGGATTTCATCCGGACGACATCGATACCACGCTGCTGCTGAATCAGTGGCAGGACAGGTTGTTCGGTGCCGAGGGCGAGCTGGTTGGGCACTTGAAATGACCATACTGAGCGGTCTTCGCGCCAGCGGCTCATCGATGAGACACGACGCTCAGTTGGTCCGCACCACGACGAAGCCGGTGGTGCGGTCCTTGATGTCCAACGCGTCGGATGAGTTGCGGGCCAGGGTGCGTCGTCGCTCTTTCCCGGGTGTGCAGGAGACCGACTTCGATCCCATGGATCCGTCGACCGCGGCCGATCCGTACCCGGGATACCGTGAGCTGCTGGCCGGTAGCCGGGTGCACTACAACCGCAAGCGCAACATCTTCATCCTGTGCCAATACGAGGACGTGCGCTCGGCGGCGCGCAATGACGCGCTGCTGTCCAACCGGGATGGTGTGGTGCGGGCCCGATTCGACGTTCCTGTGCTGTTGAACATGGATCGTCCCCGACATACCGAACTGCGCCGCAAGGCGCTGCCCGGATTCACCCGAGGTGCGCTGGAGGGTTGGGCGCCGATGGTGGGTCAATTGACGTCCGAGCTACTGACGGGGATGTTGGCTAGCCAGGGCGCTGATGTCGTCGAGCACCTAGCGGTTCCGCTGCCCATGCGGATGATCGCGCACATCTTGGGCATTCCGCCGGAAGATGAGGCGTTCTTCCGGCACTGGTCCAACGAGTCAATACGCGTCGCGAACGTGGAGTTCAGTGCCAAGGGCCTGCGGCAGGTTCCGGGGACTCTCAATGGGGTGCGGCACCTGCACGACTACTTCTTGACCCAGCTGGGCGAGGGAAATCTGTTGGGATCGGACACCGTGCTGGGCAAGCTTGTCGCGGATGCCGGCGAGGGGGGGATCAGCAACGACGAGCTGTTCTACTTCGCCCTGCTGCTCTTGCTGGCAGGCAACGAGACCACCACCAACCTGCTGAGCACCATGTTTTTGACGATGTCGGAGAACCCGGATCAGTTCGAGCTCATCAGATCCGACCCGCAGCTTATCGCGGGAGCGGTGGAGGAACAGTTACGGTATTCGTCACCGATCCAGAACTTCTATCGCACGGCCGCACAGGATTACGTCGTTGGTGACGTGGTGATTCCGGCCGGAGCCAGGGTGGCGCTGTTGTGGGGCGCGGCCAACCGCGATCCGCGCGCATTCGATGATCCGGACCGGTTCCTCGCTGCCCGTCCGGTCAGTCAGCATGTGGCCTTCGGATCAGGGATACACCTGTGCCTCGGTGCGGGGTTGGCCCGCATGGAGGGGCAGGCGGTCTTGCGTGAGCTGGTTACCCGTGTCGATCGGATCGAAATCGACGGGGCGCCTCGCTGGACCACGAACAGCTCACTGCGTGGTCTGGAGGAGCTTCGGGTTCGGCTCACGCGGCGCTAGCCGAGGCCGGCGCGGGTATCGCCGCCCTTGCCGTCCACTGGCATTCGGGACAGGCCGACCGAGCCGGCGTCCGGGCTCGTCGACGTCGCCGCGGCGATTGCCACAGACTCGTCGACTCCGGGGTAGGTGGGCCGCAGGGCAACGGGCCGATGAGCCGTATCGTCCCGCCTGGCTTTCCGTGCCGCAGCCACAAGGTTGAGGGCCTCGACGAGGATGGCGAAGGCCATCGGACCATAGATCATCGCCTTGTCGATCTTGATGCCGAAGCCGTCGGCGATGAGGAACACCCCGATGAGCAGCAGGAAGGACAGCGCGAGCATCTTGACCGTTGGATGCCGGTTGACGAAGGCGAAGACGAAGCGGGATGCGAAGAGCATGATCGCGAAGGAAAGAACGACCACGGTGACGATGACGAGCATGTTGCTCGTCATGCCCACAGCGGTGATCACCGAGTCGAGCGAGAACACCAGATCCAGCAGCAGGATCTGCACCAGCACGGACCTAAATGTTGTTACGCCCGAGGATGATTCCCTTTCCTCTCCGTTGCCTTCGAGTTTGAGATGTATCTCGTGAACCGCCTTGTAGACCAGGAACAGTCCACCGGCGATCAGAATGAAGTCCTTGATCGAGAACCCATGGCCGAAAAGTTCGAGAACCTCCTCTTTGAGGGTGATGATCCAGCCGGCCAAGAACACCAATCCGACGCGCATGACCATCGCGAGGGTCAGCCCCAGATTGCGTGCTCTGGCCTGCTGGGTGCTGGGCAGCTTGCTGGCGAGGATCGAGATGAAGATGACGTTATCGATACCCAGCACCACTTCCAGCACGAACAGAGTGAGGAAGACGGCCACCAGATCGGGGGTCAGCGCAAGGGCGAAGTCCACGCCGCGCATGGTACGGGGCGGGGGTATCTGGAAGATGGCGTTTGCGCGCTAGGCTGGAGACGGAGACAAAAACACTCCATTTCAGCGGTCCCAGCGCGCGGTAGCGGGACGGTATGCAATAGTCGAACCAACCAGTAGCTTACTCTGGAGTAAGTTCGCGTTGACGTCCCAACCTCGGAGGCAGCCATGGCCGGTGGTACCAAGCGGCTGCCCCGTGCTGTTCGGGAGCAGCAGATGCTGGATGCCGCTGTGCTGGAGTTCGCGCTCAACGGCTTCCGGGACACCTCGATGGACGCCATCGCCGCGGCGGCCAAGATTTCTAAGCCGATGCTCTATCTGTACTACGGCTCCAAGGAAGACCTCTTCGTGGCGTGCCTTCGCCGCGAACTCGGTAGGTTCGTCGAGGCGGTGCGCGGCGATATCGACCTGACGAAATCGCCACGAGACGTGTTGAGCACCACCGTCGTATCGTTTCTCAACTATGTCGACACCCACCGGGCGTCCTGGATCGTGATTTACGGACAGGCCACTAGCACGCAGCTGTTCGCCAAGCAGGTGCGCGAGGGGCGTGACCGGATCATCGAACTGGTGGCGCGCCTGATCAAGGCTGCTTCACCGGAGATCGACCCCGACACCGACTACGACGCCATGGCCGTCGCTCTCGTCGGTGGTGGCGAGGCCGTGGCGTCCCGGGTGGCAACCGGCGATATCAAGGTCGAGAGCGCGAAAGACACGCTGCTCAACCTCGGTTGGCGTGGTCTGCGTGGCCGTCCGCGTGATGAGCCTGTGGCCAAACGCGCCTAATGGGCCCTGATAGAAGCGAAATGTATTCGTCAGGGCTCGGTCTGTCGCTCATAGCCGGGCACTTACCCGTGTCCTTCCGCCCGGACATGCGCAGGGCCCGCGACCGGATTTGCCGGTCGCGGGCCCTTGCGTGGTGCCTATCAGAGCGGGGTGATGGTCCCGGTCAAGTGCGGGTCACCCTTCTTCGGATTGCGGACGGCGATATCCCAGCCGTTGCCATCCTTCTCGATCCACACGCCCACCGAGGCGGGTAGCAGGATCGGCTTGCCGAACTTGACGTCGTAGCGCGCGGCGTCGGGGATCTCGCCCTGAATATTACCGAGAACTGCTGCGGCGGTGAACATTCCGTGGGCAATGGCCCTCGGGAAGCCCAGCGCCTTGGCGCCGATCGACGAGGTGTGGATCGGGTTGTGGTCTCCGCTCACCGATGCGTACCGACGGATCTGCCCGCCGCTGATGCGCAGCGTCGAGTTCGGCGGCGGCAGTTTGACGGCCTTCGGTGGTTCCGGCTTGACCCCGTCGGACAGGCTGGTGCGCTGCTGACGCAGGAACGTCATGGTCTGCTGCCAGACGGTGTCGGTGCCGATGGTGATGTCCGTCAGGACATCCACCAGCAGGCCCTTGCGGTGCTCGCGCAGGTTCTCCGCACGCACCTCGATGTCGACGGTGTCGGTCGCGGTGATGGCGCGGTGCTGGGTGATGTGGTTCTCCAGGTGCACGGTGCCGATGGCGGGGAAGGGGAAATCGAATCCCGTCACCAACTCCATCACCGAGGGGAACTGCAGCGCGAACGGATAGGTCACCGGCACCTTGTCGGTGAAACTCAAGCCGGTCACCTTGGCGTAGGCGGAGACGTGCGCCGGGTCGATCCGCACACCGTGGGTCCGGACGACCCTGCTGGGCAGGGTGGACGGGCGTGGGATGAACGGCAGCGCACCGACCGCAGCCATGGCCATATTGCGAAGGCCGGAGGGCTGTGTTGTGGCAGCGCCCATGATCAGGCCCCCAGCCAGGACTGGCCGCAGACCCGAACCACGTTGCCGGTCACCGCATTCGATGCGGGGCTGGCGAAGTAGGCGATGGTCTCGGCGACGTCCACGGGCTCGCCGCCCTGGTTCAGCGAGTTGATGCGGCGGCCCACCTCGCGGTTGGCCAGCGGGATGGCCGCGGTCATCTTGGTCTCGATGAAGCCCGGCGCGACGGCGTTGATGGTGATGCCCTTCTCGGCCAGTGACGGAGCCAGCGCCTGGGTGATACCGATCATGCCGGCCTTGGTGGCGCCGTAGTTGGTCTGACCGCGGTTACCGGCGATGCCAGCGATGGAGGCCAGTCCGACGATGCGTCCGCCGTCTCCGATGGTCCCGTTCTCGATCAGCCCCTCGGTAAGGCGCTGCGGTGCCAGCAGGTTCACGGCGATGACGGAGTCCCAGCGGCCATCGTCCATGTTGGCCAGCAGCTTGTCGCGGGTGATACCGGCGTTGTTGACCAGGATGTCGGCCTTGCCGCCGTGGTGCTCCTTGAGGTGCGCGGTGATCTGGTCGACGGCGTCGGCCGCGGTGACGTCCAGCGCCAATGACGTTCCGCCGACCTTCTGTGCGACAGCGGTCAGATCGTCGGAAGGCATGTCGATGGCGACAACGGCCGCGCCGTCACGGGCGAACACCTCGGCGATAGTCTCGCCGATACCGCGGGCGGCACCGGTGACGATGGCGACCTTGCCGGCCAGCGGCTTGTCCCAATCGGCGGGCGGTGCGGAGTCGTCGGCGCCCACGTAGAACACCTGGCCATCCACATAGGTGGACTTGGCCGACAGGATGAAGCGGACGGTCGACTCGAGTCCGGTGGCGCCGGTCTTGGCATCGGGGTGCAGGTATACCAGCTGCACGGTGGCACCGTTGCCGAATTCCTTGGCCAGCGAGCGGGTGAAGCCTTCCAGGGCGCGCTGGGCGATGCGCTCATCGGTGGTGGCTGCCTTGTCGGGGGTGGTGCCGATGACCAGCAGACGGCCCGACTTGCCCACATTGCGCAGGAGCGGCGTGAAGAACTCATGCAGTTGCTTCAGCTCGACCGGGGTGGTGATTCCGGTGGCGTCGAAGACCAGGGCGCCGAACTTGTCGGCCCAGCGACCACCGAGGTTGTTGGAGACCAGGTCATAGTCGTCGGCCAGGGCGGCACGCAGCGGCTCGGCGAGGCGGCCTTCACCACCGATCAGCACAGGCCCGGCCAGCGCGGGCTGCCCCTTCTTGTAGCGGCGCAGCTTCTCGGGCTGCGGGATACCCAGCCGGCCGGCGAGCAGGTTGCCGGGCCCGGAGTTGACCAGCAGCGCGTACAGGTCGTCAGTGAGCTTGGGGGACATGTGCCGTTCCTTAGTGGTTGTCCGTAATTGGTCTAGGGTGAACTCGACAAAGAACTTACTCCAGAGTAAGAATGCTCGGTAATCCTGCCCCCCTAACAGTGGAGAGACAAGTGGCAACCAGCTCGACACGCAAGTCAACCGCCTCGCAAGGCCGTCGCCGCGTCGCGGTTCTCGGCGGTAACCGCATCCCCTTCGCACGTTCGGACGGCGCCTATGCGAACGCCTCCAACCAGGACATGTTGACCGCCGCCATTACCGGCGCCTCCGATCGCTTCAACCTCAAGGGTGAGCGTCTGGGTGCTGTAATTGCCGGTGCGGTCCTGAAGCTCAGCCGTGATTTCAATCTCACCCGCGAGTCCGTGTTGGGCAGCCCGCTGTCGCCGTACTCCCAGGCCTTCGATCTGCAGCAGGCCTGTGGCACGGGTCTGCAGGCCGCGATCGTCGGTGCGGACGGCATCGCGCTCGGCCGCTACGAGTCGGTACTGGCCGGTGGCGTGGACACCACCTCCGATGCACCGATCAACTTCGGTGATGATCTTCGCCACACCCTGCTGGCGATCCGCCGGGCCAAGGACAACGTGACTCGGCTCAAGCTGCTCGGCAAGCTGCCGGCCGCCCTCGGCGTCGACATCCCCCAGAACGGTGAGCCGCGCACGGGGCTGTCCATGGGTGAGCACGCTGCCATCACCGCCAAACAGGCAGGCGTCAAGCGCACCGACCAGGATGCCCTGGCCGCGGCCAGCCACCAGAAGATGGCCGCCGCGTACGACCGTGGTTTCTTCGATGACCTGATCAGCCCGTTCCTGGGGCTGTACCGCGACGACAACCTGCGCCCGAACTCGAGTGTGGAGAAGCTGGCGACGTTGAAGCCGGTGTTCGGCGTGAAGCACGGCGACGCCACCATGACCGCCGGTAACTCCACTCCGTTGACCGACGGTGCTTCTGTGGCGCTGCTGTCCAGCGAGGAGTGGGCCGCCGAGCGCGGTATCCCCGTGCTGGCCTACTTCGTCGACGGTGAGACCGCCGCGGTGGATTACATCAACGGCCCCGACGGTCTGCTGATGGCTCCGACCTACGCGGTGCCGCGCCTGCTGGCCCGCAACGGCCTGACTCTGCAGGACTTTGACTTCTACGAAATCCACGAGGCCTTCGCCTCGGTGGTGTTCGCGACGTTGCAGGCGTGGGAGTCGGCGGATTACTGCAAGGAGCGCCTCGGCCTGGATAAGCCGCTGGGCGCCATCGATCGAAGCAAGCTCAACGTCAACGGCTCCTCGCTGGCGGCCGGGCACCCGTTCGCGGCCACCGGCGGCCGCATCGTGGCTCAGCTGGCCAAGCAGCTCGCCGAGAAGAAGGCCGAGACCGGTAAGCCGGTGCGCGGACTGATCTCGGTGTGCGCCGCGGGTGGACAGGGCGTGACGGCCATTCTCGAAGCCTGAGTCGCTTAAGCACTCTATCGAGACCCCCGGTCATGGGCACCGCCCGTGACCGGGGGTTTTGGCTTTCTTGGGGCATCGGCAAAAAAAGTTTCAAGTTTTTTCGGGAAGCGTGTAACGCTCTCGGAGTAGGTGTCGATACATGGGTAGCCTCGCGCCACCGTCCGACCCCCCGACCCGACGGCGGCGCGAGGCCACCTACTTTCTTGGGTCCCGCCATGTCGGGATCGGCTACGAAGTCAGCAGACCGTACGCCATGCGTTTCAGCCCCATCCGCAGTTGTTGGAGATCGATCGGGCTCCGGTCGGTTTGGAAGATCATCAGCGTGGTGGTGATTGCCGAGTTGATGAAGAGCCACGTGATGGTCTCCGGTTCGAGATCGGCGTGGTACTGATCGCGGTACTGCTGAACATGCAGGGTCATCATGGTTTGCATCAGGACCGGCATGTTCGAGCTGGCCTCGACCTCGCGGGCGAACTCCGGATTCTCGTTGAGATAGCGCAGGGTGGGGGCGTTGTCAGTAGTGAAGGCGATCAACATGTCGATCGCGGCGTCGATCATCTGGGGTGGCGGCGCGAGCGCGTTAGCCGCCAGCGCTGAGCGGACCCCCGGAAGTTGTCGCTCGGCGGCATCCCGGATCGCCGCCATGATGATGTCGTCCTTGGTGTGGAAGTACTGATAGATCGACCCCTTACTGATCCCGGTGATGGCAGCGATGCGGTTGGTGGTGATCGCCTCGGGGCCCTCGGTGACCAGCAGCTTGCCCGTCGCCGTCACGATTTTTGCGACCAGTTCCCGGGATCGGTGCTGCTGCGGTGTTTTACGCAGGCGTGAAATGCGGTTATCCGATGCCATGGCGTCCCCCAGATGAGACTTATATGCGACCGGGTGTTCACGTTAGCTTTTCGGGTAACGACACAAGGAGGTTTCGTTGTGACTGCACTGGTGGAATCCCCGGCAACGCAGGATTCGGTATCGAGTGATTGGGCTCAGCCGGTGCCCGAGCTGTTCGACCCGCTCGGCCTGACCGCCACCCTTGGGGGGCAGTGGCTGTACTTACCCGCAGTGGGCGCCGCATTCATCATGCAGGGCATGCATCCGGTGATTGGTGATGTGACCGATCGGTACTCGGTGGCAGACCGGGATCCGGCGGGCCGTGCGATCCGCTCCTTCGACGCGGTGCAGCAGTGGATATTCGGGGGTAAGGCCGCGATTGAGCAGGGTTATTGGCTGCGCACGATGCATCGGCCGTTGCAGATGCAGGGCGAGACCGGCAGTAGGCAGGGCAAGCACGTCAGCGCACTCGACCCGGAGGCATATGCATGGGTGATCGCGACGTCGTATGTGGCAGGCCGTCGCGTGACTCCGCGGTTTCTGGGACGGGACTTGACCGACGAGGAAGACGAGAGGCTCTTTCAGGACAACCGCCTGTTAGCCCGCATCACGCAGGTCCCCGAGCGTGGCTATCCCACATCGCGCGCGGAGTTTTGGGAGTTCTACGACCGCATGGTCGAGCAGGTACTCATCAATCATCCTGCGGTTGCGGAGAATTTGGGGAAGCTGGTCGATCCTTTGGTCGGTAACGAGGATTCGCCCCTGGCGCGGCGGATTCCGCGCTGGGTTCCCTCGGGTCTCATGGCCGCGGCGCTGAAGCCGGTGCTGGCGCCGATTTCCCGTGTCTTCTTCGTCCTGACCTTCGGCGCCATGGATCAGCGGGTGCGCGGCACTCTCGGAGTCGCGTGGTCCGAGCGCGACGAGCGTCTTCTGCGCAGATTCTTCGCGGTGTACCGCGCCGCCTATCGGGTGCTACCGGAGCGTGTCACCTATTCGCCCCTTGCCTACCACGCCCGCGAGCACCAGCGGGTGATCAACAGGATGCGCGGCCGTGAGCTGACCGACTTCGCGGCGCATGACAAGGGCGAGCCATCCGCCGTGCGTCGCAGTCGCAGGGGTAATTGACGGTGGCCTATCGACGTTCGCATGCTTCGGTGATCCGGAGTGTGCCAGGGGAATTCGAGCCCTGCGTGGTCGAGGTGGAAGACCCTCGACCCGGCGAGATCATGGTCCGGATGGCGGCCGTCGGTCTATGTCATTCCGATGATCACATCGCCACCGGAGATTTCCCGGTGGAGATGCTGCCCATGTGCGGAGGCCACGAGGGCGCCGGAGTGGTGGAGAAAGTCGGTGATGGCACAACACAATTCGCGGTCGGAGACCACGTGGTGCTGACGTTCCTGCCGGCCTGCGGACGCTGCCTGTGGTGTGCACGCGGCATGCAGCAGCTTTGCGATGCCGGCGCCTATGCGCTCACCGGATCCAGGTTCGACGACCCCACCAGTTATCGATTGCGCCTCGACGGGCAGCCCTGTGGGCAGCAGCTGGGGCTCTCGGCGTTCAGCGAGTACACCACCGTCTCGGTTCAATCCGCGTACAAGGTCCCCAAGGAGCTGCCGTTGAATCGGTTGTGCCTGTTGGGGTGTGCGATGGGCACGGGGTGGGGTACCGCCGTCAATGCGGCCGCGGTCAAGCCCGGGCAGACGGTGATCGTCATGGGTCTGGGCGGAGTCGGTGCCGCTGCGGTTCAAGGGGCCGCACATTCCGGAGCGGCGAACATCCTGCTGGTCGACCCGGTGGCGTACAAGCGCGAGGTCGCAAAGACATTCGGGGCCACCGAGGTGTTCGCGACGATCGACGAGGCAGCCGAACGGGCCCGCTCCTACACCAACGGGCAGGGCGCGGACGCCACCATGATCACGGTGGGCCGAATGGAGCCGGGCGATCTCACGGACGCTGTGGCCTCCATCCGCAAGGGCGGCACGGTGGCGATGACCAGCATGGGTGCGTTCCGTCCCGAGGAAGTGTCACTGGACCTGAGCATGGTGACGCTGATGCAGAAGACCATCAGGGGTGTCATCTACGGGAACTGGAGCCCGTTTGAGGCGGTACCCACCATGGTGGCGCTGTATGCCAGCGGGGAACTCAAGACGGACGAGATGGTGACGCGCACCTATGCACTTGACGACATCGCGCGAGGTTATCGAGACATGAAGCAGGGAAAGAATATTCGCAGTATTGTGGAGTTCGGTTAGTCAGGCCCCGACGGTCACGAGTCGTTTCGGATATCCCGTCGCCCCATCGGGCACCGGGGACGCGATCTGATCGGTCTGCACCGCTCCGGTGCCGTCGGTGGCCCGCGCCGTGATGATGTGCTCACCCGGTGTCGCTTGCCAGCCGAACCACCATTGCCGCCAGGTCTCGATCGAGTACTCGGGTGCGAGCGTTGCGGGCTGCCAAGGCCCGTCGTCGATCTGTACTTCTACCTTGGTGATGCCCCGGTGTTGGGCCCATGCCGTCCCGGCCACGATCTGAGTGCCCGTGCCCAGGCGACCGCCGGTTCGGGGCGTGTCGATGCGGCATCCCGTCTTGATGGGACCGCGCGCCGACCAGCCGCGGACGGTCCAGTAGGCACGGGCGGTATCGAATCGAGTGATCTCCCAGTCGACAACCCACTTGGTCGCGGACACGTAGCCGTACAACCCGGGCACCACCTGTCGCACCGGATATCCGTGCTCGACGGGTAGAGGTGTCCCGTTCATCGCGATGGCGAGAATCGAGTCGCGGCCGTCGGTGAGCACGTCCAGCGGTGTCCCGGCCGTCCAGCCGTCGGCGCTCTTCGACAACAGCATGTCCGCATCGCCATGGACTCCAACGGATTCCAGTATCGGTTTGATCGGAAAGCCAGTCCACATCGCGTTGCCGATCAAGTCCCCGCCGATCTCGTTGGAGACGCATGTCAGGGTCACCGCACGCTCGGTGGCCGCCATCGCGGTGAGCTCTGCCCACGTGATCGTGCGGGGTCGGTCGACCATGCCGTGAATGTTGAGTTGCCATTCGGCAGTGGTCAGCTGGGGCACGCGCAGGGCAGTGTCGATGCGGTAGAAGCCCGTATTGCTCGTGATGTAGGGCACCGCTCCCTTGACGTCGATTCCCGCGGGCAGCGGCGGCGCGGGTGCAACGGGTGCGGGCAGGGTGGCCTCTCGGCGTTCTTCGGCGACGACGGCACCCTTGCTCCAGCGGCTGCCGAGCCAGTAGGCGCCCGCCGATCCGGCCGCGAAAGCCGCTGCTGCTCCGAAGAATTTGCGCCGGTCCTGGGAATCCCGGCTGTCAGCGCGGCCGACCAGCACGTGCAGGACCAGCACTCCAGCCGCGGCGGCGATCACCGAGGGCCAGATCCAGCTGAACTCTCCGGTCGGCCGGGTTGCGGCGGCCAGTGCGCCGGCAACACCGAGCGCCGCGATCAGGACCGAGCCGTATCGCCGCTCGCGCTCGACGAGACCGGCTGTCACGGCGAGCAGGGCGATGACCGCGGACAGGCACGCGAACAACACTGCCTTGTCGGAGGTGCCGAAAACCCCGATGACCCATTCGCGCACGGCTGCCGGGGTGTGATCGACGACAGTGTTCCCGACTGCGTAGAACGGCGCGGAATCCGGGGCGACAGCGGCGGCAGTCAGTTGTCCGACCGCCAGCGCGGCCGCCGCGGCGATAAGACCCGCGATGATCCGTCGTGCTGCCTGCTCCATCGTCACCTCCGTTGGGGTTCACTCTTCTCCTGCTTTCAACGACGCGCCACCGCATATGGTTCAGATGTGGGACGGGTGTTGGTCACGGGCATGTCGGGAACAGGGAAGACCACGCTGCTCGAGGAGCTGGCGCGTCGTGGGTATCGCACCGTCGATACCAACTACGACGGCTGGACGCTGGCGGACGGCCGCTGGGATGTGGCCCGAATGACGGCGCTGTTGGACCAGCGTTCGGATGTCATCGTGTCCGGCACGGTGGACAACCAGGTGGACTTCTACGACAGGTTTGGCCACGTGGTGCTGCTCAGCGTGCCGCTGGAGGTGGCCATCGCCCGCGTGAGCTCTCGCACCAACAACCCGTACGGCCGGACCGACGCGGAGCGGGCCGAGATCGCGCGGTACACCGAAGACGTGGAGCCGCTGCTGCGCCGGAGCGCCACGGTGGAATTGGATGGCCGGCTTCCGGTGGCCGAGCTGGCCGAATGCGTCGGCGCGCTGGCGCGGTAGGTACGCTGCGGGGCGCTAGATGCCCTGAATTGCGTTGTCTTGAAGGTACTTAACGCCTGCTTGTGACGGCCTATCGTCGGGAGCGGATAGCGACCACACGGTCAGATACGCCAGCCCGAAGAACGCGGCGACGGCCACTGCCACACCGGTATGGGCCACAAAGGAGAACGGAGAGCTCACCCACTCCAGGGTGCTCGCGGCGACGGCGCCCGGCCGGTGAATCAGGTCCCAGGAGTTCCAGCGCTGGAAGCGTCCGATCACCACTCCCACGGCGCACAGGCCAACGGAGATGACCACGACGATCCACCCGGTGACCACGCCGAAGTCGCGCTGAATTCGCCGGTGTACCAACCGCAGCGACACCACGCCCAGGATGATTCCGGTCCAGGCGGCGACGCCGTATTGCAGCACATGACGCCAGAACGCGATGCCGTCGATCAGGTGCACCAGGTCGGTGACGAGATACGGTGCGTTGGGTAAGAAGGCAAGCCACACCAACCCGATCGGAATCAGCCAAATCTTGTGCCGGACAGTCGAAAACGCCAGTGCGGCGAAGACCGGCAGCCAGGCCAGGAACAGATTCCAGATCAGGAAGCGGGTGGGGTAGAACATGGGTGCCGCGGGATCCGTGACGCCGAGCAGGAAGGTCAACAGGCTGGTTGCGACCAATGAGAGAACCAGCACGGCACGTCGGGCTTCGGTCATGCGTCAAGTTTGCCCGAAGGTTGACCGAAGCGGTCAGCCTGCGACGGCGCGGATGAATCCGACCGCCGCATCTTCCAATTGCTTCAGTCCGGGATCTTCCAGCGGATAGTGCCCGGTTCGCTCCAGCGGTACCACCGTCACCGGCACCTTGGTGATGGGGTCGAGCACCGGCCGGCTGAACTCGTAGGGTGTCCATCGGTCCTCGTCAGGCTGGGTGAGGATGATGGGGCACACGTCGAAATCGGCGGGCTCGACGGCGGGGGCGTAGCTCATGTAGTCGGCCAGGAACTTCACGCTGACCCAGTTGGCCGCGGACGTGCGGTCCTTCATGAAGACCTTCATCGCCGCGCGGTTATTCGCGAGTGTGCTCATCTTCGATGCCAGCCACATGGGGTAACGGACTCGCCGGGCCGGCGTCTTGGCCGCGAGTCGCAGGAAGGGCACGCCGACGCGTGCGGTCAGCAGGTCGTGGGCGGTGCCGTCGGCCACCTCACGCACCCGCTGGTCCAGGAACGTCATGCCGATGATTCCGCGTACCGTGTCGCGCGGTGCCTTGGCCGCCACGTGGTAGGCGAGCATGCCGCCGGCACTGAGCCCGTACAGCACGATGGGTCGCACATCGCGGCGCCGCTCATACTCCAGATAGTCGACCACCAGGTCCACCCAGTCGCCGTATCCGGGTACTGCCCCCGGTGCCACATCGGTAAGCCCATAGCCGAGGTTGTCGATCGCGACAGTCTCGAAGCCCCTGCGCGCCAATGGTGCACCGAGGATGAGTGACATCTGACGGCCATTGGTGCCGACGCCGTGCAGCAGCACCACCTTCACCGCTGCCGCGGGGTTGGGGTACCGGTCGAGGTGCACCCGGTTACCGTGCCAGTCCCAGAATTCCTCCTGCGGCGCCGTCGACTCGTCGAGCCGCAGCCGCTCGGGAAGGAACATCTGGAGGTCTTTCCACGCTTGCTGGTCGCGGTAGTAACGAGGCATACGACAACCCTATGCGTGGTCTGACAACGGCGGTACCCCGGAATGCACGAAGCCCCCGTCTCCCAGCGGGAAACAGGGGCTTCGTGATTAATGAATCAGAAGGCGGCTTCGTCGAGTTCCATGATGTCGTTGTCGACGTTGTCCAGGATGGCACGGGTCGAGGTGAGCTGCGGCAGCATGTTCTTGGCGAAGAACGAGGCAACCGCAATCTTGCCCTCGTAGAAGGACTTGTCGGCACCGGTCGCGCCGGCATCGAGGGCCTCGATGGCCACGGCGGCCTGACGCTGGAGCAGCCAGCCGATCAGCAGGTCGCCCACGCTCATCAGGAAGCGCACGGAGGCCGTGCCAACCTTGTAAACCTGAGTGATCTCCTGCTGGGCGGCCATCAGGTTGGCGGTCATGGTCGCGGCCATGCCCTGCACGTCCTCCAGAGCCGTTGCGAGCAGCGCACGCTCGGCCTTGAGGCGGCCGTTGCCGGTCTCACTGTTGACGAACTGTTCGATCTGGCCGGAGATGAAGGCCAGCGACTTGCCCTGGTCCTTGACGATCTTGCGGAAGAAGAAGTCCTGGGCCTGGATCGCCGTGGTGCCTTCGTACAGCGAGTCGATCTTGGCGTCACGGATGTACTGCTCAATCGGGTAGTCCTGCAGGAAGCCGGATCCACCGAAGGTCTGCAGGCTCTCGGTGAGCTTCTCGTAGGCGCGCTCGGAACCCACACCCTTGATGATCGGCAGCAGCAGATCGTTGAGCCGCACCGCCTCCTCGGCCTCGACACCGTTGATGGCCTTGGCGGCTACGGTGTCCTGGAAGGTGGTGGCGTAGAGGTACAGCGCGCGCAGGCCCTCGGCGTATGCCTTCTGGGTCATCAGCGAGCGGCGCACGTCCGGGTGGTGCGTGATGGTGACGCGCGGGGCCGTCTTGTCGGTCAGCTGCGTCATGTCCGCACCCTGTACGCGGGTCTTGGCGTACTCGAGGGCGTTCAGGTAGCCAGTCGAGAGGGTGGCGATGGCCTTGGTGCCCACCATCATGCGGGCCTGCTCGATGACGTCGAACATCTGCGCGATGCCGTTGTGCACCTCGCCCACGAGCCAACCCTTGGCGGGAACGCCGTGCTGTCCCAGGCTCAGCTCACAGGTGGCCGAAACCTTCAGGCCCATCTTGTGCTCGACGTTGGTGACGAAGACGCCGTTGCGCTCGCCCGGCTCGCCGGTCTCGAAGTTGGGGACGAACTTGGGTACGAAGAACAGCGACAGACCCTTGGTGCCGGGGCCGGCACCCTCGGGGCGGGCCAGCACCAGGTGCATGATGTTCTCGAACATGTCATCGGAGTCGGCGGAGGTGATGAAGCGCTTCACACCGTCGATGTGCCAGGAGCCGTCCTCCTGCTTGACGGCCTTGGTACGTCCGGCCCCCACGTCCGAACCGGCGTCGGGCTCGGTGAGCACCATGGTGGCGCCCCAGCCGCGCTCGGCGGCGAACTCGGCCCACTTCTTCTGCTCATCGGTGGCCACGTTGTAGAAGATCTGTGCGAAACCGGCACCGCCGCTGTACATCCAGACCGCGGGGTTGGCGCCGAGGATCATCTCCTGGATGGCCCACATCAGCGAGCGCGGAACCGGGCTGCCGCCCAGTTCTTCGATCAGGCCGAGGCGATCCCAGCCGGCGTCGGTGATTGCCTTGACGGACTTCTTGAAGGCCTCGGGGATAGCCACCGAGTGGGTCTCCGGGTCGAAGACCGGCGGGTTGCGGTCGCCCTCGGCGAAAGAATCAGCCAGCGGTCCCTCGGCGAGGGTGCGCATCTCGGAAAGGAAAGTGCGAGCGGTCTCTTCGTCCAGCTCGGGGAATTCCTCGCCGCCGAATACCTGCTGAATGTTGAAGAGCTCGAAGAGGTTGAACTCCAGGTCGCGGACGTTCGACTTGTAGTGGCCCATGTGCGTCATTGCTTTCTCTTGGGTCTGACCGTGGTCTCGTGGGGCTGTTTTCTGATATTCGGTTGGGTTCTTACTGCTGATTAAGTTACCCACCGGTAACAACTGAACTATACCGCTGAGTAGCGTGTGACAAAAGTCCTGGCCTTGTGGTTGTCATCACAATTCGACATCGCAGGTCAGGGGGCATTTTTTCACGGTTCTGGAGAGTGATGTCGGTGGTGTGGTGTTGGCTTGTGCATGCCAGCTCACAGCCCTGAGAGGAACTTCGTATGCCTGCCATGCCCCCACCCGTTCCGACCGAGTTGCACGGGCTGATCGAGTACATCGCTGCGCAGCAAGACGCCTTTCGGATTGTGGCCTTTGGGCTGACCGACGATCAGGCACGTCTGACACCGACGGCGGGCACGCTGTCGATCGGTGGGCTTATCAAGCACGTCACCAACATGTTGGCGGGCTGGACGGACAAGATTGTCGCCGCGCCCAACCCCGGATCCGACCGTCAACGTGCCGATGACGAATTCACCTTGCGCGAGGACGAAACACTTGCTGAAGCCGTGGCCGCGTTCTCGGCGCAGAGCGAGGCGACACTGGCCGCGATCAAACAGAAGGGACTGGATACTCCGGTGCCCGTCCCTTCCGCGCCGTGGTTCCCCAAGGACGTCGATGCCTGGAATGTGCGGTGGGTGGCGTTGCACATCATCGAGGAACTGGCGCGGCACGCTGGTCACGCGGACATCATTCGCGAGTCCATCGATGGCGCAACGATGTACGAGCTGCTGGCGGCGGTCGAGGGTTGGGAGCCCACCGACTGGCTCACGCCCTGGTCTCCGAAGAACTAGCGGCCGTAGCGCAGGATCTTCATCGCGGTCGCGAAGTTCAACGCGGTCGCGCTGAGGGAACCCGCCGCGTCGTTGCGGTTGGACGCACCGCTGGCCAGGATGTACACGAGTAGGCCGCGTACGACGTTGAACGAGACGTGCTGTCGCATGCTGTTCGCTCCGGAGGGAAACGTGAAGCACGATTCCGTTGCGGTGAGCTCCTTTTGGCCATTCTGGACCGGCGCCGGCTCATCGAACTCGAACGAGCATCGCCACGTGGTGCTGGCACCGGGGATGGTGTACGCGACCGCATCGCACTTGATCAACGCATCGGACGTGTCGTCGGTGGAGAGGGCATCGGATGCCGGGACGATCCGGATCAGGATCTCCCGTTCAGGCTTCTTGCGATCGCGTAGATGTAACGTCGACGTCTCGCGGTCCTTGGCGCGCAGCGCCCAGATGGGGTCAATGGTGTTGCAGCCCGCGGGGGTTCCGCCGACGGTGGTGGCCGCGCCGGGTGGCATTGCAGGGTTGAACTCCCCGGACCTGAAGGTGGGCGACGGATTCTTCTCCCACCCGTCGGGATAGTCGAACTGGCCGGGTAGCAACGTGTCGAGGATGGTGTTCGGCTGTCCGGCCAGCGATTCGCCCGGCTTGACGGCGGCGGCGCTCGACCCGGGCGCGGGCTTGGGTCTTCTTTCGTTGTCATGGCGGGGCCAGATGCCGACGGCGACCACGGCCGATGCGACGAGCAGGACGACAGTGCCGGTAATCGCCGCAATGCGTTTGTGTTTAACCAACGTTCGCGCCGGGCCGGGCTGCTGCGTGGCGGTCGGCACCGGCTGGGTGACGGTCTGCCGGTGCTGATGCGGGTCTGCCAGGAGCTGTTGTGCGGCCAGCGCGAACTCCCCGGCGCTTTGATAACGATCAGCGGGGTTCTTGGCCATCGCCTTGGCGATCAATGTATCCATTGACTCAGGCACCGAGGCGAATTGGGAGATTCGGGGTGGAGGTGCCGAAAGGTGTGCGTTGATGATCGCGGGTAGCGACCCGCCGGATCCAAATGGCGGCTGGCCCGTCAGCATCCGAAAGAGCGTGCAGCCCAGCGCGTAGACGTCGGCGCGGCCATCGATTGCCGCGCCGGACAAAACCTCCGGTGCGGCATATCCGATCGTTGCGGTCACGTTCCCCGCCGAGGTGACGGTATTGGCGTCATCGAGTGCACGGGTGACACCGAAGTCGCCCAACATGATTCGGCGGTCTCCCGCGGACAACAGGATATTGGCCGGTTTCACATCGCGGTGCACCAGGCCCCGGGCATGCAGATAGTCGAGCGCCTTGGCGACCTCGCTGACGATATGAACGGCGCGGGTCAGCGACATGCGTCCGTTCGTGGACTCGGAGTGTGCATCGCTGCCCTGGACGTATTGCATGGCGATCCACAAGTCGCCGTCTGGCGTCTCGCCGCGGTTGTGCACCGTGACGATGTTCGGGTGATCCAGGGAGGCAGCGATCGAGGCCTCGCGCATGAACCGTGCCCGGAAGGCCGGGTCGCGTGAGGCTTGGGCGCTCAGAATCTTCAGGGCCTCGGGACGTTGCAGGTTCGGATTCGCGGCCAGGTACACGGTTCCCATGCCGCCACGGCCGAGGACGCGTTCTACCTCGTATCCGGATATGAGCGTCCCTGGCGGAAGGTCCCCAGGCTGCTGGCTACCCGGACCCGATGGGGGCCTCTCCGATGACGTCATTCCCCTGTGCGTCCCTCTCCCGACGGTTTGGCCATCGTACTCGGGATATTTCCTCATGGCGGTCAAGACCGTGGCCCGTGCACGGGTTGCCGAGGACCATGGGAGCATGGCTGATCTTCCCGTCGTCGACCTGTCTGGCGATCCGGACCAGCTACGCGCGACGCTGCGTGACGTCACCCATGAGGCGGGGTTCTTCTATCTCACCGGCCATGGCGTTTCATCCCGATTGGTCGATGAGGTGCTGGCCGCCGCTCATAGGCTTTTCGCGTTACCGGCGCCGGACAAGGACGTCATCGCCATGCCGCGGAGCCCCCATTTCCGTGGATTCACCCGGCTGGGCGGAGAGCTGACCGGCGGGTTGACCGATTGGCGTGAGCAGATCGATGTCGGGCCCGAACGTCGGGCGACTGCGCACGGTGAAGGCCCTGATTACCTGCGGTTGCAGGGGCCCAATCAGTGGACGCAGGCGGTTCCCGAGTTACGGGCGAGCCTCGCGAGCTGGGATGTCGCCCTGGCGGCAGTGGGGCGAAAGCTACTGCGGGAGTGGGCTATTTCCCTTGGATCGGCGGGCGGAGTATTCGACGAGGCATTCGGTGTCGAACCCGCGACCCTGATCAAGGTCATCCGATATCCCGCCAGCGGGACAACCGGGCAGGGTGTGGGTGCGCATCGCGACTCTGGCGTGCTGACCTTGTTGTTGGCCGAACCGGATGCCGGCGGCCTGCAGGTCGAAGTGGACGGGGTCTGGCTGGACGCGCCCGGGCGCCCGGGCGCGTTCATCGCGAACATTGGCGAACTGCTCGAACGGGCCAGTGGCGGGTATCTACGCGCCACCCGTCACCGGGTGACGCTCACAGGCAAGCCCCGCATTTCTGTCGCCTACTTCTTCGACCCCAGGCCGAGGCGCATATCCCCACGCTGGGGCTGCCGCCGGAACTCAGGGATCGCGCGCGAGGCGTCACGGCGGATCCGGACGACCCGATCCACGCGACTTACGGCGAGAACGCCTGGAAGAGCCGGCTGCGGGCCCACCCCGATGTGGCCGCCGCGCACGGATACCTCGGACACTAGCGATCCTCCGGTTCTGCTCCGCGAAGCCGCAGAGCGGGTGATACTCGGGCTGTGGCAAACTATTGTCAGATACCGAGGAGGAGGAGCTATGCGGGCGGTTTGTTCGATAGTCGCAGGGGTGGGTATGTCGGTGGCGGTGTTCGCTGCGCCGGTCGCGGCGGCGGTGCCGGGTGAGGGGCCAGTCGCGGTCCAGTGTCAGGTGTACGCCAACAATAACTTTGGCCCACCTGGCTTTGGCCCGGGAAGCATGCCGGGCATGGGTTTCGGGATGAAGCAATGGGCCGGCTCGGTGATCGGTCACGGAAGTAACGAGCCTGAGGCCCGCCAAGATGCGGAGCGTCAGATGTGGGGGCCGTACGGCATGGCGCCCGAGCTTCGCGATTGCGTCCCCGCGGCGGGCTGAGCGAAAAAACGCCCACGTTAGGTCGCTCCGCATAGGCAACGCTCTCTAGATGCTACGGGCCTTGAACTGAGGTTCGGACTTATCAATACCGGCCTTGCGTGCGATGGCGAAGTTGGGTCCACGCATGAGCCGCAGCTGCAGGCGCCGCTCCAGGCCGAAGGCACGTCGCGGCGCCATTGACCATGCCCTGTCGAACAGGGTCTTGGTGGCCGCCACCGAATCAGGGGAGCGGGAGAGGATCTGGTCGATGAGTTCCTGCGCGTCGGCCTCCGGGTCGGCGCTCACCTGGGTGACCAGGCCGATCTCCTTGGCGTAGAAGCCGTCGAACATCTCGCCGGTCATGGTGAGCTGTTTGGCGGTGTCAATTCCGATCAATTGACTCAGCGTGACGCTTCCGGACATGTCCGGGATAAGACCCCATTTGGCTTCGAGGATGGAGAACTCGGCATCGGGTGTGGTGAACCGGAAGTCGGCGGCCAGTGCCAGCTGCAGCCCGCCGCCGTAGCAACGACCCTGGATGACGGCGATCACGGGGATGCGCAACCGGCGCCACGCCCAGCAGGCCTCCTGAAAACCGTTGGTACCCAGCCAGGGGAGCGGAATGAAGTTCGCGACGACGCGCGCAGGGTCCTTCCCGGCGGCCGCGAAATCCAGTCCGGTAGAAAATGTGTCCCCCTCACCGGACAACACCACCACGCGGATCGAGGTGTCGGAGGCAATATGGCGCGCGGCGGCGGTCAGGCCGTTGAGCATGTCGATGGTGAGTCCGTTGAGCTTCTCGGG
>NZ_MAEV01000023.1:0-124436 GCF_002013385.1 Mycobacterium sp. D16R24 | reverse complement strand
AAGTCAAACATCGATGTCGCGAGCCCTCAACGCGAGGGGGCAGACTCACAGTGTGATTCAACCCATAGTTGAGGTGCGAATTAGCCGTAGACGCCTGCGAGGTACTCGGCCTGGCAGGCCCGGCGCGCGAGCTTTCCGCTGGTGGTGCGGGGAATCGCGCCCGCGGCGACCAGCCGGACATCGGCAACCGGCAGGGCGTGTGTGCGTGAGATGGCAGCACGGATGACTTCGGCTACCGGTGATTGCTCCACGCGTCCCGATCCGGGCGCGCGTTCGGCGACGATCACCAGCCGCTCGCTGGTGTCAGCGATGGCCGCCTCGGCGAGCTGATTGGCCGCCACGGAGAACGCCGCGACGTATCCGGAGCGGACGGCGGGCGAGGATGCCGAGGCGGTCGCCTCGATGTCCTGGGGGTAGTGATTGCGTCCGTCGATGATGACGAGGTCTTTGATGCGGCCGGTGACGTACAGGCTGTCGTTGAGATACACCCCGAGATCCCCGGTGCGCAGCCAACGGCTATCCGCCGAGGTTCCGGTGGCATGGCTGCGGTGTTCGAGCCGGGAGCGCAGCCTGTTGTGGAAGGTCGCCTCGGTCTCGCGGGTGCGGCCCCAGTACCCGCGGCCGATGTTGTCGCCGTGCAGCCAGATCTCACCGATCTCTCCTTCGGGGAGTTCGGCTCCGGTTCGTGGGTCGACGATCACCAGCCACTGGCTCGAGATCACCTGACCGCACGAGACGTGGGCTACCGCGGTGGGGGCGTCAGCGGACACGGGGACGGCGCGGTCCTCGGCGAGCTGGGTGCGGTCCAGGTAGATCATGCTGGGGCGTTCGTCGGGGGCGATGGTGGCCACGGACAGCGTTGCCTCGGCCATGCCGTAGGACGGCTTGATGGCGGTGGGCGGAAATCCGTGGGGGCCGAAGGCTTCGTTGAATTTCTCGATTGCCGAGAGAGTGACCGGTTCGGATCCGTTGAGCAGGCCCGCGACGTTGGACAGGTCCCAGGTTTCGCCGGCCGGCGGGCGGCCGCGCTGTGCGGCGAGTTCGAAGGCGAAGTTCGGGGCGGCGGCGAACACTCGCCCATAGGCGGACTCGGCGGCCAGCTGCTTGATCCAGCGTCGTGGGCGCCGCACGAAGGCCAACGGCGACATCAGGGTGATGTGGCCGCCGCACAGCGGGGGAAACAGGATCATGATCAGACCCATGTCGTGATACAGCGGCAGCCAGCTCACGCTGCGGATGTTCTGATCCAGGCCGCCGGCCAGGATCATCTGCAGAACATTCGTACACGCCGCGCGGTGCGTGATTTCCACGCCGGCCGGAGTGCGTGTGGAGCCCGAGGTGTACTGCAGATAAGCGATGTCCTCGGTGTCGAGCTCGGCGGGGATGAACGTTGCGCCCACCGCGTCCGGCACCGCGTCGATCGCGATGACGCGTGGCCGACGCTGACGAGGAAGTTTGCGCAGGAAGGTGTTTACCGATTCGGCGGCGGCGTCGGTGGTCAGGATGACCGTCGGCGTCGCGTCGGAGAGCACCGCATCGAGGCGTTCGGTGTGGCCGGGCAGCTCGGGGGCGAAGAGAGGAACCGCGATGTTTCCGGCCTGGATGGCGGCGAAGAACCCGATGACGTAGTCAATGCCTTGCGGCGCCAGGATCGCGACGCGATCGCCCGGTTGGGTGACCTGCTGCAGGCGTGCGCCGATGGCCCGCATCCGGGTGCTGAGCGTGGTCCAGCTCAGTTCGATGGCCACGCCGTCGTCATCACGGGTGAAGTCGAGGTAGCGGTACGCGGCGGTGCTGCCGAACTCGGCGATGTTGTGTTCGAAGTTCGAGAGCAGGGTGCTGCCGGGAGGGAGGTCGATCGCGCCATCGGCGTCGAGGTAATCCTCAATTCCGCTCTGGCGAATGGCCACTCCGTCTGACATATCCAACTCCCGACTCACGATGGAAAACACTACCTGCGCTAACTAAGCTATCTCTTGGTTCGCAGGTGACCCGTCGTGCGAGGAGCGGGCGGCAACTGTCAATGTCGGCGATCGCGCGATCTGGTGACGAATCACACCAGAGCTCAATCGAATCCCGGTGGTGTACAAGGGATATCACTATCTGCCGGAAACGTTCAATGTGACGCCGGGGTGTGTCGGGCGGGGGTGTGATTTTTGTCGTAGGTGAGAGGGGGTGCGGCGTAAGTTGGCGCCAGGGGAAGCGCCAGGTAGAACTAGGGCTGATCTGCGAGGCCCCCATAGCCCAATTGGCAGAGGCAGCGGACTTAAAATCCGCCAAGTGTGAGTTCGAGTCTCACTGGGGGCACTCTGTTAGGGCAGGTAGATGGGTTGGCCGAGTAGGGGAATGGTCGCGATAGGGTCCGCTACCCCGGCGTAGCCCCGGCGACCGCGCGACAACCTAGCCCCGGCGAGGCAACGACTTGTACCAGAAATCTGGCTACGGCGTATAGTTCGGCCTAGCTGCACTCCAGTGACCGAGGGGAACCAAATGACACGGGTTTCTGCCGACCCAGACGGCCTACGCGCGGCTGCGGCACGCACCGACAGCCTTGCCGACGAGCTGGCAGTACCAGCCGGAACCGGGGGTGCGTCTGGCACAAAGCCGACTGCCTCTGCCGTCCGTCGAATCGACATCACCGCTGCTGGTATCCGGGCAATGCAGTCCCGCAAGTTGACGTCTAGCGCGAAGATTCTGCGGGATACCGGAGACAGCTTTGAAGACACCGACCTAGGCAGCGCCGACAACATGCGGAATCTTGGCGACAGATGAGCGCAACGACTGCGGCAGCGTTGCCCACTAAAACCGAGATAGCGAACTGGTCTAACGATCATTTGAGGACTGCCGCTGAGCAGTGGGACAAGCAGGCGGATGAGGCCGAACAAGCTTTTGAGCAGCGCCGAGACAACACCACCGCCCCGGCTGGTACCGAGTTCAAGGGCAAGGCGGCAGATGCCGCGTACGACGACGCTGTGAATGACCTGACTATCGTTCGCCGCCAGAGCCAGGGCTTGCGTGACGCCGCAACCGTAGCCCGGAACGGCAAGCAAGAACTTGACGAGCTTGTGCGTGGTGTCATACAGGCTATCCAAGAAGCGAAGCGGGATGGCTTCAACGTCAGCGAAAATCTAACGGTAACAACGGGTCACGGTGGCGACGGTTCCGCCACAAGCAACGCGGCGCAACAGCACCAGGACTTCATACGTTGGCGCGCTGGACAATTAGTTGCTGCGGAACAACGTATCGCGCAAGAGCTACATCTGAAAGCTGACGCGCTAGACGGCGGCAATGGTGACCCAACCGTGCAAATGATGGGCGGACACGACAAGAAACCCCAGTTCCCACCCTTCGATCCACTGCCCAAGTGGGAATACGACCTCGATCTGAGCACTGGTGTCAAGATTATTGATGATCGTACGCATCCGACAAGTGCCGGAGCAGGCATCAGCATGGATGATGTCTACAACGAACTGAAGCGGTGCTTCAACTGCAACTTCCCGATACCTGGTGCGCCACATGACTTTCCGAAAGTCGGCGATGAGCTTCCGTTGCATGTCGGGCCGGGTGGTGTGCAAGGAATGCCAGTCAAGGTGACTCAGATAGATAAGACCAGCGATGCCATTAACATTGAGTTTGTGACCTTGCCGGGGCATGCGGACGGGCCTGGCAGCACAATTCACTTCACCTGGCACAACCAGGATGGAGACTTGAGGCTAGGTGTTCACTCCGTTGTCACGTCGCCCGGACCTGGGACAGAAGGCTGGCCACTCGGTCCCGTCATCAGGGAGGGGTACCGAACTATCGGCTGGGGAACTTGGCAACCTTACATTGACAATGTGACACGTCATATCCAGGAACAGCGAGGACATCAACTCCAAGTTCCGGTGTACTTCGGATGATTACCCGTTGGCTTTCCGGGGCAGGACTAATCGCTGTCGGCTTGTGCGGGGGCGTAATCCTGTTGTACGCAACAATGCTGGCGCTCTTCTTGGCCGGTTTCTCGACAGCCTCGGTTCGCGGGGCCGTCCTACCGACATTCCTTATCTCGCTCATCATCGGTGCGGTCTACTTCCTGCGGACACGACACAAAGAGCGTCAGCGAGCGGCAACGTTTATCATTGTCGGCCTTGTGATTTGCACGACGGTGTTCTTTGTTCAAGAACTGCTATACGCACCGCAATCGGTGCTGTGGATTCAATAGCTAGCCCTTAGCCCCGAGGGCGTTGTCAACCCAACCGTGTAAACCCGGTAGCGCGGTCTCTATGGCGTCGAACGTCTCTCTGAAATCGGCAGCGGTGTAGGGGTTTTTGAGTTCTGTTGTCGCACTCGGTGTTGTGGGGTCGAATGAGCGCAGTAGCCGTATCCGGTTAGGCTCGGCGCCAGCCTCTTTGAGTGCCACTTCATGGTTTCGTTCCATCGCTACCAGGAGGTTCGCGGCCAGATGATCAGAGTTGACCTTTGTTGATCGGTGGTTCTCTGGTACGCCGTAGTTGTTGGCGCGCAACAGATCGGCTCCGCGCGTATCTATGGGGTTGCCCCAGCTGGCAGACCAGGTACCGCAACTGCTCACCCGTACTTGGTCGCCAAGGCCCCGTGCTTGGAGTTGGTGGGCGAACATTGCGGCGGCCATAACGGAGCGGCCCTGGTTGTATGTGCACACAAACGAGACATGAAGTTTCGCGGCAGGCTGCGGTCGAGCGCACGGGTGCATACTCTCGATGGTCTGCATGGTGGGCAGGTTGATGATCCCGCCAACAACTGGCACCTCATATGCGCCCGCGAATCTTGCTGGGATGGTGGTGAGTATCGCCAGGGCCTCGTACCGGGTGCACTTCATTGCGCCTGCGCCGGGTGTGCAGTCGTAGTCCCGTTCAAAGGGGCCTGTGACCTTGCCGTAGGTGAGTGCGAAACCACGCGCGTGTATGTCTTCGGGTGTCAGTTCGCGCCAACGGTATTGGAGCGACTGGAGCATGAGCTCAGCCCTGGGAATGAAGTACACATCGTCTAAAACGCCGTTGCGCGGCAAGGGAATTTGCCCGACCATTGGGCTTATGAGTTTGTCGTTGTCGAGCAGATACCACCGCCAGCCATACTCTAAAGCGCTCTCATCCGGCCAGTTGTCGGGCAACATGTCGGCTCTGATTACCGTGCGAAAATGGACTAGTTCTGGCGGGTTAGATGCCTGCGGTAACTTGCGTTTTGCGGATTTACGTTTGCTTCTTGTCACTACCTCACCACCCAATCTGTTACGGAAACGGCAGCCCAACGCGGGCGTGGGCTTCCATGACGCTCAGCTCATATCCCTTGTCGGCTGCTGCTTGTGCGTAATCCAAACAGGGCTTGCAGATCTCAAAGATGAGCAGAAATGCGCCTGCCCGGTACGGCAGCAGACTTGAGGGGCCGCCACAGTTTCGGCTGACATGGGCGTTGCATTCGCGGTCCCAGTAGTCGTCGTGTAGTTCCATCATGGTCTGGAACATTCCCTTGAAGTAGTCAACGCCGCGCCTTGGCCGGCCACGGCCGCAGGTGGCTAGCTCGAACGCGTCAACGGGCTTCAGACCGCGTAGCACGGTGACACCGGAGCCGCTGACGAAATACACGTAGAGCGCGGGATCGTTGGCGTCAAGTGGCGTGAACGGATCATCTGGGGAGTCGTGGCCGTCAAAGGTCACTCGCCTGATCGGGTTAGCGTCTAGCGGTGTGCTCACGAGATGCCCGGCGTCATCGGGGCCAATAGTGTTGGCAGGCTCGCCCATCGCCGTATGGAGGTCTCGCAGTGCCTTTCGCGCCACCTCGTGCATCGGTGGGCAGCGCACAGGATCAAACAGCTCTCCGGTATCGCGGGTGAACAGGTTCCCGTACAACTGCTCGCCTCGCATGATCGCGTCCACGACAGGATTGTCGATCTGGAGCCGCACATTGTTCACGGCGGGATACTTCCGCGCGATCTCTTCGCGGCGTTCGGCGCTCATCATGCGGACACCCCCAAGCTGGTCACCCATTCAAAGAGCCCTTGCGTGGAGAAGTAGAGCGCCCCACCGATCTTCCGGCAAGGCATGGTTCTCGCGTTGGCTGCTTCGACAATCATGTTCTTGCGGATCGGGACGCCAAGGGCGTCGTTGATCCACTCGCACGCGGCATCCTTGCCGCGGATCGTGGGGAGTTGAGAAAGTGCAACACCTTCCGGCGGTGCTGGTGCAGTTCTAGCCATGGCTACTCCAAAAATATTGATACTGAAACGATTTAGCGGATACTCCGATTCTAGTCGCCTTCCATCGCGCTGGCCCTTCAATTCAACCGCACCCCGCCTCTAACCGTCGCAGATCGCTAATCGTCTCTAGGGCAACGGAATTCTGGCGTAGCGTCGTAGGCCTGGCGGCTTACCTAGAAAGGCCAACAATGGCAATCAAACTTCTCATTCAGGGCGGCGATGGCGTCCTCGGGCGTGGCTACCAGACGCGCGGCAGCGTGTTGGTCAACAAGACCGCGGATGGCGTTGAGCTAAACCAGATCTGGGATGAGGTTCAGCAGGCGCTAGGTCTCTACAACGACCAGCGCTCCGCCATCGCTTCGCTAGTTAGCTTCTCAGTTACCCGTGCCGGTGACGCGGTTGCTCAGAGCGTAGCCTCTGAACAGTTTGAAGAGGCCACGGAATTTGGAATTCCAACCGGCGTAGCTGATCCGAGCTATCTCAAGATTGGCTACACACTGAAAGATTACGACAAGGCCCTCCGAGCGACCTGGAAGTATTTGCGGGACGCCACCGCCGAGCAGGTCAGCGCGCGCGTTACCCGCATCTTTGAAGCCGACAACCGCCTGTGTAACGGGCTTGTCATGCAACGGTTGTTCTCCCCGGCTGCCTACACCAACGACCAAATGTTGATTTGCTACGGCCTTTGGAACGGTACCGATTCCATCGCCCCGCCCGCACACATGGGCAAGACATTCGCCAGCGATCACACCCACTACCTGCGGACGGCATCAACTGTATTGGACGCAGAGGATGTTGAGCTGGCTATAAGGCATATTCGCGAACACGGTTATGGTGGAACACAATCGGCGCAGTTCCTGCTGTTCGTACACCCCGAGGACGTGGAGACCTCCGCGATGACGAGCTGGCGCGCCGGGGTTGAGTACCGGACAGGTGGACCACTGCCCGCGTACGACTTCATCGTCTCCAGCACTGCCCCGGCATTCCTTACCGCAGAACATGTTCAGGGCACACCGCCCCCGCCAGACTATGCGGGCATTCCCGTGCTCGGGAGTTACGCCGGAGCCTTGGTTCTCCAGTCGTACTACATCCCGAAGGGCTGGGCAGCCGTGGTTGCGTCGGGCGGTCCCAACAGCGATAGCAACCCTGTCGCGGTGCGCCAACACAGTAATCCCGCGTACCAGGGGCTACGCATGATCCCCGGAAATGGCCCATATCCGCTGCAGGACAGCTTCTTTGCCCGCAGCATTGGTGTCGGGGTGCGGCATCGCGGGGCCGCCGTAGCTATCCAGATCACCACCAACGCAAGCTACACCGCCCCCACGATCGAACTCTAGGAGGTCACCATGCCACTCGATCCGCTTCGCGATTCAAACTATTGCGGTGAAAGCGATTTCAGCTGGGGGCCAGGGCTAGTACCGCCAGGCAAAGAACACGCCACCCCCGAAGACGGCGGCAAGTACCGTGGCCGCACCCCCCGCGCTGGCCGGACAAGTGCCCGCGATTCAGCACCAGGCAATCCGGGCTATCGAGTCCGCTAAGCACACGCGTGGTTACCCAAAGCCCCAAGGTGGCACAGCCCGTAGCCACTGCCGAACTATCGACCGGCTCCGGGTTACCCGAATCGGTCACCGCATTACCTCTGCGGCCCGGCAGGGCTGTTGCAAGACCAGTCCAGACGCGCGGTAAAGGCCTCCATTGCCTACCCGCCGAGCCTCTGGACTACCGCCTCAGCCGGGGACGGGTCACGTGCCCACGAACACTCGCCCCGGCTGAGGCACCCCTAGAACAATGACCACGTTTACACGGCACCCCAAGACAACTGAGGGCCTAACGCACGGTTGGCGCTGGTACCGCGTCGAGGATGGCCGATTGCTCTCACCACTTGCACCCGGTCGCATCGAACTCCCCCGCAATGGCTCCCTGGACTACGGGCACTTCATCCCGCGTGCTGAAGACATGTTCTGGATGGCCTTCATGATCCGGCGCGAAAAGTGGTACGACTTCGCGCTGACATTCGGAGAAGTACACGGGCCGTTCGGCTACGACCACGCGATGCCGCTCGTGGGGTCGATGCAATCCACCCGATACCAAGCGCTCATCATCCTCACCGACCGCCCCGAAGAGCTGAAAGCCCACTACGACGTTCTGGTCGCAGACGGCCACAATTTCTGCCGCCCTGCACTCGATGCTGTCGAACGCGCCTACCGCTATGGCGAGACCGCGAATTAGAGCGTTTAGCCCGGTCTGACCCTGTACACACCGGCTCGGTATGGGTACAGTGGCAGGCATCTAGCCCGTAGACGCCGAGGCTGGAGGTTCGATCGAAAGATCGGGCGCACTTCACGGCCCAGCTACGGCCCAAGCGCACACGTCGAAGGCAAGACCCTCGCAGACCTATATGAGGGCGTCCTTCGGGTGTGCGCTTTTTGTTGCCCTCCTGAAGGTTTCACACCGAAACAATTCTGAGGAGTAGCAATATGGAAAACGTAGACATCAGCGACCGGACTGTGGTCCCCGTACCTGCGCCCGAAAGCAAGCTCGTATTTCCTGCTGATGCCAGGGAGCCTCATTTGGTGATCCTTGAGGATGGATCGACTGAGATGCGCTGGCACGGGTCTGTGCATCCCGACAGCAATAGGCCCGATGCCTGGGCTGTTAGTGCGGAGCCTGGCGCAGTCCACGCGTGTGTCGATGTGGAAGGCCCTTGGTGGCTGTCCGAGGTCGAGCAGACCTTGCGAGAGGTGCTCCGCTACCAGTCGGGCGTCAATATCCATCTCAGCATGAGGTGGACCACCCATTAGTTGCGTAATCCATTACAGCGCTTACTAACTCGGGTTCTTCGATCCATCCTGAAACCGACCGATGGCGTACCGTTCTAGTTAGCTAGAAATTCAACCTCGGCTAGTGCCGGAGGTAGTCGTGTTGCGTGCGGCTATCTCCGGTGTAGCCCGCTGCCCTGTTGCAAGACAAGGAGATAAAGACAATGGCAAGTGTAATTGATGATCTCGACAAGCCGAACCTGACCCTGAAAGAACTCTGGGAATTTCTTTACTACGATGAGGAACTGCCCGTGACGTATCGGCAGTTGCGCAATGCGGTGATCGCCGAAGAGCTGGAGCGGAGTCAATTCAGTAACAAGAACTACTTCAGCAAGCGGGACGGTCTCGACTGGGTGGCGGCCCAGAAGGGCAGGAAGCGAATGTCACCGAAAAGTGCTGCAACCCAATAAGAAAATGCCCTCAGCCGAGCGGCGGGCTCGACTGAGGGCTATGCCTTGGAGAAGACATAGATGAGTATACCCGCTGTAAAAATTAATGGCGACAAGGTAATTGACTACCGACTCTACGACTTATTGGCGGCACTTGGTTTCGTTGCACGCGAGCGTGTCTCGATCAACACTCGCGCTCCGGGCGAGCGGTTCGTCTCGACCATGTACGAGGTGGCCGACCTGGAGGGCTGGTCACCCCCACAGGACCGCGATGTGTGGTTCGGGGTCAACCCTGTTGGACGGCAAGTACGTTACGGTCGTGGCAGTGAGGCCGATGTGTCCCGCGTGCGAGCATTGTTCGCTGACCTTGATGTGAAGCCAGGTAAGCAGTTCGATGCGATCTGGCAATGCCAAGATGCCGCACGACTACTACGGGAACGCATCAACGTGTGGCCGGTTGCGGTGATCCGTAGCGGGCACGGCCTACAGCCGTTGTGGCGTCTGGGGTCAGTGCGCGGTGACAGCAATGTGGTGGACCGGGACCGCTCCCGCGAGGAATTCAAGACCATCTATCAGCGGTGGGGCTCTATGGTCCAAGCCGCTGCCCGCGAAGCGATAGGTCGGTGTGAGGATGGCGCACAGCCCCGGTCGATAGACAACGTGTTTGAGTTGTCGCGGGTGTTGCGTTGCCCTGGTTCGGTGAACTGGAAAGAACCAGACAATCCGGTGCTGGTACGCACTGAGTTGTTCGATTGCGCGGGCAAGGTCCATGTACGCGTCCTGCTACGCGGGATGGACGCCGACAAGGTCGGGCTACTGGCCCCGGTGCGTGATGTTGGTGCACGGGTAGCCACGAGCCTGGCCGAGGCCGATACCTGGATCACCGAACAACCCGGTGCCGGACTGGACATTGTCGAACTACTGCCGATGCCACGTAGTGCGGTGCTCTGGGAGTACCTAGACCCCAAGAAGTTGGTGGCGGTGCTCGATCACCCGGACGGCGCGCACCAGGCGATGACCGGGAAAGTGCTGCACGCGGTGCTCTCTGCCCAGGAAGGCCGCGCTGGTCTCGTCGTCGCGCTTAACAACCTCTCGCAGGCGTACCAGGGCGTGATGGAGGCTCGCGCGTGTGGGGAACTCGCCGGTGAGGCCCGCTCTACGGCTACTGCCGCTGACGACGTGTACCGAGCGGTTATCGGGGCCGTCGCACGCGCCCGTGGCCGAACGGTGCCGAACGTAGAGGGCTGGGGACCGCGAATAGAGACCGGCCTGATTCGTGGGTGTTGGCCCAAGCGGCCCCGTCAACCACGTACGGCGCGTTTCGCATGAGCGGCGAATGGGACCCGCGACAGGACGACGAGTACGACGGTTTTCTACGCGGTGAGCGACTGGCCCAAGCTGCCCAAGCGGACGCGAGACGCATGGAGGCGGCACAGGCTTGGACACCACCGCCCTACCCGGTATCTGCCTATGAGCAGTTGGCCGAGGAACCACCCGAGGTGGACTGGATATTCAAAGACCTGTGGCCGGCAGGCAATCTACAGATCAACGCGCAAAAGAAGGCCGGTAAAACGACGGTGGCAATGAATGCTGCCGCATCGCTGGTCACGGGTGAACCGTTCCTTGGTCGCTTTGAGGTGAACACCGAAACCCACTGCCGCGTTGGGTATTTGAATATGGAGCTCACCGGCCGCCAGTTCAACCGATGGCTGATGGAGATGGACTTACCCGATGACGCGCTGAAACGGCTGGTGCCTTATCACGGGCGTGAGGGCGGCAGACTCGATCTGACCAATGATGCTGCCACCGAATGGGCTATCGGATGGCTACAGCAAGAAGGCATTGAGCTTTTAGTGATGGACCCGCTGGGATCGTTCTACGACCAACCCCAAGGAGGCGACCCCAACGCAGCGTACCTGCGATGGTGGGCACGGCTAGAACATGTTGTGCTCCAAGCGAAATTGCGTGGCGTGATGATCGTTCACCACACGGGCTACTCAGAGGACGGCGGGAACCGTGCCCGTGGAGCGAGCGCGATGATGGATAAGCCCGATGTGAACGTGACGTACCGATACGAGGTAGGCAGCGGATCGCACACCGATGCCCCTGTCGATAACAAGCGGTACCTGAGTGCTTTTGGCCGCGATGTGGACGTGCCCGAGTTTGAGATTGACTACAGCCCGCGAGTGAGACGACTGATGGTGACTGGGGGTGGAGGTCGTGCGGAGACTGCGGCAGAACGCTACGCGCTCAGGGCGTACGAGGCGATGGTCACCTACACGAACACCCAACACAACAAGGGTGTCGAGGGCGAGATACAGCTCAATGCTGGCGACCTATCGCAGAAGGCTGGAGTGTCATCGACCGGCCAGCGTAGTGCGGAGTTCACGAAGGGAAGGGAGATGGCCGTTGAGCGAGAGTGGTTGGTCGAGAGCAAGAAAGGAAATAGCAAGTTGTACAGCTTGGGAACGAAGGTGCCCGATCGGCATCGGAAGATCAAGCTAGACAACTTAATTAACCCTTCTTAACCCTAGTTATTTGATGAGGGTTAGTTATTAACCCTTCCCTATAGAGGGTTAATAACTAATAGATGACGACCAGGCCGAACCTTAACCCTTAACCTCACTTAGCTTCGCGGGAACACCACCTGGACTTGGTACCAGAACACGAAATAACAACTAGCGATTGGAGATTGAGTCATGAGTGACCTATTGAACGAACCACCTATGGAATCGTTCGACCGCGGCAATCCAGCACGTCGGTGCACTGCACACAAGAAGACCGGTGAGCAGTGCCGCAAGTGGGCGATTATCGGAGGCTCTGTGTGTACCCATCACGGAGGCCGAGCCCCGGCTGTGAAACGGAAAGCGCTGCTACGCATTGAAGAAGCCGCAGACCGGATGGCTCGCGAGCTGCTCAAGATGGCGATAGACGACAAAGTCAGCGACGCAACCAAACTCGCCGCTATCCGCGATAGCCTTGACCGCGCGGGCCTGAGCGCAAAACAAGCCGTGGGCGTGGAGCTCACCGTCCAGCCCTACGAACATCTCTTTGATGGCATCGCCACGGGAGTCAGCCGCGCGGAGTCACGCGAGCGCCGGGGCCTCGCTGCCCCGGACTCCGAGCCCGTCGTAGACGCGGAAGTCGTAGAAGACCCCGCGCCACCTCCTAGCCACGCTACTGACGGGCGAACCCCCGCTGATCGGGCCGACGACCCTAGCCACCGCCCGGCATTCGCCGAAGAGCCCGTAGGGCCTCCCGGTAACGCGCTCATGACGATGGAAGAGGCAACAGCAGGATTGCGCCAGAGAATCAATAGGCGCAGATGAGGGCCTATTCGGTGTGTAGCCATCGGGTGCGCGCTGGCGTAGAAACGGGGCGTAAGGCGGAACCGTTCGGTTACGCCCCGACGACGGGAACCGAGATGACCGATGAACCCCTGTTCTTTGCCTACGAGCGGGTGAGTACCGAGGAACAAGCCGAAAGCCGCAATGGCCTGGAATCCCAGCACTCAACCATTGACGCCGAAGCCACCCGCCGAGGCTGGACCGTGGAGCACTACGCCGACGAAGGCGCCAGCGGCAAATACATCAACCCCAAACTGCGGGAAGTCTTGGAACTCTTAGCAACCGGGCAAGGAGACGGTCTTATTGTCGCCAAGATGGACCGGCTTGCCCGCTCGATCATCAACGCCGCCAACATTATCGAAGCCGCACACGAGCAAGGGTGGTCGCTGGTCGTGCTGGACCTAGGCGTAGACCTCACGACCCCGGCAGGAGAGGCAATGGCACACATGATGGCGACCTTCGCCCAATTCGAGAGGCGGCTGATCTCAGAGAGGACCAAAGCGGCTCTTGCCGCTAAGAAGGCACGCAATGAGCCCATCGGCAGGCCACGACTCGCCAAGCCGGGTGTTATCCGTCGCATAGTGATGGACCGCACCGCAGGCCTTAGCTTCGCCAAGATCGCGACCGCCCTGGAAACCGAAGGCGTCCTGAGCCCCGCTGGTCGCCCGAACTGGCAGAGCAGCACCGTGCGCCGTATCTACCAAAGTGCCACAGCAGCAACAGAACTGGTGGTCACCGCATGACCGCTGAGATGGGTAACGGCACACGCGCACGCCGCCAACTACAGGACTACCACATACAGGAGATTGGCGACCTATACGCAACCGGCAACTGGACGCACGCAGAACTCGCCCATGTCTTTGATGTCGGCATGGCAGTTATTGGGCGTTCGCTCGACTACTACAACGCCCACCTCAAGCCCACAGAAGGCGACGACTGACATGGCGTACATACGGGCGCACAACACCACACAGAAGCGCAAGGGCAAGGCGATCAAGCGTTACGAGGTTGTCTGGCGTGAGCCGGTCACGGATGCGTTCGGCGTGCCTATCCCCGGTGAGTTCCGTTCGCAGCAGGAGACTTGCCATACCCGCGAAGAGGCCGAGACGCGCCGCGACGAGCTCAATGCGGCGAAGCGCACATGCGCCACTTCCGCCCTGGCGAAGGCCAAGGAGGCAGGCCAGCTCCCATTTGGGCAGTATGCGCGGCTATGGCTTGCAGCGCAACAGGTTCGGGTGGCCGATGGAAAGCTCAAGCAGTCCACCCTTGATGGCTATGAACGGCTGTTGCGGTGCTATGTGCTCGATGTATTCGGGCCGCGAGCCGTTGCGTCGATTGCGGCAAGCGATTGCGAAGAGTTCCGGGCACTCCTGGTCTCGCAGCCGTCGCGGCAAGGTGACCACAAGCCCCTCTCGCCTGCCACGCGTAAGCACGTGTGGAACGTGCTGCGCTGGGTACTGGCCTACGCGATGAAGCAGCACGGCGCAATTCCATCCAATCCAGCTGACGCGACAGACAGCCCCAGCGCTCGGGGCACGGGTGACCATGAGAAGTTTGAGCACCACCCGCTCACTGCTGAGCAAGTCGGCACGCTAAGCGCTGCTATCGCGGGCGAGCTACCGGGGCTACCCGAGTACCCGGTGTACGCACTCATGGTGGAGTTCTTGGCCTACAGTGGTTTACGTGCCGCAGAGAACAGCGGCCTTGAGATTGGCGACCTCGTGTTCTCGCCAGGGCCGAAGTGCGCGGTGAAGGTCCAGCGGACCAAGAAACGCAAAGACGGGCAATGGGTTACGAACACGCCCAAGTCCAAGAAGTCCCGGCGTACGGTCCCGGTACCGGACTGGCTCGCGGAGCGTCTGGCCGCGCACCTCGCGGAACACCCCCGCGCTGACGACCCGACTGCGCCCTTGTGGCCCTCACGGAAGAACGGGGGCGGTTATCGCGCAGCAGGGGAGCGATACGCGGTACCGCTGGACTGGTCCCAGCCGCTCGCAATGGGCGCGTTCTACGACACCATTTTTCGCCCAGCCTTGGAGGCAATCGGCCAGCCGGCCACCCGCCCGGCCACAAAAGACACGCCCGCGCTAAGCGGCGTGCGGCTACACGACCTCCGACACACATTCGCGGTGTTACTGCTTTCGGCGGGCGTCCACTTCATGCTGGTGTCCAAATGGCTAGGTCACAGCACCTTCACGCTCACGCTTGACGTGTACGGCGACTACATCCCCGAAGAGGATGGCGGAGCACTCAACACCCTGCCAGCACCACCGGCCCCGGCGAAGCAAGCCGACAACGAGCTACCGGATAACGTAGTCAGTCTGTTTGGGCGACAGGCGAATTAGATTGGTTCCTCGACCAGCTCGGATAGGTTTAATCTTTTCGCGGTCTGCTAACGTGTCGCCAGATGGAATGATCCAGTGCAGCCGCAGGCATATCCAGCCGCCCAGCAGCCTCGGTCACCACACGTGTCACATCTTTATCGCTGACCTTGCGGCCCAATGCTTCTGACGCAAATCGCGTTACAAGCGTGTCCGGCTTCACTCCGTCATACCCGACAAGCATCAGAAAATAGTCCCAGGTGACGGGGCCCAGCCCACGGGTACCGCAGTAGGCGCGACGTTGCTCTGCCGAGTTTCGATCAATGTCGGATGCATGGACTGCGCCGATGTCAGAGAGTCGCGCAGCAGCCGAGATGATTGCTTCAGCCTTCGTTACTCTGCCCGTCTTCTGCCGGTTGGCGAGTACCTCCTGGAGCCAAGCAGGCTCGGCACCGCCGAGCGCGGAGAGGTTATCCCAACCATTCCGACCGGAGTCACGCTTGTATCGCTTGATCGCACCGCGCACGCCGGTATCCGCGGATGTGCCATACACCGCGCGTATTGACAACACAGCATCGATCAGCGCGAGTTCTACGTTTCCTGGCCATCCGTCGGGAGCGCTGAACATCTTGGTGACATTCGACTGCACGCTGTCCACTAGTCGTTCGATATCTTCATCTGAGATCGAAGTACCCATTGAAACGCCCCTCGTCTTGCTGGTTTCACCGCTAGTCGGAGGGACCGTACCGCGCGCTACCGACAACAGGTGGGCACTTTGGTTTTAGGTTCGGCGCAACCACGGGTGCTCACCGCTTCACCCCGGCGAGACCCCGGCGACTGAGGGCGATATGGGGCCGTACCTAGGGCGTACCGATACCGTACTGGCAGCGGCCTAATATGATCTCCTACAGGGCTTTTGCTATCTTCCGCGACGGTGTTTCGCCTGGTCGCGCTAGGCGGCCCGTACGTTCTTAAAATCCGCCAAGTGTCGGTTCGAGTCCGACTGGGGGCACTCAGTAATAAGCGGTTGGGCGGGCTGGCCGCTTCATTGGCTGGCAGGCGCGGAATGGATTTACCGGCGTCGGGAGATGCGCAAGACTCTGACAGCTAACTCCCGTCCGCGCTGGCTACCGCGTATAGTTCCCGCTAGCAGGGGCGGGCATCGCTGCATCAGACTGATGAGGGGTTTTCGGGGTGACGGATCGGATTAAGGCCGATTTGGATGCGTTGGGGAAGCTACGTCCCCAGGTGCAAGAGCTTGCTCAGTCGGTTCAATCTGAGGCGTCGTCTGTCGGAGCGGCAGCCGGGGGCGCTGATCCGGCGTTGGCAGCGATTGCGTCCTTGACGGGCCGGACACTCCCAAACACTCAGAAGGTCGTTGCCAGTTGGATGAACGTATTCGGCGAGGTATGTGAGGCGGGTCGCCAGGGCTTGATTGCGAATGAAGAGCACGGGGTGGCGTTGATGAAAAGCGTTCCCACCCTGGGGCGCAAAGGCTGATCAGGGCACACCACGATGTCTCCGACCAAGCAGCTGATTCTGAGCACGGACCAAAACGCGTACTTGGCTCCTGTGCAGGGCTGGAAGCAGTCCGTGCAAAAGCTGGAGTCACGCACGGAAACCTTCAAGAGCTATGTGAACAAGCCGGGCGGCACCTACTGGGAGGGGCACTTCGCCGAGGCGGCCCAGCAGAACGCTGGCGATGGTCTGAAAACTGTTGGCTCCATTCGTGACACGGTCGATGCTCTTGCTGATCAAGTCACGTCCACAGTCACTTATGGCGTGTTGCCGCCGTTGACTGCCGCCAAGGCGATCATCAACCATGCCGAACAACAACAAGGTGTGATGGTCAACGACGATCTCTCGATGACCTACACCCCACCTAGCGGTATGAGTGATGAGGCGGTCGAAAAGAGTCGTCAGGCCGTGGCGACTATGGCTAAGGAGCTTAAAGACAACGCCGATAAGTGGTGGGCAGCAACACAAACTGTCAAAGGCCAGATAGAGGCAGGCGAAGGTAAGGTCGCGGGCGAGTTGAATCTTGCGGCCGCCACATTCAACGTCAACAACGCTGTCGCCCAGACGAAATCAGCCGACGTTCCGGGCGCCCAAAACGGCAATTTCTACAAGGACTGGTACCCACAGTCCGAGGCGCCAGGAGCCACTACAGCCGCCAACGCCGCTGTCGACCCGAACGCGCCCAAACTCGGCCCGCCGTCCCCAGGCGATAAGCCGCTTCAAGCCGACCCGCGAGCAGGCAGTTTAACCGGGAACTTGGGGGCGCTGGGCATCGCCGAACCGAAGAGTCCTTTGGAACAGCCACGCCCGGTCGATCCGCGCACCACGCTGGCACCCAAGCTGGACCCGAACAGTCCACAAGGCAAGGCCGCCATTGATCAAATGCGCAAGACCCTGCACGGCATGTATCCGCCCGCCGAAGCAGAGCAGCGGCTTCAGGACGCGATCAAGGGTGCGCAACAAGACCGGCCTATGGTTGCAGTGCCCGAGCCTGGTGCACCAGAGCGTGTCAGGGAGACCTTCGAAGACGCCTACCGTGCGAGCTGGGATGAGGGTATCAAAGGCATTCAAGACATGTTGGGCGCCAATGGGTTTGAAGATTTCAAGGACGCCTGGAAAGGCACAGGCGAGGGCCTGCTGCACGTGGCGAACCCGGTCAACGTCGCACCAGATGCCATTAACGAGTTCAAGTCATTCGTCGACAATCCTGAAGCGGCTCTGGGGCACAAATCCGCGGTAGTCACGCAGATGGTTCCAGGTCTAATTCTTGGTGGAGAAGGCGCAGCGGTCAGGGCCGGGCTGCCCGCCGAACTAGTCACCGAGGGCGGTGCACCAGCAGCGGTAATGCGTGGTTTGGACCCCAGCGGGGGAATGCCATGGAAAGACTTCGATTCCCAATACGGCTCAGCGGGTGCCCGTGATTGGCCCAAGAACGACGGATTCCCGCCTGGCTACACCCCCCAGCCAGCTCACTTGCCCGCGGGAACGATCATCGACCGATTCGGCGCCGAAACGGGCAGCTATCTTGCCCCAGACGGCGCACCTTTCGCGGACCGCGCACTGATGCCAGAATCGGTGGGCAGTCCATACCATCGCTACATGGTCACCGGCGAGACACTTCCTCCAGGCTTGCGGATTGTGGAAGGACCAGTCGCCCCCTGGTTTGGACAGACACCCTCGCCCGGAGCTACCCAGTACATGATCGTTGGCTCAGACGGGGCCGCCCCATCCGTTGAAGAGCTGATCCGCCGGGGATACTTGATCGAGGACGGGCCACCCCTTGGACGATAAAGCGCAAGCACTGCAATCCGAGATCGACCGATTGTCGGAATCTCTAGGAGTTGACACCGTCCCTGTTGGCCTACGGACAAACGACGGTCTCAACATCTACATGGACGACTCGGGTGCGTACCACTACACGTTCTTCGAGCGTGGCAAATTGAGCTTTGACAAGATAGGCGACCTAGATGATGTTCTGTATTGGTATTGCGGCGGGATCGTCTTCAGCATTGCTTCGAGATCGACTGGTAACAGGAAGGATCTCTTCTATGTCGAGTACGAAATACTGAGCAAGTTAAACCCCGAGTGGGGAAAGAGGCGGGTCCGTGAAACAGCGGCCATGTTCCGCAACGGGCAACCACAGGACATAGCACTACTGCCCGACATCGGCGAGCCTCTGTAACTATGGGGTACCTCAGCCGGCGGGTGTCGATGGGCAGAAGGCCCGCCCCGACTGACTATGTTTCGCGTGGTCCCTCGGGTAGGTCCGCGTTCCGGCCTGAGATCCGCCAAGTGCCGATTCGAGTCCGACTGGGGTCACAGAGAGTGAAGCGGTAAAGGCGCTGAGCTGACGGTCGTTTCGCTCCAGTCGCCAAAACCTATACAACGCGCTCGTCGCGGTCATACATTGAGCCCGTGGAGCCAAAACGGCTCACGAGCCGACCCACGAAGCTGATGCCAGCAGCGAAGGCGCCGTCGTTGCGGGTCCTGGTCGTCGGCGCCGGTGTCGGCGGAATCTCCATCGCGCGGGGGTTATTACGCGCCGGCCATGACGTCACCGTCTACGAGCAGCGCCCCGATGTACAGGCCGGTGGCGGTGCGGTGACCATCTGGTCTAACGGCGCGACGGTGCTAAGACAGCTGGGCGTGGACATGGACCGGGCCGGCCAGCAGCTGTCCACTGTGCGGGTCATGACGTCGACGGGGCGCCCACTGGCCACCTTGGACGTGGCCACGATCGCCGACCGGCTGGGCGAGCCGGTTCGGATGGTCCCGCGTCATGTCCTGCTTGAGCGGCTACTGAAAGATTTTCCAGCGGAACGTATTCGGTGTAATGCCCGGGCCGTCGGAGCGGTGGGCAACGGCGACGGGGCCCGGGTCGAGTTCGCAGACGGCAGCGTGGCGCAGGGAGACCTGGTGATCGGAGCCGACGGCAGGCATTCGATGGTCCGCGATGTTGTCGGTGCGGGGCGCGGGGAGCCGACGGGCTGGTGCAGTTGGCAGGGACTGACAACCCTCCCGGATGGCGCCGATGAGCGCGTCGCCTTCGTCATCATCGGTGAGCGCGGAAGCCTCGGCCTGTGGCCGGCCGGAGGCTCCGAGGTGCAGTGGTGGTTCGACCTGCCCTGGTCGTCCGGCTTTGTCCGGCCGGCACGCCCGATCGACATGATCCGGTCCACGTTCTCCGGGTGGTCCGAGCCCGTCGATCGAGTGCTTGCCACGCTCACCGACGACGATTTGGCCCATTCGCCCTATCCCCATTTCCGTCATCCCATTCCCCGACCGGGTCACGGCGCGCTGACCCTGCTCGGCGATGCGGCCCACACCATGCCGCCCACCCTGGCGCAAGGGGCCAACCAGGCACTGCTCGACACGATGGTGCTGTGCAAGGCAGTTTCGGAATTTCAGCGCGGCGCCAACACTGACCTGCCCGATGCGCTGCGCTGGTATGAGAAGACCCGCCGACGCCGTGCTGCGGCCGTGTCCCGGGTTGCCTCGCTTCAGGTTTCGCACGGTGAGGCCGTGCTGAGGACGGCGGCGATGGTCTCGGACCGTTTCATGACATGGGCGCTGGCGACGTTCTTACAGTCGGTGAGTCATCGCCGGATGGCCGCTGACATCAACCGGGGCCATGCCGCCGACACAGCTTGCCGGCCGTGATGGCCGTGCCGTCCGGCGCCGTCCGCGTGCGAGGCGCGATCGACGCGCCCTCGCGTTGGCTCTTTCTCGTCAAATGGTGCGTGCTGGCGGCCCCGCACTACCCCATATTGATCGTCCTCTATGTGGTGTATCCGGTGCTGACCGTCGTCGCCGGTATCGCGATCTTGTTCACCGGGCGATATCCGCGGAGCATCTTCGACTTCAACGTCGGGGTGCTGCGCTGGTCCTGGCGGGTGATGAACTACCGGTTTCCGATGAACAGCACAGATAGGTATCCGCCTTTCACGCTCGCCGCGCGACCCGACTATCCCGGCGAACTGGACGTCGACTATCCGGAACAACTCACCCGTTGGGCGGTGCTGGTGAAACTGCTGCTGGCACTGCCGCAGATCATCATCTGCTGGGCCATGGAGCCCCTGCTGCAGGTTCTGGCCGTAATTTCCGCGGTGCGGTTGTTGGCCAGAGGAACGGTGTCGCCAGGCATGTTTGACCTCCTCATGGGAATCGTGCGGTGGCGTTACCGGGTGGCGGTGTACGTCTCGTTGATGTGCGACGAATATCCTTCATTCCGAATGGATTTGGGTGGTGGTGACACGTGAAGCACCGTAATCCGTTGTTCCCATACGTATATCGGCTCGGCATGCCGATATTCGACCGACTGTTCTATCGACGATACCGGCGTGAGGCGATGAGTCATGCGACGGGCAGACTGCTGATCGTGGGCGTTGGCCCGGGAACCGACCTCATGTTCCTTCCGCCCGCGGTGACATCGGTCGCGGCGGTCGAGCCGGAGGCGGCGATGCGTCGGATGGCCGGCGCCCTTGCACGCCGCCGCGGCGTGGACGTCGAGATCCTGGATGGGGTCGGGGAGTCGATACCGTTCCCGGACAATAGTTTCGACTCGGTGCATGTCGGGCTGGTGCTGTGCTCGGTCGACGATGTGGCCGCAACCCTCGGCGAGATCCGGCGGGTGCTCGTCCCGGGAGGCAGGTTGGTGGTCCTCGAGCATGTCCGCGGGGACGGCGTGATGGGGCGATTCCAGGATCTGATCGCCACGCCATGGTCGTGGCTTGCCTCCGGGTGCGAGCCGAACCGCCGGACCGTCGAAGCGATTGCCGCCGCCGGATTCGATACCAGGGGACTGCGCAACGTTCGGCGAACCATGGTGCCGCCGCCGTGCACACCTCACCTGCAAGGCGTCGCTACCGTAGCCGAGGAGCGCTGTTCCACATAGTTATTCGACACTGACGGCCTCGATGATGTTGAGCCGCGCCGCGCGCCGTGCGGGTGGGACCGAGCCCAACAGGCTGATCGCCAGCGCGCCCACGGTGAAGACCATCGCCATCGGGCTCGTCCGGAAGGTGACGTTGAAGTTCATGACGGTGCCGCTGACGAGGCTGAACAGCCACTGATCGACCAGACCGACCAGCAGCCCCGAGGCACCGCCCACGACGCCGATGGCCGCGGCCTCGGCAAGAACCATGCACAAGGTGTACCGGCGGCTGGATCCCATGGCCCGCAGCACACCGATTTCCCGGCGTCGTTCGAGTACCGAAAGCGTCAGCGTGTTCAGCAGCGCGACCGCGGCGACGAACACCACGATGATCCACACGGCGTTGGCGATCAGCATGCTCTGGTGCAGTGGAGCTTCCAGACCGGCCAACGCCGCGCGGCCGTCGTACACGTAGTTCGGTGCGGGCACCACACCGCGGACGTCGGCCAGCAGCCGTCCCGGATCTGCGCCGTCGGCGGCGGTGATTTGGAGTGTCGTCGTGCCGGGGCGGTCAAACCATGCCCGCAGGTGATCCAGACTCATCCCGACGGTGCCGATGACCGTCGAGAAATAGGGCACCAGGGCCAGCACGGGCGTCCGCTGAGGGCCGTGGGGTGTTTGCAACTGCAATTCGTCGCCCACCTGGACGCCGAGAGTCTTACCCAGGTTCTGGGAGAGCACCACGCCCCGGCCGTCGAGCACGTCGTGGCGTACCCATTCGTCGAGCGCGCGAAAGAGCGGATCGTGGGTACCGGGGGAGAATCCATCGAGCATCACGCGTGTGCCGCCGACCACGGCGAATCCGGAGGCGCCTTCGGCGACGTTCGCGACACCCGGCACCGCTACCACCTTCTCGGTAAGACCTTGCGGCAGAACGTCGGTGGGATAGCGGTCGGGTGAGTTGGCGCTCACCCAGACATCGACATCGGCGACGGGTGCGAAGATGGCGCGCGCGGATCGGATCATGTCGTTGTTCGTCCCGGTGATCACCACGGTGGTGACCACGGCGATGAGCCCGGTCATCACGGTGGCCCAGACCCGCCGTGGCGCGCGCTGGACTGTCGGCGCCGCCAGCGCCCCGGGTGAACCGAACATTCGTGCCACGGTGGCTGTCGCGCTGACGATGGGTCCGGCGAGCGCGAAGCCCAGCGCGATCTCGGCGACGAACAGGGCGGCGATCGCGACGAAGGCGAGCGCCCCTGGTTGGTAGAGCACCGTCAGGAGCGATGCTGCCAACACCGCCACGGCCACGACTCCGCTGGCGATACGCAGCCAACGCGGCACGTTGTCGGCCACGGAAACTCCGACGGGTGCCAGCGCCTCGATCGGTGACACTTTGTATACCTGCCGCGCGGCCATCGCCGACGCGGCCACGCTGGTGAGTGCCGTCGCGGCGACGGCAGCCGGGATCGCGTAGTCGGGCAGCCAGTACTCGATGCGGGCTTCGAGCCCTTGGGTTACCGTCGGCGGCAAACGACCAATCGCCTTTTGGCCCAGCAGTATTCCGAGGGTTGAACCGATGGCGCCGCCGATCAGCCCGAGGATCGCGGCCTCGGCGAGCATGTCGCGCACGATCGTCACGCGGCGGCCGCCGATTGCGCGCAGCATAGAGATGACCGGGCGGCGTTGGGCAATCGCCATGGTCATCGTCGTGTAGATCAGGAAGGCCCCGACCACCAACGCGACGGCCGCGCCCATCAGGGCCATGTAGTTCATGAGCTTGACACCGTCGCCGGCTCGCACCGCCCGCAGGCTCGGATCGGCGACGATCGCCCGGCCGTTCACGGCGGCCGTGACCGCATCCCGGACCGCGGCCAGATCCGCACCCGGTGTCGTGGTGACCAGAATCGAATCGAGCTGACCGCGCCGTCCGGTGACCTCCTGCGCCAACGGCAGTGCGGCGAGCACATAGTGCCCGCCGTTGAGATCCGCGAGTTGCTTGCCCGTGAGCACCTCGGCGACGGTCACCGAACCTGAGCCAAGCCGGAATGTATCGCCCTTCGCGTGACCGACGGACGGCCCGATCTGCACACCGGCGGCCGTCCGCGAGGGTGCATCAACCTTGACTCCGACAGCATCTTTCAGGGCGCCTTCCAATGCGGCGCTGCGGTCGTCGGCGCCGAATAGCAGAACCGGTTCCGAATCTGTGGGTGCGGACATCCGGATCATCGGTGCCGCGGTCGCGACTCCGGGAATCTTGGCGACATCGGCCAAGACCGCTTCGGGGAACCCCGCATCGGTGATACCCGATACCTCGAGTGCGGCGACGCCGGCGACTCCGTCCGCCAACCGGTTGACCGATCCGGTGATCGACCCGAAGATTCCGAATATCGCGACGAGATACATTGCAGAAACTGCCATTACGGCGATCGAGGCTATGGTGCGTCGACGATGTACGGTCAATTCGCGCAGACTGAACACACGTAGCCTGCTCGCTGCGGCGGCGATGGTGGCTCCGGTGCCGTGCTGCTCCTGGCGTCCGCGGCCACTCACCCTGGCGCCACCGACATCTCGTCGGAACCGAGCCGACCGTCCTGCAGTGTGATGACCCGATCGGTTGCCGCGGCGGCGTCGGCGTTGTGGGTCACCATCACCACGAGGCGGCCGGAGCCTTCTTCATGGGCGACCTCGGCGAGGAGGGCCAGGATGGCGGTGCCCGTGTGGGAATCCAGGTTCCCGGTGGGTTCGTCGGCAAGGATCAGCGGTGGGTCCATCATCATGGCTCGCGCCACCGCGACGCGTTGCATCTCGCCACCGGACAGTTCGGCCGGGCGGTGTTCGGTCCGCTTACCGAGGCCGACCCGGTCCAGCAGTCGAACCGCGTCCGCTTTGACCTTGCCCAGCCGGATGCCGTCGAGCAGCTTCGGCACCGCCACGTTCTCCCACGCCGACAGCGTCGGCAGCAGGTTGAAGAACTGAAAGACAAACCCGACCCGATGATGGCGGAACTCCGACTGCTGCACGTCGCGGAGCCTGCCGATCTCCTCGCCGTCGAAGGTGATCGATCCCGAGTCGGGAGAGTCCAACGCCCCGAGTAGATGTAGCAGTGTGCTTTTCCCGGCCCCCGATGGCCCGATGACCGACACGAACTGGCCGCCGGACAGGCGCAGGCTGATCTCGTCGAGGGCGCGCACCGTCTGCCCACCAACCCTGTACTCGCGCACTACATTGCGCAGTTCGATGGTCAGTTCGCGCCGGGTCGTATCGGCGTTGTCCAGTCGTCTCAAGGTGGCCTCCCGCGAGACCGGGTTACCCGGCGCGCGGAGGCACGGTCGGGATATGCGGAGCCTACTCCCGGCGCCCTCGCCACATGGGCTTATGTGAGGTTCTTAGGTGAGCACCACAACCCGGTCGGCCAACCGTCGACCACCGGTTCATGCAAGATTGGTGCCATGCCGCAGGAGCTCACCGCCGAACAAGCCGCCGCACTGTTGGGGGCTACCGACACATTGGGAATCCCGCTGGGTCCCGGCCAACCACCGGCGTTCCTGCGTGCCCTCGGCGTGCGCACGGACTGGACGGATCTGCGCGTGTACGGCGCACTACTCGCGGTGGGTACCGAACTGTTCTCCCGCCCGGGCGTGCACTACCTGTCGGGCTTCTTCGGCCCGATCGAGCGCGCCCTGCGAGATATGGGCGCCGATATCGAATTCGCCGCCGCGGACTTCCGCCGGTTCGGCCCGCTGCTCGAGCGGCAGTCACCGCGAGTGATGACCACCGTCGCGACACCGCCCGATGCCGACGGCTGGTGCTCTCTGTCGCTGCACGCGGGCGGGACGATCGGCGAGTTGCGGCGCGCGGGCGCTGATCCGGAGCGACTGCTCATTGTCGAAGTCTCGGAAGGGTATCCGCGCACATTCGGGTTCGGGGAGCAGCACCGCCACGCGCTGCACGTCGATGAGATCGACATCCTGGTGCGCTCGACGGATGCCCCGCTGGCGCTGCCCGGCGGCGATGGGGGGCCGTCGGATATCGATCGGGCCATCGCCCAACACGCCGTGGCGTTCATCGGCTCAGGGTCGACATTGCAAACCGGAATCGGGGCTATTCCCAACCAGATTGCGACGCTGTTGGCCGAGGGGGAGGGCGGCAGCTACGGGCTGCACAGCGAGATGTTCACCGACGGCTGCATGCAACTGCACCGCGCCGGCAAGGTCACCAACACCGGTAAGGGGCAGTACGACGGCGTGAGTGTGACGACCTTCGCCTTCGGATCCCCGGATCTCTATGCGTGGCTGGACGGCAATCCCGATGTCGCGTTCCTGCCCGTCGAGATTGTCAACGCACCCGAGGTGATTGGCGCCAACAACGACATGATCTCGATCAACGGTGCGCTCGCGATCGACATCCAGGGGCAGGTTGTCGCCGACACCATCGCCGGAGGGCAATTCAGCGGGATCGGTGGTGCCGAGGACTTCGTGGCAGGGGCCGGCCTGGAGCTATCGGACCGTTCGCTGATCTGTCTGCCGTCGACATTCGAGAAGAACGGCGTGCTGCAGTCGCGCATCGTGCCGTGGTTTGGTCCCGGTGTCGTCGTCACCACGCCGCGTCACCAGGTCGACGTGATCGTCACCGAGTACGGCGCTGCGGAATTGGAGGGCAGGACGGTGCGAGAGCGCGGTGAGGCGCTGGCGGCCATCGCGCATCCGCAGTTCCGGGACGCCCTGCTGGAGGCTGCTGAGCGTGCGTCGAATGGCCGCTCACCGGTCAGTTGAGTACTGACTTCTCAGCCCTGCTCCACGGTGTTGTTATCGCCGGACTTGGAGACTTCCGGTTCCCCGGAGTGATACGTGACCTTGTTGTCGAAGCCTGAGGCGCCGATCGTGCGCGCGGCTTCCACGGTCACCGCGTTCTCGACACCCGATACCGTCAGGGTGTAGCAATTGCCCACGATGTCAACGGTATTGGACACTCCGCTAACGCTCACCGAGCAGCCGTCGCAGTTGACCGTTATCTGCTTGTGCGTACCGGAGACGCTGAAGGTTGAGCCGGGCGGCGCGTACGTGGGGCCGGGGGTTGACGTGGTCGACGGTGTCGCACTGGTCCGAGTCGGGAGCTTGACGACGGTTGACCTGACCGGACGTGGGGTTGATGGACCCGAGCTCGTCGGAACATTATGCGGGGCTGTGGGTTTGGCGGCGTAGAAGATAAGCCCGGCCACTCCCGCAGTGATCACGGCGAAGAACACCATGAATCGTCGGAGAAATTTAGGGGCGGGAGAACGGGTCGGATACGGCGTGCCATAGAGCGGCGGTGGATACGGACTCGATGTCGGCGGCGGATACGGGTTCGGGTCGGTGACGCCCAGTTCCGACCTCCGTGCCGTCTCGCTCAGTGAGCGTTCCAGCTCCCGGATTCGGGCTTCGGGGTCACCATCCGGCTCCACCTACAGATAGTCCCACACCGGGCCCACCGCGGCGGTAGCGTTTTGGCTATGGGCTCCACCGAGATTGTGGCCGCCGAACCACAGCTCTTCGTCACCGACTTCGAACGCGCCGTCGGCTTCTACGTCGACACGCTCGGATTTGAGCTGGCCTTCACCTACGGCGAGCCGGCGTTCTATGGCCAGGTGCGACGCGGCGGCGCGAGCCTGAATCTGCGCAAGGTCGCCGCCCCGGTGTTTGACCCTAATTTCCTTGCCACGGAACGTGATCCGATTTCCGCCACGCTCACGACGTATAAGCTGGGCCCGCTCCACGACGAGTACCAGGTGGCGGGTGTGGACTTCCATCAGCCATTGCAGACCGAGGAGTGGGGCAGCGTCACGTTCATCGTGAAGGACCCCGATGGGAACCTCCTGCTGTTCTCGGGCGCGGAGGCCTAAAAGAATCTCTCGCCAGCGGCGCCCTCGGCGACCACAATGGGCGGCATGCAATTGCCTACCTCATTTGACGGGCTCGGGACCGACGGCGGCAAGTCCATTGTGTACGGCGAGCCGTACACAACTGCTGACGGCACCATGGTCATCACGGTTGCCAGGGTGCGCGGCCGTGGCCGCGGCCCCGACGGCGAACCGCTGGAAACACTGGCCAGACCGGTGGGACTATTCGTCATCAAGGACGGGGACGCGCAATGGCGACCGGCCTTTAACGCTGACCGGGCCTCGACGTTGGGCATACTCACCGGCCTGATCGCCGCGGTGTTGGGACTCGTAGCCATCATCCGTCGGCCGCCGTGGCCGGATCTCACCTTGCCGGGTTGGTCGCCAGCGGAGAACCCGCACTGGTTCCGCGATAGGCGCTGATTGCTCAGCGCCCGTCGCGGCAGCCAATCGCTACTTCGGGGTGACGGTCTCCTTGAAGGTTCCGTCGCCCTGGTTCAGCCAGGTGATGGAGCCCTTCTGGAATTCGCCGATCCAGCCGCCCTTGGCGACATCGGGCCCGCCGGCAGTCTCGGCTTCGTCGGCGGTGGGGAAGCCGAGCGTGCCGCCCGCTCCACCCTGCTCGGTGTACACCTTCAGGATTTCGCCCTGTACGAGGTGTGCACCGGTGGCCGGCGAACTGAAAATGGTGCCCTTGGAGAATGCCTGCACCGTGCCGTCACCCACCTTTTCGGGCTGTCCGGTCGGCAGGCCGAGCTTGGCCTCGCCGCCGGCCTTGGTGTACGCCTCGGCAACCGTCGGCTCCAGCGTCACATCGCCGACACCCGGCACGTTGACGGTGGAGGGCGCCCCGGCGACGACGGAAGACACCGCACTGCTTGCCGACGATGCGGCACTCGATGCGGCGCTACCACCAGCGCTGATGGCCGAAGATGCCGCACTGGTCGCGCTGGATAGCGACTCCTTGGCGGCGTTTTTGTCGTCTTGAGAACACGCGACAACGACCGCCGCGGATAAGGCGACGATGGAAACCGCGCCTGCTGCTCGTTTCATCAGATTGGTGTCCATGATCCGAACGTAACAACATAAACGCGCCATTTAGGTGAGTTTGTCGATGTTCACCTTTTGGCCATTGAGTGATTTCGTTGCAAATACGGATGCTATTCGCCCGAAAATGCACCGAAATAGCGTCGCGGACTACGAAGCCGGAATCAGCTCGCAGACGTAGTCGCCGACATCAATGTGTACCTCGGCAGCATCCGGAACCGTGGGAGTGGGCACGACGTTCAGCTGGAACTGCTCGCGGCCGAAATCGTCGGTGGTTCCCGGCCACTGTTGCTGCAGGATGTCGCTGATCAGGCCCGTGACCGCGGGCTCGGTGACCCGGTAGGTCTCGGCCTGGCAGAACTTCGAGTACACCTCGGTGACCCGGATGCGCGCCTTTTCGATGGGCAGGGTGCCCAGGTCATCGCCGGTTTCGGGATCGCGGACAGCGGTTCCGGTGGCCCCGATGACCGAGAAGATCATCCCGACCTCGACGCCTGCGTCATCACCCTTATTGACCAGCACCGAGTAGCGGTCGACGATATCGGCGACCTTTCCGATGATGGGGTCGACGGGCTCTGGCTCCAGATCACCAGCCGATTGCTCCGCCGGTTTTGTCTCTTCAGGCATTGCCCACGCCGACGGTGTAGTTGTTGGGGCGCGCAGCGGTCTCGATCTTTTGCCGCTCTGGCTGTCCGGCGGTCTCGGCCGTGGCGAAATCGGTCTTGGCCTTGGCCACCGCGGTGCTCGAGACATTCTCCGACTCGCGCAGTGCCTGGAAGGCGTGGCGCAAAGTCAGACGGCTGATCGTCAGCGCGAGGTTCAGGGCGCTGGAGGCGGACTGCTTGTTGCCCTCGTTGAGATCGTTGGACGCGCTCGCAAGGTGCTTGTCCACGTCGATCATGCCCTGGAGCGTCACCATGGTGGAGTACGCCGACTGCCCGACATTGCGGTCAAGCTTGTTGCTCTGCTGAATGCGGTGATACAGATCGGCAATCAAGATTCCGGAGACGAGGGCGAGCAGCGGCGTGACGATGCCCTGCACGAATCGGGCGAGTTCGGTGTCACCCGCCGTGAAGCCGACAACCGCTGCGACGATGGTTGCGACAACTGCCGCTCCGACGATCGTCCAATGAACCAGCGTGGGCTTCGGGGGAAGCTGATCTGAATTCGCCAACGTCGTTACCGTCCGTTCGGTGAGTGGACACATTCGTTGCATCCGTGACCCCATGAGCACTGACCGGAGCATGCTAACACCGCGTGCGGGTTCGTCCAAGGTGAGGTTACGTGCATTACTCGATGTTTGCTGAGTGATGCGTTCGCGTCAGATTTTTCCGAATTCTGTTGAATCGCAAAGGAAATCGATGAGTGCCTTATCGGGCCGTGCTTAGCACTGCTGCTCGGCGGCGGCGTTCGTCGCCACGATCACCGCAGCTTGCCGGTCCGCGGGCAGCTCGTGCCAGGACTTATGAAAGGTCCCGGGGCCCACGTTCCCATTGGTCTGAATGGACTGCAGATACCCCTCGACGAGCTGGGCGGGGCCATCCTGCTTCCCGGTCATCCAGTCTGCCGCCGCGCGGCAGGCTTGGTAGTACTCCTCCTCCAAAGAGCTGGGCGCGGCGTCCACGGACGTCGTGACGCCCGCTGGGGACAGCCCAGAACCGGAGGCGGGGGGTTGGGCGGCGGGTTTCTCGATGGGTGCGGTGGTGCCGCCGGTGGGGGCGGGAGTCGCCTTGTCGTCGGATTTGGACGTGCATGCCGCACCGATCAACGGGACACAGAGGGCCATCAGGGTCGCGGCGATGCGGGTTGTGGCGGTCACCACTCCAAAGTAGCAAGTGCCTACCAGCGACAACATTTACTCACTCAGAGCTTTTGCTCGGAGGGGAAAACCGCTGGAAAACGCCGGTACCATTTCAGCTGTGATGGGACACAGGGGTTTTCAGGGGTGGTGTTGCGGCTAGCCGCCACCATCCCTGCCCCTGCCATCGATTGAGCCTTCATGACCACTGCATCTGTCCTGGATCTGCGCCGCCCGTCCTCCGCCGGATCCTCACCCACCCGACTGCGACTGCCGGATCTGCTCCGCATCACCGATGAGGGTGCCGACGACGCCCTGCACGGCCGCTTCGACCATCTGCTGCCCGCGGGCGGGCTTCCTGCCGACGAGCGCTGGGCCACCCGCATTCATGCCGACGACGAGCTGGACGTCTGGCTGATCAGCTGGGTGCCCGACAAGTCCACCGAATTGCACGACCACTGCGGGTCACTCGGCGCGCTGACCGTGCTCAGCGGTTCGCTACACGAATATCGCTGGGACGGAAGTCAACTGGTGCGCCGTCGGCTCGACGCGGGGGATCAGGCCGGATTCCCGCTGGGCTGGGTGCACGACGTGATGCGGGCACCCCTGAGATCCATCGAAGCACCGGCTCCTGCTGAAATCGGACCCACGCTGAGTGTGCACGCGTACTCGCCGCCGCTGACCGCGATGTCGTACTACGAAGTGACCCAGGCCAAGACGCTGCGACGGAGCCGCACCATCCTCACCGATGAGCCCGAAGGGCCGGCGGCATGACGATCCATGATCTGCTGGCCACGGCGCGCGGCCGCCTGCGCCGTCTGCCCGCCGACGAGGTGCCGACCGCGCTCGGCCGCGGCGCATTCCTCGTCGACATTCGCCCCGCCGCGCAGCGTGCCGAGGAGGGCGAAGTGGTCAATGCCCTCGTCATCGAGCGCAATGTTCTGGAGTGGCGCCTGGACCCGGAAAGTGACGCCCGGATCCCGGAGGCGGGCAATCACGACGTGGAATGGGTCATCCTGTGCCAGGAGGGCTATACGTCCAGCCTGGCTGCCGCCTCTCTGCAGGAGATCGGCCTCTACCGCGCCACCGACGTCATCGGCGGATACAAGGCCCTCAAGGACAACGGCATCCTGATCTAGGTATAGACGCGGGCACCACATGCGATAGGTCCAGGACGTCTGGCTTTAGCCGAAGTCACCGGCGTCGCGCCGCAGGTGCGTCAACACCGACACCAGGGTGCGGGTACGCGCGGGCGAGAGCCCGATCTGTGCGAACACTTTCGCGTTCAGGTCGGCCGTCGCCACCGAACCGAGATCGCGTCCGGCGCCGGTGATCTCCACCAGCGTGCCGCGACCGTCGGCGGGGTTGGGAACTCGGCGCACCAGTCCCGCCTCCTCCAGTCGGTCCACCGTGTTGGTCACCGATGTGGGGTGAACCTGAAGGCGGGCACTGGCTTTGGCCATGGGCATGGAGCCGGCCCGGCTGAACGACAGCAGCATCAACAGCTCGTACCGCGAGAAGGTCAGTCCGTGTGGGCGCAGCACATCTTCGACGCGCGCCAGCATGATCTGGTGAGTCCGCATCACCGATGTGACGGCGGCCATCCCGTCGGCGACCTCACCCCAGCCGTTCTCAACCCAATGGCGATGGGCATCGTCGACGGGATCGAACGGCAGGGTCATGATCCGACGAATCTCTACCGGTGAATGAAGTTGGCAGGACGCTTCTCGACGAATGCGGCCATGCCCTCTGACTGGTCAGCGGTTCCGAATGCCGAGTGGAAGATCCTGCGCTCGAACAACAATCCTTCGGTCAGGCTGGACTCGAAGGCCCGATGGACGGCTTCCTTGGCCATCATGGAGGCCGAGAGTGACATCTCCGAGATGGTCTTGGCGACGGCCTTGGCCTCGTCGAGCAGGCTTACGGTGGGGACCACACGCGACACCAGACCGCTGCGCTCGGCCTCGGCGGCATCCATGTTGCGCCCGGTGAGAATCATGTCCATGGCCTTCGCCTTGCCGATGGCGCGAGTGAGCCGCTGCGATCCACCCATGCCGGGCAGCACGCCCAGCTTGATCTCGGGCTGGCCGAACTTGGCGTTTTCGGCGGCGATGATCAGGTCGCACATCATGGCCAGCTCACATCCGCCGCCCAGGGCGTATCCGCTCACGGCCGCGATGGTCGGGGTGCGTACGGCGCCCAACTTGCCCCAGGCGGCGAAGAAGTCGGAGCCGAACATGTCGCTGAACGACTGGTCGGCCATTTCTTTGATATCCGCACCAGCCGCGAATGCCTTCTCGCTACCGGTGATGATGATCGCTCCGATGCCATGGTCGGCGTCGAATTCTGCTGCGGCGGTGGTGACCTCGTTCATTACCTGCGAGTTCAGCGCGTTGAGCGCCTTTGGCCGGTTCAGGGTGATGACGGCGACCCGGTCGATCTGCTCGGTGAGGATGGTTTCGAAAGTCATGACACTCCTTGAATTCGCGTGAAGATCGCCGAGAAGTCTAGGCCCGAGCCGCCCGAGGTATTGAAGTCGTCGTAGATGTGGGCTGCGGCGAGGCCGAGCTGCGCATCAACTCCGTTGGTGCGTACCGCATTGGCGGCCAGTCCCAAGTCCTTGGCCATCAGGGCGACGGCGAAGCCGGGCGTGTAGTCACGATTCGCGGGACTGGTGGGCACGGGGCCGGGCACGGGACAGTTCGACGTGAGCGCCCAACACTGACCGGAGGCGTTGGCGGCGACATCGAAAAGAGCCTGATGGCTCAGGCCGAGCTTCTCACCCAGCGCGAACGCCTCGCTGATCGCGATCATCGACACCCCGAGGATCATGTTGTTACAGATCTTCGCGGCCTGCCCCACGCCGGGGCCGCCACAGTGCACGACGCGCTTGCCCATGACTGTCAGGATCGGTTCGGCGTCGGCGAATACGGCGTCATCGGCACCCACCATGAACGTCAGCGTCGCCGCGGTGGCGCCGGGCACTCCGCCGGATACCGGAGCGTCGGCGAAGCGATGTCCCGCGGTGGTCGCCGCCTCATGTGCGGCGCGCGCATCGGCCACGTCGACGGTGGAGGAGTCGATGAACAGCGTGCCCGGACGCGCCGCGGGCAGCAGGTCCTGATACGCGGCGAGCACATGCTCGCCCTTGGGCAACATGGTGATCACCACATCGGCAGTCGCGGCAGCCGCCGCCCCCGATTCCGCCAGCGGCAGACCGGCCTCGGTGGCGGCTGCGCGTGCCTGCTCGGACAGGTCGAAGGCGGCCACGGTGTGCCCGGCCTTCGCGAGGTTGACCGCCATCGGTAACCCCATGTGGCCCAAGCCGATGAATGCAATATTCGTCATGACCACACCAAATCATCGCTGACTGGCTGGAAGAAGGCCTCGACATCGGCATCGGTAACCGCGGCGAGTGTCTTCGGGTCCCACTGTGGGTTGCGATCCTTGTCGACCAGCTGCGCCCTGATGCCCTCGACGAGATCGTGGGAACTCACCGATTGGCTGGACACCCGATACTCCTGGGTGAGCACTGCTTCCAGCGAGGGCAGTTCGCGGGCCCGTCGCACGGCGGCGAGCGTCACCGACAATGCGATGGGGGAGCGGGTCAGGATCTGATCGGCGGCCGCGCGGGCTCGCTCATCGCCGTGCGACTGCAGCGCCGCCACGATATCGGCGACGGTTTCCCGGGCGTAGCATTCGTCGATCCAGGTGCGTTGGGCCAAAAGGTCACTCGAAGGAGCTATGGCGCCGTGCACCGCGAGCGCGGTGGCGAGGTCGCTGTCGATGATGGCCCTGGTGAACTTTTCCAGCCGGTCATGTGGCACGTAGTGGTCGGCGAAGCCCAACGCGATGGCGTCGGCACCGGAGAACGGGGCGCCGGTGAGTCCGGCGTGCAGTCCAAGCTGACCCGGGGCGCGGGAGAGTAGATAGGTTCCGCCCACATCCGGGATGAATCCGATCCCGACCTCGGGCATGCCGACCTTGGAGGTGTCCGTGACGATGCGCGTGTTGGCATGCCCAGCCACTCCCACACCGCCACCCATCACGATGCCATCCATCAGCGCCACATACGGTTTCGGGAACCGGCCGACCTGGGCGTTGAGCTGGTACTCCTCGCGGAAGAACCGGCGGGCAACCACCCCGTCGATCTTGGCGCTGTTGTGGATCTCCACCACGTCGCCACCCGCACAGAGGCCGCGCTCCCCGGCGCCGGACAGCACCACCGCACGCACCGCGTCATCGGCCTCCCACTCGGACAGGGCCACCGACATCGCGGTGATCATGTCGTTGGTCAGCGAGTTGATGGCCTTGGGACGGTTGAGCGTCAGCAGGCCGACACCCTTTTCGACTCGCGTCTCGATCTGATCTGTCACGCCGGAAGCCCCTCTGTCATTAGCTTGCGGGACACAATGACTCGCATGATCTCGTTGGTTCCTTCCAGAATCTGGTGCACCCGTAGGTCACGCACGATCTTCTCGATACCGTATTCGGCCAGGTAGCCGTAGCCGCCGTGGAGCTGCAACGCCTCGTTGGCCACCGTGAAACCTACGTCAGTGGCAATGCGTTTGGCCATGGCGCACAGCTCGGCCGCGCGCGGATCGCCCTCATGTACCGCCGAGGCCGCACGCCAGACCATGGTGCGGGCCGCCTCCAGCTCCGTGGCCATGTCCGCGAGCCTGAACTGCAGCGCCTGGAACTTGATCAGCTCGTCGCCGAATGCCTTACGCGTGCGCAGGTACTCAATGGTCTTCTCCAGCGCCGAGCGGGCACCACCGAGCGAGCAGGACGCGATGTTGAGCCGGCCGCCGTTGAGTCCGCGCATCGCGATGGTGAATCCGATGCCTTCCTCGCCGATACGGTTGTCCACCGGAACCCGGACATCTTCGAAGACGACCTGTGCGGTGGGCTGAGCATGCCAACCCATCTTGCGTTCCGGGGGCCCGAAGGACAGCCCCGGAGTGTCCTTGGGCACCACGATGGTGGAGATGCCCCGTGGGCCGGGGCCCCCGGTGCGTGCCATTACCACGTAGAGGTCCGCGGCCCCGGCGCCCGAGATGAACTGTTTGACGCCGTTGAGCACATACTCGTCCCCCTGGCGAACCGCGCTGGTTCGCAAGGCCGATGCGTCACTTCCGCATTCGGGCTCGGTCAGGCAGTACGCCCCGAGCGTCTCCATGGTGCACATCGAGGGCAGCCACCGTTGCCGCTGCTCCTCATCGCCGAATTCGTCGATCATCCAGGCAGCCATGTTGTGAATGGAGATGAACGCGGACACGGCGGAGCACCCGGTGGCCATCGCCTCGAAGATCAACGAGGCATCCAGACGAGTGAGACCGGAGCCGCCGACTTCGGGATCGATGTAGATGCCGCCCATGCCCAATGCCGCGGCCTTGGGAAACACCTCGACCGGGAAGTATTTGTCGCGGTCCCATTCCAGGGCGTGGGGCGCGATGTGGATATCGGCGAATTCCCGTGCCGTATTCCAGATTTCACGCTGCTCGTCGGTGAGATTGAACATGGATAGCCCACTCAGTCCATGGTCGGAATCACGAAGGAGGCGCCTTCTTTGGTGCCCGAAGGCCAACGCTGGGTCACCGTCTTGGTCTTGGTGTAGAACCGGATCGAGTCGGGCCCGTGCTGGTTGAGGTCGCCGAATCCGGATCGCTTCCAGCCGCCAAACGTGTGGTACGCCACCGGAACCGGAATCGGCACGTTTACTCCGACCATTCCGGTGTTGACCTTGGCGCAGAAGTCGCGCGCGGTGTCGCCGTCGCGGGTGAAGATCGCGACACCGTTGCCGAACTCGTGCTCAGAGGGCAGCCGCACTGCCTCGTCGTAATCCTTGGCCCGCACCACCGACACCACCGGCCCAAAGATCTCTTCCTTGTAGATGCGCATCTCCGGCGTCACGTGGTCGAAAAGTGATGCGCCGATGAAGAACCCATCCTCGTGGCCGTCGACCGTGAGGTCGCGGCCATCCAGAACCAGCTGCGCACCTTCTGCGATACCGATGTCGATGTAGTCGCGCACTCGCTTGAGCGCGTCCGCGCCCACTAGCGGGCCGAAGTCGACGCCATCGTCCAGGGAGGGTCCGACCACCAATTCGCGGGCGCGCTTGGTCAGGCCGTCGACGAGCCGTTCGGCGGTGGATTCACCGACAGGTACCGCGACCGAGATCGCCATACAGCGCTCGCCGGCCGAGCCGTAGCCCGCACCGATCAGCGCATCGATGGCCTGGTCGATGTCGGCGTCCGGCATGATGATCATGTGGTTCTTGGCGCCGCCAAAGCACTGAGCCCGTTTGCCGTTGGCAGTCGCGGTCTCGTAGATGTACTGCGCGATCGGGGTGGATCCGACGAATCCGACGGCGGCGATGCGCGGATCGTGCAGCAGCGCGTCCACGGCAGTCTTGTCACCGTTGACGACGTTGAAGACGCCGGGCGGCAGGCCTGCTTCGAGGAACAGCTCGGCAAGGCGTAACGGCACTGAGGGATCGCGCTCGGAGGGCTTGAGCACGAAGGCATTTCCACACGCCAGTGCGGGGCCGGCCTTCCAGAGCGGAATCATGGCCGGGAAGTTGAACGGGGTGATGCCTGCGACCACGCCGAGGGGCTGGCGGATGGAGTACACGTCGATACCCGTGCCCGCTCCGCTGGTGTACTCACCCTTGATGAGGTGGGGGATGCCGGTGGCGAATTCGCACACCTCAAGCCCGCGTTCGATATCACCCTTGGCATCGGCGTGGGTCTTGCCGTGCTCCTGGGACAACATCGTGGCCAGCTCGTCGATCTCCGCACGGACCAGGTCGACAAACTTGGCGAGCACACGCCCGCGTTGCTGGGGGTTGCGGGCGGCCCAGCCGGGCTGAGCTTGCGCGGCGTTCGCGATGACCGCCTCGACTTCGGAAACGTCGGCCAGCGGCACCCGCCGTACCGGCTTGCCCAGCGTCGGGTCGTAGACATCGGCGAAGCGCTCGGACGTGCCGGGAACGCGCTCACCGCCGACGAAATGTGTCAATTTAGGCAGGGAATCAGGTAACGAACTCATGGTGTAGCCCCTTGGAAGCGGTTGGAAATCCGGGTGGTCGGCGCTTCTGAATCTAGTTGGACATCCATGTAATGTCTAGTAGGACTTCCAGTTAAAAATCCTACTGTTCACAGGGATCTCACAGGGATTTGCCACCACGGTGGGGTCTGGGCGGTAGTCTGAGTTCAGACGTGGCCGGACAGTCTCGCGGACCAGTGGCGTAAGCGCGGAACTCTTGCACTTTCCTGCTCGTTGAATCACCAGTTGACTTGTTAGATGTCATCTGCGGAGGCCGCACCTCGCGGTACCGCACTTCCAGGAGAGGATCACGACGGTGCGAACCACCAGCAATCCCATTCTTCGGACGCTGCCCGGAAAAGAGGGTGGCGGCTATGCGCAGTTCGGGGCGGGCGCGGCAGGTGCCGGTGCTATGGCGGCCCAGCAGATGCGGCAGGACCCGTACACCGCTTACCCGGAGGCTCAGGCCGGCGTATCCCGGCCGCTGACGATCGATGACGTGGTCACCAAGACCGGTATCACCCTCGGTGTCATTGTCGCCGTCGCCGCGGCGTCGTTCTTCCTGGTCAGTGCCAACAACGCGCTGGCGCTGCCTCTCCTCGCTATCGGTGGTCTTGGCGGCTTCATCATGGTGATGATCGCGAGCTTCGGGCGTAAGCAGGACAACCCGGCGATCGTGCTGAGCTATGCCGCGCTCGAGGGGCTCTTCGTCGGTGCCATCTCGTTCGTCATCCCGGCGAGCGTCGGTGTCGGCGGAGCCAGCGCCGGCGCTCTGATCGGCCAGGCGGTGCTCGGTACCGTCGGCGTGTTCATCGGCATGCTGTTCGTCTATCGCTCTGGTGCCATCCGCGTCACGCCCAAGTTTCAGCGGATGCTGCTGGCCGGTCTGGTCGGCGTGCTGGTGCTGGCGATCGGCAACATTGTGCTCGGATTGTTCGGCATCGACATGGGCTTGCGCAGCGGTGGACCGATCGCGATCATCTTCTCGCTCGTCTGCATCGGTCTGGCTGCGTTCAGCTTCCTGATCGACTTCGACGCCGCCGACCAGATGGTCCGTGCCGGTGCACCGGAGAAGGCCGCCTGGGGCATCGCCCTCGGCCTGGCCGTCACCCTGGTCTGGCTGTACGTCGAGATCCTGCGACTGCTGAGCTACTTCCAGAACGACTAGTACTCGACAAAAAAGGGGCGTCCCGCCAGGGGGCGCCCCTTTTTTCGTGTCAGTGAGAGACGCGGACCCGCTGTGCGGCCTCGGAGGCATTGCGTCGCGCGGTCTGCACGTCCTCGTCGTAGGCCAGGGCCACGCCCATGCGGCGGGTGACGAAGCTTTCCGGCTTGCCGAACAAGCGCAGATCGGTACGGGGCACGCGCAGGGCGGCCTCGACACCGTCGAATACGACGCCCGCCGCGTCGACCCCGCCGTAGATGACCGCGCTGGCGCCCGGGGTCTTCAACGTCGTGTCGACAGGAAGCCCGAGGATGGCGCGGGCGTGCAGTTCGAACTCGTTCTGCCACTGCGTGATCATGGTGACCATGCCGGTGTCGTGTGGGCGCGGGCTCACTTCGCTGAAATACACCTGGTCGCCCTTGACGAAGAGCTCGACGCCGAAAATACCCTGCCCGCCCAAGTTTTCGGTGACGGCTAGGGCTGTTCGCTGTGCACTGTCCAAGGCGGCATCCGACATGGGGTGCGGCTGCCAGCTCTCGACGTAGTCGCCGTTGGCCTGTCGATGCCCGATCGGCGCACAAAAGCTCGTCTCGATGTCCCCGCTTTCGCCCAGCGCCCGGACCGTCAACAACGTGATTTCATAGTCGAAGTCGACAAATCCCTCGACGATCACACGGCTATTGCTTACCCGGCTGCCTGCCATGGCGTAGTCCCAGGCGGCGCTCACATCGGCGGGTCCGTCCAGCTTGCTCTGCCCCTTACCGGAGCTGCTCATGAGCGGCTTCACGACGCACGGGTACCCGACACCGCCGTCGATCGCGGCCTGCAGCTCGGCGAGCGAGTCGCAGAATTGGTAAGGGCTGGTAGGCAATCCGAGTGTTTCCGCCGCCAGGCGGCGGATGCCTTCGCGATCCATGGTGAGCCGTGCGGCACGTGCGGTGGGGATCACCCGGACGGCGCCCTCGGCCTCCAGCGCTTCCAGCGTCGGGGTGGCGATCGCCTCGATCTCCGGTACGACGAGATCCGGTTTCTCCGCTTCGATCAATGCCCGCAGCTGCTCCGGGTCGGACATCGAGATGACGCGCGCATGGTGGGCGACCTGGTGGCCAGGGGCGTTCTGATAGCGGTCGACGGCGATGGTCTCGACGCCCAGACGTTGCAGGGCAATCAGCACCTCGCGGCCGAGCTCGCCGGAGCCGAGCAGCATGACCCGCGTCGCGCGCGGTGACAGGGGAGTTCCGATAGTGGTCATCGCGACTGAATCTTAGTGTCGCCGAGACCGAGGTTATGGCGGGAACGTGCGAGACGAACTCGCCACAACCTCGGTTTCGGCGCTGACGGGCTTGTTAGGCGAGCCGCTCGATGACCATCGCCATACCCTGGCCGCCGCCAACGCACATGGTCTCGACGCCGAAGGTCTTGTCGTAGGTGGTCAGGTTGTTGAGCAGCGTGGCGGTGATGCGCGCACCGGTCATGCCGAAGGGGTGACCCAGGGCGATCGCACCGCCGGACACGTTGAGCTTGTCCTCCTCGATGCCGAGCTCGCGAGCCGAACCCAGCACCTGCACCGCGAACGCCTCGTTGATCTCGAACAGGTCGATATCGCCGATCGACTTGCCCGCGTTCGCCAGTGCGCGCTTGACGGCCTCGATCGGTCCCAGACCCATGATCTCCGGGGAAAGACCGGACACGCCGGTGGACACGACGCGCGCCAGCGGGGTCAGACCCAGCTCCTTGGCGCGGGTGTCGCTCAGGATGACCAGAGCGGCCGCACCATCGTTGAGGGGGCAGGCGTTACCGGCGGTGATGGTGCCGTTGGGGCGGAACACCGGCTTCAGCTGGCTGATCGCCTCGTAGGTGGTGCCGGCGCGCGGGCCGTCGTCCTTGGATACGACGGTGCCGTCGGCCAGGGTCACCGGGGTGATCTCACGCTCGAAAAAGCCGTCGGCGATGGCCTTTTCGGCTCGGTTCTGGCTGCGCACGCCCCAGTGGTCCTGGTCCTCGCGGCTGATGCCGGTGTGCAGTGCCACGTTCTCGGCGGTCTGGCCCATCGCGATGTAGACATCGGGGGTCAGGTCGTCGTTGCGCGGGTCATGCCACTCGGTGGCGCCCTGCGCGGCAGTGACGGTGCGGGCCTCGGCATCGGCGTACAGCGGATTGTGGCTGTCCGGCCAGCCGTCGGAGGTGCCCTTCGGGAAATGCGAAACCGTCTCCACACCAGCGGAAATGAAGGCATGGCCCTCGCCGGCCTTGATGGCGTGGAAGGCCATCCGGGTGGTCTGCAGCGAGGACGAGCAGTAGCGGTTGACGGTGGTGCCGGGCAGGAAGTCGTAACCCAACTGCACCGCCACGGCGCGACCGATGTTGAAACCGGCCTCACCGCCGGGCTGACCGCAGCCCAGCATCAAATCGTCGATGTCCTTGGGGTCCAGTGCGGGCACCTTGTCGAGGGCGGCGCGCACCATCTGGGCGGCCAGGTCATCCGGCCGCATGCTCACCAGCGAGCCCTTGCCGGCGCGCCCGATGGGGGAGCGGGCGAGGGAAACGATCACGGCTTCGGGCATGAAAACTCCTGATATAGGGGAATTAGTACTGGTTCTACTCCCCTGGAATCTAATGCAGCGATGCGACGGGCAGATTGTCGGGCTGGCCGACCGCCACCCCGATCTCGGTAGCAGTGCGCCGCCAGATCCTTCCCAGGACGCGCATCCGGGCGCCCATGGTCTGCGACTCCGCGGCGGCGGACACCCATGGCAAATCTGGAATCGGCCCACCCGTCCATTCGCCGAGAGCATGCGCGACGGCCGGTAGCAACAGCCGCGCTGCCAGCGCATATCCCGCGGCCGACGGGTGGTAGTGGTCGTCGGCGAACATCTCCTCGGGAGCCTGCAGAAACTCCGGCGAGAGCAGATCAGCAAGCGGGACGGAGACGCCGCCGGCGGCCCGCACCGCCGCCGCCTGGAAATGGGCCAGGCGCAGCCCGCGGGAGCGCACCACGGCCCGCAGTGGCTGCGGTATGGCAGTGATTACCCCGAAATCGGGGCAGGTGCCCACCACTACTGCCGACCCGGCCGCGCGCAGACGCCGCACGGCCAGACCCAGGCGCTGTGCGGAGGCTCGTACGGCGTTGAGCGAGGTCACGTCGTTGGCGCCGATCATGATCACGGCGAGGTCCGGGGGCGGGCCGATGATCGACATAGCGTCGATCTGCGCGGCCAGCCCCTTGGATGTCGCGCCCGATATCGCCTTGGTGGACAGCCGGATTCGTTTCCCAGACTCTTCGGCCAAACCGCGCGCCAGCAGCACCCCGGGCACTTCGTCGGGTATGTGGCAGCCATAGCCGGTGGCGGTGGAGTCTCCGAAGATCGCCAGGTGCAGGTCGTACTGCAGGCCGCGGCTGTATCTGGTGACCGGACCGCCGCCGGGTTCGTACACGCCATCGGCAACCGGGGGAGCGTCGTGAGTCTTCGGAATCACCAGGCGAACCTGTCTGGCCTGCGCGTTCAGGAAGCTGTACGCGCCCCAGAGCCCGGTACCCATCGCCGCGCCCGCGGCCCCGGTGCTCAGGGCCGCCCAGATCGTCCGTCTGCGTGTGGCGAGGATGCTCACGGGGGCTATTTTCACGGAAGGCGACACACCGCGCCAGTCCCCTGACCAGCATCACGCGAAATGAGGCGTGGACGATGCGGTATCGAAAGCGGTTTGTTGCCTGTTGATAGGTATAGTCCATCGGGCGCTAGCTCCCAGCTAGCAGCCTGAGTAGAGCAGGACACTGGCTAGGCAAAGGAGCCTGAACAGATGACCGCACCGAAGCGCACCCCCGATTACGGGCATGCGGGATCTGCGGGATCCTCGCTGAACACGCTGGTACGCGCCCTTCCGATGAGCGACGGCGCCGCTGTCGAAGTGATCGAGGACGCGGCGAGTATGGCCGCGCGGCTGCTGGGATTCGGTGTCCGGATGACGGTGCGCACGGTGCTGCAGATTGGCAGCCATGCCCCCACACTTCCTTACCCGTTTGGCCTGATTGAAGAACTTGGCCGGGCGCTGGTTCCCCCGCGCGGCACGGTCAGGGCGACCGTCACGCTGGCGAACACCAACGCGCGCCTGGTTCGCGCCAAGGGTGTCGGACCGGTGGACGGCACGGGCCGGGTGGTGCTCTATCTGCATGGTGGCGCGTTCATCGTCGGCGGCCCAAACACCCACAGCGCCATGGTCTCCACGATTTCCCAGCACGCAGACGCGCCGTGTCTGGTGGTCGATTACCGCATGCCGCCCAAGGCCTCGCTGGATCAGGCTGTCGACGATTGCCTGGACGGGTACCGCTGGCTGCGCGCACAGGGATATGCGGCGGATCAGATTGTGCTGGCGGGTGATTCGGCCGGTGGATTTCTCTCGGTGGCAGTGACTGAACGCTTGCTGGCCGAGGACGGCGAAGCTCCGGCCGCGCTGGCACTCATCTCGCCGCTCATCGAGCTGGATCCCGCGCCCAAGGTCGCGCATGAAAACGCCAAGACCGACGTGATGTTGCCGCCCAACTGCTTTGAGGCACTGGAGAAGATTCTCACCAAGGCCGGTGGCGGTGTGCCGCCGCGGGAGATCATCGACAAGGTCGACGGCCGGATGCCACAGACGCTGGTGCATTGCTCCGGGTCGGAGGTGCTGCTGTACGACGCGCGCCTGCTGGGACAGCGCCTCGCCGAGCAGGGTGTGCCGGTGGAGATCAAGATCTGGCCCGGTCAGATGCACGTCTTCCAGGTGGCCGCCAAGATCGTGCCCGAGGCCAAGAGGTCGCTGGCGCAGATCGGCCAGTACATTCGTGACGCGGTGCCCGAGACTTCCTCGGCGGAGTTCGTCGCACCTGCGGCGGTTTGATCCCTCCGTTAGCTCCCCTGTGCGCGGGCCGGTCGCCGGTCTAATAGCGTTACGGGTATGCGCATCGCCCAGCATGTCTCCGATCTGATCGGTAACACCCCCCTCGTCCAGCTCAACTCGGTGGTGGCCAAGGGCAGCGGGGTGGTGGCCGCCAAGATCGAGTACCTCAATCCCGGCGGTAGCTCCAAAGACCGCATCGCCGTCAAGATGATCGAGGCTGCCGAGGAAGCGGGCCTGCTCAAGCCCGGTGGCACCATCGTCGAACCCACGTCGGGCAACACCGGCGTCGGGTTGGCGCTGGTGGCCCAGCGCAAGGGTTATCACTGCGTGTTCGTGTGCCCGGACAAGGTCAGCGAGGACAAGCGGAATGTGTTGCGTGCCTACGGGGCCGAGGTCGTCGTATGCCCCACGGCCGTGCCGCCGGAGCACCCGGACAGCTACTACAACGTCTCGGACTGTCTTGTGCGCGAGATCGATGGCGCCTGGAAGCCCGACCAGTACTCCAATCCGAACGGACCGGCCAGCCACTACGAGACCACCGGCCCGGAGATCTGGGCCGACACCGACGGCAAGATCACCCATTTCGTCGCCGGGGTGGGAACCGGCGGGACGATCACCGGTGCGGGCCGGTACCTCAAGGAGGTGTCCGGTGGCACGGTGAAGGTCGTCGGTGCGGATCCGGAGGGGTCCGTCTACTCCGGTGGCACCGGCCGCCCGTACCTTGTCGAGGGTGTGGGAGAGGACTTTTGGCCCACCGCGTACGACCCCAGCGTTGTCGACGAGGTGATCGCGGTATCCGATGCCGACTCGTTCGAGATGACACGCCGGCTGGCGCGCGAAGAGGGATTACTGGTCGGCGGATCCTGCGGGATGGCAGTGGTGGCGGCAATTCGATTGGCTGAGAAGGCCGGACCCGATGCCGTGATCGTGGTGCTGTTGCCCGACGGCGGCCGGGGATACCTGTCCAAGGTGTTCAACGACTCGTGGATGTCCTCCTACGGGTTCCTGCGTAGCCGCCTCGATGGCAGCAAGTCCGAGCCCACCGTCGGCGATGTACTGCGTGGAAAGTCCGGTGCGCTACCGGATTTGGTGCATACGCATCCGTCCGAGACGCTGCGCGACGCCATCGAGATCCTGCGCGAGTACGGGGTGTCGCAGATGCCGGTCGTCGGCGCCGAACCGCCGGTCATGGCCGGTGAGGTCGCCGGGTCGGTATCCGAAAGGGAGCTGCTGTCAGCGGTATTCGAGGGCCGGGCGCAATTGGCCGACGCCGTGTCCCAGCACATGAGTCCGCCGTTGCCGCTGGTCGGTGCTGGTGAGCCGCTGAGTACCGCGGGGTCCATGTTGCGCGACACCGATGCGGTGATGGTTATCGACGAGGGCAAGCCGGTCGGTGTCATTACCCGCCATGATCTGCTTGGATTCGTCTCCTCGGGTAGAGGCGTGCGGCACTGAATTTGGTCCCAAATCGTTTCCCGGAAGCCAACCTGTGGAAACGCTGAAAGCGTAATGTGCTCTGTTGCTCGACGCTGATGCGTGCCATACGAACTGGAGGACAACCGTGACTGAAGTTCCACCACCCTCGCCGCAGGATCCGGGCGGGTACCCGCCGCCTCCTCCGGCAGCTGGTGCACCAGCCCTGCCGGGTAGCAATTTTGAGATCTGGATCAAGCGTGTCGGTGCCTGGATCATCGACCTCATCCCCTACGTCGTTCTGGTCGGCATCGGCCAGCTGATCGCCGGTGCGACGATGACCTCCGACACGGAGTGCGTGGGCGAGGTGTACGGCGATCCCATGAGTGGTGGTGGGATGAGCTTCAGCAGCTGCAGCGCCGGGTACTCCGGACTGGGTATTGCCGCACTGGTCGTGTTCTGGCTCCTGGGCGTCGGATGGCTCGTCTGGAACTGGGGCCTGAAGCAGGGCACCACGGGTTCAAGCATCGGCAAGGGCGTGCTCGGCATCCAGGTGCTCGGCGAGGCCACCGGCCAGCCGATCGGGTTCGGTATGTCCGTCGTCCGTTCGCTGGCACACGTTCTCGACGCGATCATCTGTTACATCGGCTTCCTGCTGCCGTTGTTCACGCCGAAGCGCCAGACGATCGCCGACATGCTAGTGAAGACCGTCGTCGTTCCCAAGTAGAAGTAACCCGATTGGCGGCGCTGGGCTGTCTCACTCGCAACGGTCCGTATAGGCTCGGACCTGATGAGTGAGCAGCGCAGCGCCGCCGACGCGTCTCGGTGGCAAGGGTTTTCCACAAGAGCCATCCACGGTGGCTTCCATGCCGATCCGCAGACCGGTGCGGTCAACGTGCCGATCTACGCTAGCTCGACCTTCGCCCAGGACGGCGTCGGTCAGCTGCGCGGCGGTTTCGAGTACGCACGCACCGGCAATCCCACCCGGGCGGTTCTCGAATCCTCGCTGGCGGCATTGGAAGACGCCCATTTTGGTCGGGCATTCAGCTCGGGGATGGCGGCCACCGACTGCGTCCTGCGCGCGCTGTTACGCCCGGGTGATCATCTGATCATCCCCAACGATGCCTACGGCGGCACTTTTCGGCTGATCGACAAGGTGTTCTCTCAGTGGGGAGTTACCCACACTCCGGTCCCGGTGGCCGATGTCGACGCCATTCGTGCGGCGATCACCTCCAGCACCAAGCTGATCTGGCTCGAGACGCCCACCAACCCGTTGCTGAGCATCGCCGATATTGCGGCCGTCGCCCAGGTGGCAACTGAACATTCGGTGAAGCTTTTGGTGGATAACACATTCGCGTCGCCGGCGCTGCAACAACCGCTGAATCTCGGCGCCGATATCGCGTTGCACTCCACCACCAAATACATTGGCGGGCACTCCGATGTGGTGGGCGGCGCGCTGCTCACCAATGACGAGGAGTTGGACACCGCATTCGCCTTCTTGCAGAACGGGGCGGGCGCCGTGCCGGGTCCGTTCGACGCCTACCTGACCTATCGGGGCATCAAGACATTGGCGCTGCGCATGCAGCGGCACAGTGAGAACGCTCAAGCGGTGGCCGAGTTCCTGGCCGGTCATTCGGCGGTCGCGCACACTGTCTACCCGGGTCTGGACAGTCATCCCGGGCACGCGGTGGCCGCCAAGCAGATGCGTGGATTCGGCGGGATGGTCAGCGTGCGGTTGGCTGGAGGGCGTCAGGCCGCACTCGATTTGTGCTCGCGAACAGAGCTTTTCATTCTCGCTGAGTCCTTAGGCGGTGTGGAGTCGCTCATCGAGCATCCGGCTGCCATGACGCATGCGTCCACCGCTGGGTCGCTGCTGGAAGTGCCCGAGGATCTGGTGCGGCTGTCGGTGGGTATCGAAGAGGTGGGCGACCTGATCGGTGATCTCGAACAAGCCTTGCGGTAACCGCTAGTTCATCGAATGCAGGGCCGCCGAGATCACCGCGGCCGTCACCGCGAGATTGACCGCAGAGCCGCGATTGTCGCGGATCTGAGCCGACCATCCGCCGTCGGCGATTGTCTGCGACGATCGGGACACCTGCTGCTTGCCGACGGGGTCGAGACTCAAGATCGCGTCGAATCCGTTGACCCCGTGCAGCACTGCGATGATGGCGGCAGTGCTGGGAGCGGGCGGGGCGTAGTGGAACAACACATCGGTGACGCCCTGACGCACCGCGTTCGCACGCTCGTTGTTGGTCACCGGCCAGTACTTCTCCGGCAAGAGCCGGCTGCCCATGCGGACCGTGTGGATGTCCCCGGTGATCTCCAGCCTATGCAGCAGCTGGGAGTTCACGCCGCGGCCAACCTTGGCGATAGCCTCAACCGGGCTCATCGGTCGTCGTCGCAGCCGGTGCACCGCCCGGTCCAGCACCGGATCCCCGATATCCGGCGCCTGCAGCACCAGCAGATTTCCGGCCTTCGCCGGTTCGCCCTGCGTGGCCGGTCGGACGCGTTGCGCCAGAGCAAGATCCAGGATGATCGCGGCGGCAAGGGCTTGTGTGCGCCGATCCTTGTCCAGAAGGGGCCGTCCGGAGGCATTGTTCAGCAACAGAAGCAGGAGGTCCTCCGCAATCTGTGGCATGAGGGGACAATAGCGGCAGAACTGGTGACATGATGCCTGGCATGGGCATCCAGGCAGCGGGAGCAACAGGGTTGGTGACGGTCCAGGAGATCCAGGAGGTGGCCGAGCGGCTTGCTCCTGTGATGCGGCGCACACCGGTGGTGGCCTTCCGCGCGCTCAGTGAGCGCTGCGGGCACGAGGTGCGTCTCAAATGCGAAAACTTGCAACGCACAGGATCTTTCAAACCGCGCGGCGCCTACAACCGGATCAGTCTGCTGCCCGATGACCAACGGGTGAACGGGGTGGTGGCCGCCAGCGCGGGTAATCACGCCCAGGGCGTGGCCTGGGCGGCAACCACGCTGGGCATCCAGTCGACAGTGTTCATGCCGGTAGGGGCCGCGCTGCCCAAGATCGTCGCGACCCGCGCGTACGGCGCGACCGTGCACCTCACCGGCACCACCATCGATGATGCGCTGTTGGCCGCGACGGAGTTCGCGGCGGAGACCGGCGCGGTACTCATCCATCCCTTCGACCATCGGGACGTCGTGGCCGGGCAGGCCACCGTCGGGCTGGAGATTCTGGAGCAGCTTCCCGATGTCGGCACCATCGTGGTGCCCGCGGGCGGTGGCGGGCTTGTCGCGGGTATCGCCGCGGTGGTCAAGGCGGCGCGACCCGAGGTGCGGATCGTCGCGGTGCAGGCCGCGGGTGCTGCTGCCTGGCCGCTATCGCTGCAAGCCGGGCATCCGGTGGCACTGCAATCGATGGGCACCATGGCAGACGGCATCGCGGTCGGTAAGCCGGGAGCTGTGCCGTTCGAGCATGTGGCCGCCCTGGTCGACGACGTGGTCACGGTCAGTGAGGAGGCGCTGTCGCGCGGGCTGCTGCTGTGCCTGGAGCGGGCCAAGTTGGTGGTGGAACCTGCCGGTGCGGCCGCGGTGGCCGCGCTGCTCACGCTGTCCGCCGAGGAACTCCGTCTCAGCGGCCCGGTGTGTGCGGTGCTCTCGGGCGGAAACATCGACCCGCTGTTGCTCACCCATGTCATCACTCATGGTCTGCGGGCCGCCGGACGCTATCTGACGGTGCGGGTGACCATCGCGGACGCACCGGGTGGTCTCTCGGGTCTCCTCGACGTCTTTCGGGCATCAGGTGCCAGCGTCGTTGACGTCACTCACTGGCGTAACAGCGAGCGTCTGCGTCTCGGTGAGGTGGATGTGCTGGCGACCGTCGAAACACGGGGGCCAGAACACCGTCAGGCCGTCCTCGACGCAATCGTCGCGGCCGGCCTGACGGTTCAGGAAGAGCGGTAGACCCCCATACGAACGAGTGCGAGCCAGGCGCGGTTTTCGGCCTGGTTTTCCACGTGAGGCTCGCACTCGATCGGGCGGACGGGCTTGTCGGTCGTCGGTGCGATGCTGCGGGCCATGGGGGAGATTCCGTGGCCGTTCCGGTCCAGAGAGGTGCTTTCCACCGGAGCAATGACCGAGCACCACATGCGCACCCGATACCGGCAGCTGTATCCGGGCATCTACGTTCCGCGTGATGCGGAGGTGAGCGCGACACAGCGCGCACACGCGGCGTGGTTATGGACCGAGCGCGGCGGCGTGATCGCTGGGGTGGCGGCCTCGGCCGTTCATGGCGCCAAATGGGTCGACGCCGGTGTCACAGTCGACCTGATCCATCGTCACCACAAGACCGCGAGCGGCTTACGGATCCATCGGGATATGTTGATGGATAACGAGGTTGATCGTGTCGAGGGTCTCGCCGTCACGAGTCCCGCGCGCACCGCCTTCGATGTGGGTAGGTGGTTGCCGCAGGCGGCAGCCGTCGAGCGGATAGATGCCCTCATGGCGGCGACTGGTTTGGTAACTGCGCAGGTCGACGACGTCATGAAGATGCACAAAGGGGCCCGCGGCCTGACTCCGCTGAAGAGCACGTTGGCATTGGTCGACGGAGGTTCCGAATCGCCGCAGGAGACTAGAACCCGGCTTCTGTTGGTGAAATCGGGGTTTCCGCCGCCGCGGACGCAGATGCGGGTGTTCAACCGCTACGGCGATTTCATCGCTCGTATCGACATGGGGTGGGAGGACCTGAAGGTCGGTGTCGAATTCGATGGAGCTCAACATTGGTTGGATTCCCGCCAACGATCTCGTGACATCGATCGGGCCTCGGAGTTGACGGCCGAGGGTTGGGCAATCGTGCGGGTAAGTGCCGAGATGCTTCGTCACCGGGCCGGCACTGTGGTCGCACGCGTTGATGAGGCGCTCAGAAATGCCGGCAAGCCCACAACGAGGGCGAGCCTCACGCGGATTTCGGGTCAGATTTCCGCGTGAGGCTCGCTCTCAGTCGACGAACTCGTGAAGGAATCAGTCGTGGTACGGCTCGGCGCTGACGAGAGTCACCTTGACCTCTGCGCCGTTCGGCACGGTGTAGCTGCGAGTCTCGCCGACCTTGGCGTCGATGAGCGCGCCACCCAGCGGTGAGCTGGGGGAGTACACCTCGAGCTTGCCGTCCTTGACGCCCTCCTGGCGGGTGGCGATGAGGAAGGTCTCAGTGTCGTCCTTGTCGCCGTCGTAGTACACCTTGACGACCGAACCGGGCAGTGCGACACCGGACTGTGTCGGGACCTCACCCACCTTGGCGTTGTTGAGGAGCTCTTGTAGCTGACGAATGCGCGCCTCCTGCTGACCCTGCTCTTCGCGAGCGGCGTGGTAGCCGCCGTTCTCGCGCAGGTCTCCCTCTTCGCGGCGCTCGTTGATCTCTGCGGCGATGACGGGGCGGTTGGCGATCAGTTGGTCGAGTTCCGCCTTGAGCCGATCATGTGACTCCTGGGTCAGCCAGGTCACCTGGGTGTCGGTCATGGTGCAGGTACTCCTTGTCTCAGGCCAGCAACGTCCACTGGCGCTCCTCTATCGGGTGCCGGGGCGGGTGCATTGCTGCGGGATTCACTCTCCAGAATGCAGCAATACACGGTCCCAGCAGGGATCCGTGTATCCGCCCAGCATACCACTGTCGCTGTGATGTTCAGCCTATTTTTGGGCGAGGTTTGCCCGATGTGAACGTTGCCGACGTCTCTCTGGCGGCCCCCGGTGCAGTCCCATGGCACCGGGGCTCAGGAAATTGGGGTTAGGACGCGATCAGATACGGCGGAACTGCCAGGCTGCAGCCGTAAACGTCCCCGGTCACCGGCGGTCGAGTCGACTTCACCAGGGCTGTGACCGGCACGGATCGCTGTGAGGACGCTGGCACCAGCACCTCGCGCCGTCCGGTCTCGCTGCCGTCGATTGAACGCGCCCGCAGGATGCAGACCGCCGGCTTTGACGGGTCTTTCCGTTCCACCGAGGCGGTGACCGAAACCGTCGAAGAGTCCACGAGTTTGTACGCGGAAAGTTCGCCCTTGACATCTCCAGGGCCCAACCGGGCATATCCGATCGCGGCGATCCCGACCCCGGCCACGATGACCAACGCAGTCAGCCCCATCGCAATCCAGCGGCCGCGGCGGGGCTTGGCGGGCTTGGTCCCGTAACGGTCCTCTGGTCGCTGCACGGGTCAACGGTATGACGTGTATACCCGGGATGAAACGATGGGGGCGCGAGAGCAGTGACGGCTGACAGAAAGAGGCGGGCGCGCGGGTGACCGGATGGCGATTGATGGCGGTGCACGCCCACCCCGATGACGAGGCCAGCAAGGGTGCCGCCACCACGGCGCGGTACGCCGCCGAGGGCAACGACGTCATCGTGGTGACCCTGACGGGCGGGGAGCGCGGTGACATCCTCAACCCGGCGATGGACCGCCCCGAGGTCGCCGCGAACATCGGGACCATCCGTCGCGAAGAGATGGCCAAGGCCGCGGCCGAGCTGGGCGTGCAACACCGATGGCTCGGCTATGTGGACTCGGGGCTTCCGCAGGGCGACCCGCTGCCGCCGCTGCCGAGCGATTCTTTTGCCTTGGTGCCCATCGAAGAGCCGATCGCCAAGTTGGTCGCGGTGATCCGGGAATTCCGGCCTCATGTCATGACGACCTACGACGAGAACGGCGGCTATCCGCATCCGGATCACATTCGGTGCCACGAGGTGTCGATGGCTGCCTTCGAGGCCGCGGCAGACCCGGAGCAGTTCCCCGAGGCAGGTGAGCCGTGGACCGTCAGCAAGATCTACTACAACCATGGATTCATGCGCGCGCGTATGCAGTTGCTGAACGATGAGTGCAAGAAGCATGGATACAAGGGCCCGTTCGACGAATGGCTTGAGCGCTGGCCCGCCGATGACGACACCTTTGATCGCCGGGTGACCACCCGCGTGCCCTGCGCCGACTTTTTCGATGCCAGGGATGCCGCGCTGCGTGCGCATGCGTCTCAAATTCCCCCGGACAGTAGTTTTTTCGCAGTCCCGCGCGAGTTCGAGCGACGGCTGTGGCCCACCGAGGACTTCGAGCTCGCGAAGTCACGCGTGCCGACGGGCACCCCAGAGGACGACTTGTTCGCAGGAGTTGAAGCCAAATGATGTTGATGGACGCCGTGCTGGTACTCGCCGACGAGAAGAGCCCGACCAATGTCGGACCCGATTTCGGTAAGGCCGGCCCGTTCGGTTTGACGGTGGTGGTCCTGCTGCTGGTGGGCACCTTCTTCCTGGTTCGGTCGATGAATGCGCATCTGCGTAAGTTGCCGGAGACATTCGACCCCGAACACCCCGAGCCAGATCAGGCCGTCGACGATGGCACGGTCGGAACCTCCGCCGAGGAACCCGAGACGCCTTCGGGTTCCACCGATCAGCGGGGCGATGACCGTTAACCGGCTGGGCGAGGCCACCAGTCCTTATCTGCGCCAGCACGTCGACAACCCGGTGCACTGGCAGCAATGGACGTCAGAGGCGTTGCAGGAGGCACAGTCTCGCGATGTGCCCATTCTGCTGTCGATCGGGTACGCGGCCTGTCATTGGTGCCACGTGATGGCCCATGAGTCCTTCGAAGACGACGAGGTCGCCGCCGTCATGAACGCCGGGTTCGTCAACATCAAGGTCGACCGCGAGGAGCGTCCGGACTTGGACGCTGTCTACATGAATGCCACCGTCGCGATGAATGGGCAGGGCGGGTGGCCCATGACGTGCTTCCTCACCCCGGACGGGCGCCCCTTCTACACCGGGACCTACTACCCGAAACAGGGTTTTCTGCAGTTACTTTCGGCGGTCCGCGAAACCTGGGATCAGCGCCGAGATGAGGTGGAAGAGGCGGCCTCGAGCATCACCGGCCAGCTGCAGGCGATGTCCGGACGCCTGCCCGCCGGACCCGGGGTGGATATCGCGCTGTGCGATACCGCGATCGCCGCGATTCTGCCCGCGGAGGATATGCGCTTCGGGGGATTCGGTGGGGCGCCCAAGTTTCCGCCCTCGTCTCTGCTGGAGGCGCTGCTGCGCGGATACGAACGAACCGGAGACGCCGCGGTGCTCGGGGCGGTATCCCGGACCGCGACGGCGATGGCACGCGGCGGCATCTACGACCAGTTGGCCGGAGGCTTCGCGCGGTACAGCGTGGACGCGGCCTGGGTGGTGCCGCACTTCGAGAAGATGCTCTACGACAACGCACTCCTGCTGCGTGTCTACGCGCATTGGGCTCGCCGCACCGGCGATGCACTGGCGCGGCGAATCGCCTCCGAGTCGGCCGATTTCCTGCTGCGCGAGCTGCGGGTCGGTGACTTGTTCGTCTCGTCGCTGGACGCCGACGCCGACGGCTCCGAAGGCTCCACATATGTGTGGACACCCGAGCAGCTCGCCGAGGTCCTGGGTCCGCAAGACGGCGACTGGGCCGCAACGCTTTTCGAGGTGACGTCGACGGGAACCTTCGAGCACGGGAGCTCGGTGCTGCAGCTGTTGCGCGACCCCGAAGGCAACGCAGACGTGGACCGGTGGCGTCGTGTGCGCGAGGAGCTGCTGGCGGCGCGGCAGCATCGGGTGCAGCCCGGCCGCGACGACAAGGCAGTCACCGCATGGAACGGGTTGACGGTCACCGCGCTCGTCGAAGCCTCGATCGCACTGGACCGTAACGATCTATTGGATGCGGCTGCCGGTTGCGCCGCCGAGCTGCTGGATCTACATTTGCGCGACGGGCGCCTGCGGCGCGCAAGTCTGGGCGGGCAGGTGTCCGAGGGGGACGGTGTGCTCGAGGACTACGGCACGCTCGCGACGGGCCTGCTGTCCCTCTATCAGGTGACCGGTGAATGGCGCTGGCGTGAGGTCGCCGCGCAGCTGCTCGATACAGCGCTCGATCATTTCGCCGATCCGGAATCGCCCGGCGCCTGGTTCGACGTCGCCGACGATGCCGAGCAACTGGTGCTCAGGCCGAGCGATCCGCTGGACGGCGCGACCCCGTCCGGGGCGTCCTCGGTGACCGAGGCGCTGCTGATCGGCGGTTATCTGCTCGAGGACGCTCGCTACCGGGAAGCCGCGCACGCCTCGCTGTCGGCGGCCTCCATGGCGCTGGCGCGCGCACCACGATCGGCCGGCCACTGGCTGGCGGTGGCCGAGGCCGCGGTACGGGGTCCGATCCAGGTCGCGGTGGCCTGCGGCGCCGAGACCTCGCCACTGTTGCGAAGAGCCCGGCTGTCCGCACCCGGCGGCGCGATTGTGGTTGGTGGGGTTAAGGATTCGAGCGAGCTGTTGCGCGACAGGGGGCAGGTGGGCGACGTCGACGCCGCCTACGTGTGCCGGGGAACCGTCTGCGATGTCCCGGTGACCGGGACCGAACAATTAGACGCCGCGTTGGGTAGGTAGCGTCCGGGAGCATGACCGTAACCCGCGAAGATGTTCTCGCCGTCGTCCAGAGCTATTGCGACCTGCTCACCACAGGCACCGCAGCACAGATCGCCGACCTGTACGCCGATGACGCGACTGTCGAAGATCCGCTGGGCGCCGACGTGCTCAAGGGCCGTGAGGCGATCCAGGGCTTCTACGCCACCATCGAGCCGCTGGACCGTCATGGCGAGCTGAAGTTGGTGCGGGCCACGAACAACGAGGCCGCGTTCCACTTCGAGCTGACCATCAAGCACGAGAACGGTGGCATGGTCATCGCGCCGATCGACGTGATGACCTTCAACGACGAGGGCAAGATCAGCTCGATGCGGGCCTTCTGGACCCAGGACGACATCAAGCAGCTCTAACCCTCCCGGGGAGCCGCTACGAGAAGACGGCGAACCAGACCGCGATGTAGTGGCAGGTCGCGGCGATGACCGTCGCCGCATGGAAGAACTCGTGGTGGCCGAAGTGCAGCGGCCACGGGTTGGGCCATTTCACGGCGTACAGAATCGCGCCGACGCTGTAGAAGGCCCCGCCGACGATCAGCAGCACCAGTGCCGGCACTCCGGCGCCGTGTAGGAGGGTCGACGAGAAGCCGATCGCCACCCACCCCAGCAGCAGGTACAGCGGCACCCCCACCCAGCGCGGAGCCGTCGGCCAACACATCTTGAGGATCACTCCGGCGAGCGCGCCGCCCCATACGATGGCGAGCACCAGGTTGCCTTCTGCGGGCGGCATCGCCAGCATCGCGAACGGGGTATAGCTGCCCGCGATGAAGATGAAGATCATCGAATGATCCATCCGCTTCATCCAGGTGCGGGTGGTTTCGGATTTCCAGTTCACCCGGTGATAGGCGGCGCTGACCCCGAAGACGCCCAGCACCGTCAGGCTGTAGATGGCGGTGGCCAGGCCTGCTTGCAGTGAGCGCACCGACCAGGCGACCGACACCAACACAATGCCCGCGACCACGGCGGTGACACATGCGTAGAAATGGATCCAGCCACGCGCCTTGGGCTTGATCGGGAGAGTCTCGATACCGCCGACGAATGCGGCCATAGGTAGGGAATGCTCAGAACCTTGTGCTTCGGGTGCAAGCTGGGGGTCCGTCCCGCTTGCGGGGACCTCATCGGTCTGCATGCGTCACAGTATCCCTTCCCGTCCAGACCCTAATTGTGAACGTTCTGTGCAGATCCATATCTGCTGCTCCGGCGTGCGGTCGGCTCGCTAGGCTGGGTCTGTGGAGATTATCCCGCCGAGGCTGAAGGAACCGCTGTACAAGCTCTACGAAATGCGGCTCCGGCAGGAGTTGGCCAAGGCGTCGAAACCACGGCACATCGCCGTCCTGTGCGACGGGAACCGCCGCTGGGCCCGGTCGGCGGGGTACACCGATGTCAGCCATGGGTATCGGATGGGCGCCCGCAAGATCGGCGAGATGCTCGGCTGGTGTCAGGATGCCGGTGTCGAGATGGCCACCGTGTACCTGCTGTCGGCCGAGAATCTGACCCGCGACCCCGATCAGCTCGGCGAGCTGCTGGAGATCATTACCGACGTCGTCGAGGAGCTGTGTGCCCCACAGAACAGGTGGAGCGTGCGCAGCGTCGGCGATCTCGACCTGCTGCCCGACGAGGTAGCGGAGCGCATGCGCCAAGCGGTGAAATCCGCGCCTGCGGATGCGGCCTTCCATGTGAACGTGGCGGTCGGCTACGGGGGCCGGCAGGAGATCACTGATGCGGTGCGCACGCTGTTGAACAAAGAGCTGTCCAACGGGGCCAGCGCCGAGCAGCTGGTGCAGGCGGTGACCGTCGACGCCATCTCCGAGAACCTGTACACGTCCGGGCAGCCGGACCCGGATCTGGTCATCCGGACGTCGGGGGAGCAGCGGTTGTCAGGATTCCTGCTCTGGCAGAGCGCCTATTCCGAGATGTGGTTCACCGACGCGTACTGGCCCGAGTTCCGCCGCGTGGATTTCCTGCGCGCGTTGCGCGATTACGCCGCGAGAAATCGGCGGTTCGGGCAGTAGTTATCGATGGCCCATCAGCTCGTCGATCTCCTGGATCGACCACTGCGTGGATTCCGTGTGGTCGCGGTAGCCCAGCGGGGTGGGGACCTGTCGTGTGAAACGTCCGATGAATCCGCCTGCCGCGATGAATATTTGGCCGGTGATGCGTGCGGAGAGATCGCCGGCGAGATAGGCGTACAGCGGTGCTATGCACTCCGCCGGTGCGGGTTCGAGGGAAGCCCGCAGCGTCATTTCGTCGAGTAGTCCCCGTGCGTGTAGGTCGCGCAGGTGTGCGGTGTACTCCTCTCCTTCGGAGAGCCGGGTGCGGGCACCGGGGCAGATGACGTTCGCGCGCACACCGCTTTGCTTCAACTCGGCGGCGACGGCCAAGGTCAGTCCGTTGACGGCTGCTTTACCCGCCGGATACCCGGTTCCGCCGTAGATACCCAGGGAAGCAGTCGATCCGGTGTTGATGATGGTTCCGTGCTGCTGGGCGGCCATGAGCGGTGCGGCGATGCGGCAGGTGTGGAACACGGTGCCCAGATGCGCATCGATCAGCCGTTGAAACTCATCCGGGGCGATGGTCAGGATGGAGGACCCGGCGGGCTCAGGTATGCCCGCGCAGTTGATCAATGCGTCGATGCCGCCAAACTCGTTGCGGCAGGTGTTGATCAGATCCGTGGCTGTCCGCTCGTTGTCGGGCGATCCGACAAAAGCGACCGCAGTGCCGCCGCTGGATGTGATCGCGTGGACCGTTTCTTCGACCGCATCGGCATGCCGACCGTTGACAACGACATGGGCGCCGAGCTCGCCGAGGAGCTCTGCTGCCGCGCGCCCGATTCCGCGGCTACCGCCGACTACAACGCAACTGGTCATCAGGGCGTCAATGGGAGACGGGGCAATAGTCCGTGTCGAACTTCTTGATGCCGTTGATCCAGCCCGAATGGAATCGGGGCGCATCCCCGATCCGCGAGATGTCCGGCATGCGATCGGCGATCTTATTGAAGATGATCTCCAGCTCGACCTTCGCGAGGTTGGCGCCCAGGCAGTAGTGGGCTCCCGTGCCGCCGAAGCCCAGATGCGGGTTCGGATCGCGGCTGATGTCGAAGGTATGCGGGTTCTCGAACACTTCCTCGTCGAAGTTGGCCGATGGGTAGAGCATGACCAGTCGTTCACCGGCCTTGATGGACACGCCACCGATCATGGTGTCCTGTAACGCGGTTCGCTGTTGAGAGATCAGCGGTGAGGTGTACCGGACTATCTCGTCGACGGCGGAGGCCGGCCTGCCCTTTTTGAACAGTTCCCATTGGTCGGGGTGTTCCAGGAAGGCCATCATGCCCATGGTGGTGGCATTGCGGGTGGTTTCGTTCCCGGCCACCGACAGCATCACGACAAAGAATCCAAACTGTTCCGGGGTGAGTTGTTCACCGTCCACCGTCCCGGTCAGCAGGCGGGAAACCACGTCATTGCCCGGACAGTCGCGGCGCCGCTCGGCGAGCTGATATGAGTACCCGAGGATCTGGGCGGCGCCGACACGTGGGTCGATCTCAACATCGGCCTCGTCGTACCCCGTCATCTGGTTGCTCCACTCGAAGAGCTTGACGCGGTCTTCCTCGGGAACGCCGATCAATTCGGCGATGGCCTGCATAGGCAGCTCGCTGGCCACCTCACGCACGAACTCACCATGCCCACCTTCGAGGGCTGCCCGGACGATCCGCTCCGCCCGGTCCTCCAGCGTGATGCGCAACGCCGCGATGGAGCGTGGGGTGAACATGCGAGACACCAGTCCACGCAGTTGGGTGTGTTCGGGGGCGTCCTTGTTGATGAGGACGGACAGCGTGGCCTGGAATTCCTCCGGGCTGATGTGATCTTCGAGGCGCGGGATGGCACCCTTGCGGCCCGATGAAAAGACGTCGGTGTGCAACGAAACCTCGCGTACATCGCGGTGTTTGGAAATCACCCAGTAGCCGTCATCGGCGAATCCACCCACCGTGCGCGGCTGCGGGTTCCACCAGACTGGCGCCTCGCGACGCAGGGTCGCAAACTCTTCGTGTGGCATTCGTTCCCCGTACAACCCGGGATCGGTGAAATCGAATCCTTCCGGAAGGCCCAGCTCCGCAGCGCTTTTCATGGCGGTCACCAGAGGGGCACCGGAGTCTTGCCCAGGGGGTAGTAGCCGGGCACCTTCTCGCCCGAGAGGCCCCGCTGGATGCGTCTCTGCATTCCCTCGCTGAGCCTGCCCGCCTTGATCAGGTCCATGTAGAGGGCGGACACATGACCGAAGTCGAAGAAGTCGCGTTGCCAGTTCCATTGGCCGTTACCGCCATACCGGAACCAGCTGCCGCCGATACCGTAGATCTCGGACTCACCGCCGTTGGAGTCCGTGGCGATTTGCTTCCAGAACCCGATGACCTCACCCTGTTTGTCGTCGACGATCACCTTCTGATACGGGTATGTCCAGCCCTCCAGGCCCTCCATCTCCTGGCCGAGGGCGATATCCCGTATCTCGTCTATACCGACGCACATCACGTCTTCCTTGGGGCCGATGTTCCAGCCGTAGGTGGCATCGTCGGTGTAGAAGCGCGCCAATGGTTTCCAGTCACCGGCCTTTTCAGCGTCCAGATTGGCCTGTAGCCAGTCCGCGACAACGTCATCGAGTTCTTGGCGGGGGAATTCGGGCACAGTTGGCACTCCTAAAACTTTTCTGTGATGAATAGGGCTCTGGCGGGACATTCCTCGACGGCCCGCTCGATCTCGTCGCGAGCGTCGTCAGGCGGTTCTGGGTTCAGGATTTCGACGGTGCTGCGTTTGGGAACGCGGAAGTAGTCCGGGGCCTCCAGCTCGCACATGGCGTGCCCCTGGCATAGATCCCGGTCGACATCGATTCGGTAGGACATCAGGCACTCCGGCGGCGGTAACGAACTTTGGCCGGCTGGGCTAGCTGCACCACCATCTTGGAATGGTCGTTGTGGTACGAGTCGGCAGGCTGTGCCATCTCGAACTCATACTCGCGCAACAACACCGAGAAGATGGCCTTGATCTGCATGGTGGCGAACGCGGCGCCGACGCAGCGGTGCCGACCTGCGCCGAACGGTATCCAGGTCCAGCGATTGACGATGTCTTCCTGCCGCGGCTTTTCGTAGCGGTCCGGTACGAACCCGTCGGGGTTGGGGAAGTCCTCGGCGATTCGGTTCGACACGGCGGGGGAGGCCGCCACCATGTCTCCGTCGTGGATCGGGAACCCGCCAACCTCGAATTCGCCCTTGGCGACCCGCATCAGGATGATCAAGGGCGGGTGCAGTCGCAGCGTCTCCTTGAGCACATTTTCCAGCTTCGGGATCTGGCGCAGTGCGTGGAAACTCACCTCGCTGCCATCGGCATACAGCTCGTTCAGCTCGTCAACGACCTGTGTCTGGATATCGGGGTGGCGCAGCAGTTCGATGAGCACCCACGAGGCAGTGCCCGAACTCGTATGGTGCCCGGCGAACATCATGGAGATGAACATCCCGGTGATCTCGTCGGCGGTGAAGCGAGGATTGCCCTCCTCGTCCTTGATCATGATCAGCACGTCGAGCATGTCGCGCTGACTCTTATCCGTCGGCGGGTTCGCGATCCGGTTGTTCATGATCTCTTGAACTAGCGCCACCAAGCCTTTTCGCGCTTCATCGCGCTGGCGGAAGCTCTCGATCTCCAGGTACGGGTCCACGTAGCACAACGGATCGGTGCCCTGCTCAAGCTGGTGGTATAGGTGGGCGAACCTGCCGTCTAGCTCGTCACGGAATTTCTTGCCAATCAGGCAGGCCGAGGACGTGTAGATGGTCAACTCGGCGAAGAAGTCGAGAAGGTCGATTTCACCGCTTTCTCCCCAGCGCGAGATCATCTGCCGGACTTCGTTTTCGATGGTGGTCGCGTGCCCCTTCATCTGTTCGCCGCGCAGCGCCGCGTTGTGCAGCATCTCCTTGCGGCGCTCCGGGTCGGCGTCGAATACCACCCCCTTGCCGAAGATCGGTGTCATGAACGGGTACGCCTCGGCCTGGTCCAGATCTTCGTCGCTGGACCGGAAGAAGAACTCGTTGGCTTCAGCTCCGGAGAGGAATACCACCTGTTTGTCGGCGAGTTGGAACGTGCCGACATTTCCGCACTCGTCCCGGATGCGTTTCATCAGCGCGATGGGATCGGTGCGGAATTCCTCCAGATGGCCGTACTGGTCCTCGCCGCCGGAGACGCGTGGAACGGTTGGGGTAGTCATGACGGCATGCCCTCCTCGCCGAGTTCAAGCTTCTGTTTGTCAGCCGGGGCGTTCCTCAACGGCGCCTCCGGCTGCACTTCCATTTCCGCGATATGTGCGCCCCTAGGGGTTTCGGCGACAAAGGTGACTGCACGCGCGATATCGGAGGGACGCAGAAAGTAGGAGTGCCGTGCCTGTCCCCAGGCTTTCCAGTCCTCCAGCATGGGGCCGACCTGTTCGGCGGAAAGCTGCCAGCCCATCGCGGTCAATGTCGGGCCGGGGTGCACAATCGAGGCCCGAACGCCGGTGCCCTCCAGCTCCATGCGCATGGTGTTCACCATGGCGAGCAATGCCGCCTTCGCTGCGCCATACGCGCCCATGTGCGGACGCTGGTGCAGCGCGACGTCGGACCCGATGAACACCACATCGCCGCGCTGCCGAGTCACCATGTCGGGGACGATCGCCGTGGCAAGCCGATTGGCACCCAACAGGTGCACCTGAATCTGCGCGGCGAAGGTGTCTGCGCTCATTTCATGGACCCGGCCCGGGTACATGTCGCCTGCGCCAGACACCAGCAGATCAATCTCACCCAGGGCATCAACACTCTCCGCGACAAAGGATTTCACGGAGTCGGCATCGGTGACGTCGAGAGGAAAGGCCACGGCCTCGCCGCCGTCGACCCGGATCTTCTCGACGAGCTCGGTCAGCTTGTCGACACGACGGGCGCCGAGCGCGACCGGAAATCCACGGCCCGCGAGCTCGATCGCCGTCGCCGCACCGATGCCCGAAGATGCTCCGCTGATGATTGATGGGCGCCGACGCGGGTGAGGCTCGAAACGGGGCATCAGCAGACCTCCACGGTGATGGGCAGATAGGCGAATCCACGGACATTGCTGGAATGCACACGTACGGCGGTACTCTCGTCGATCTCGTAGCGCTTGATCCGGGTGAACAGCTCGGTCAGGGCGACCTTGGCCTCCATGCGTGCCAGGTGCGCGCCGAGGCAGAAATGGGCACCGCTGCCGAAGCTCACGAGTTTGGCGCCGATCTCGCGTCCGATGCGATAGTCGTCGGCATCCTCGAACACCCGGTCGTCGCGGTTGGCAGAACCAGGAAGCAGCAGCAGGATGTCACCGGCGGGGATGGTCGTGTCGTACAACGTCATATCCTCGGCCACGGTGCGCGCGAGAATCTGGCTGGAGGTGTCATAGCGCAGCGATTCCTCAACCCACAGCGGTATCCGCTCGTGGTCTGCGTAGACGCCGGCGAGCTGATCGGGATTGCGGTGGCCCCAGTACACGGCGTTGGCCAGCAGCTTGGTGGTGGTCTCGTTGCCCGCGATCACCATGAGGAACAGGAAGGCGATCACTTCCTCGTCGGTGAGACGGTCGCCGTCGATTTCCGCCTGCAGCAGAGCGGACGTCAGATCGTTGGAGGGCTGACGTCTGCGCTCTTTGACCATGTCGATGTAGTAGGTCATGAGGTCGATCGAGGCCTGAATGGCCTTCTGTGGCACGTCGGCGACGCCATCCTCGCGATGCATGACGCCGTCGGCCAGTTCCCGGATGCGGGTGCGGTCGGGCTCGGGCACGCCCATCAGCTCAGAGATGACGTCCATGGGCAGCTTGCCGGCGTAATCGGCGATGAAGTCGAAGCTCTTGTGCTGCAAGGCCCTGTCCAAGTGCATGCGTGCCAGCGCGACGACCCGGTCCTCGAGTTCACGGATTCGCCGGGGAGTAAACCCCTTCGATACCAGCGTGCGCAGTCGAAGGTGCTCGGGGTCGTCCATCGCCAGGAACGACATCACCAGTTTGGCATGCGGCCCGAAGGAGGCCTTGTCCATCGAGACGCCGTTCGCATTTGACAGAGCCTCGCTGTTCCTGAAGCCCTGCAACACATCCTGGTGTCGCGACAGTGCCCAGAAGTTCAGCTCGTCGTTGCGATACAGCGGTGCCTCGTCACGCAATCGCCGGTAGTACGGGTACGGGTCTTCGTGGAATTCGTAGTCGTACGGGTCGAACACCAATGAGGACATAGAGGCGGCTGTCATTCGTTCTTTCCCAGCATGAGATCCACCACGAAGGTGAGCTTGTCGGCGATCTCGTGATAGGTGAAGGTGCCGCTGCCCGCGTGCATGAGGGCGCCGAAGAAGGTCATCTCGAGGGCCGACACCACGCGTGGATCTGCGTCGGGTCCCATCGCCGAGCGGATCCTGCGGTGTATTTCCAGCCCGATCTTGTCGCGGACGGCGCGCACGGCTTCGTCGTTGTTGCTCAGTAGTGCGGTCGTGCATCCCGTCGCGATCTCGGGCTCGTCGGCAACCACCAATGCCAGGCTCCGCAGCGTCTTGGTGACTCGCGCGGACTGGCCGTCGTTGACGTCGGTGAAGTAGGGCGCTTCATGGATGAGATCGAGGTAGATCTCGGCGACGAGATGACTCTTGGAGGAGAAGTACGTGTAGGCGGTCGCGGGGGCGACCTTGGCGCGGGCCGCCACACCGCGGATCGTCAGATCCGAGTAGGTGGTCTCGCCGAGCATCTCCCGGCCCGCGGTGACGATCTTGCGAATCGTCTCCTCCTGGCGCCGGTTTCGGGGCGATTCACTTGTGAGGGTCACCACAGCTTCACTGGACACGTGTCCAGATTAGCGCCCGCGCCTCGCCTGGGCAAGATGCCTTGTGAAAAATGCTGTCCACCAATAATTTCTAAGCCTTCCCTGGCTCCGGTCTTGCCATGGTGGGATTTTGATGGTTATGGTTCACGGGTAGGGAATGGACAAGTGTCCAGATTCTTGGGATGAGGTGACATGGTGCTCCTGGCCGATGGCGACAGTGATCTGTTCATCGACGGAAAGTTGATTCCCGGAGGTGCCGGGCGGTTCCCGACGGTGAACCCGGCCACGGAAGAGGTGCTCGGCACCGCGGCCGACGCCGACATCGACGACATGAGTCATGCCATCGAGGCAGCGCGCCGTGCGTTCGACGAGACCGGCTGGTCACGGGATGTGGCTCTGCGCGTGCAGTGTCTCCGTCAGCTGCGCGATGGCATGAGAGCTCACATCGAGGAATTGCGAGAGCTGACCATCGCCGAGGTGGGGGCGCCTCGAATGCTGACCGCCGGTGCACAGCTCGAGGGGCCGGTGGACGATCTGCGATTCGCCGCAGATACCGCGGAATCCTTCGATTGGAACACCGATCTCGGTATCGCCGCGCCCATGGGCATCAAGACTCAACGCACTCTCGCGCGTGAAGCCGTCGGGGTGGTCGGGGCGGTGACACCGTGGAACTTTCCTCATCAGATCAACCTCGCCAAGGTGGGCCCGGCGCTGGCCGCCGGCAACACCCTGATACTCAAGCCGGCGCCGGATACCCCGTGGTGCGCAGCGGTGTTAGGTCGAATAATCGCCGAGCACACCGACTTTCCACCGGGCGTCTTCAACATCGTCACCTCCAGCGACCACCGCATCGGTGCGCAGCTGTCGACGGATCCCCGGGTGGACATGGTGTCGTTCACCGGCTCCACGGCGACCGGGCGTGCGGTCATGACCGACGCCGCCGCCACCGTCAAGAAGGTATTCCTGGAACTCGGCGGCAAATCGGCGTTCGTCGTGCTCGATGACGCCGACCTCGCTGCGGCCTGCTCGGTCTCCGCATTCACCGCGGCCATGCATGCGGGCCAGGGATGTGCCATCACCACCCGGCTTGTCGTACCGCGCACACGATACGACGAGGCGGTGCAAGCGGCCGCCGCGACGATGGGCTCGCTCAAGCCGGGGGATCCCACCAAACCGGGAACGATCTGTGGGCCGGTGATCTCGGCCCGCCAGCGTGACAGGGTCCAGTCCTACCTGGATCTTGCTGTCGCCGAGGGCGGCTCATTTGCCTGCGGAGGCGGACGGCCAGAGGGCAGGGACCGTGGATTCTTCATCGAACCCACCGTCGTCACCGGGCTGACCAACGACGCACGTGTGGCGCGCGAAGAGATCTTCGGTCCGGTGCTCGTGGTGATCGCCCATGACGGCGACGACGACGCCGTGCGGATCGCCAACGATTCACCGTACGGACTGTCCGGGACGGTGTTCAGTGGAGACGACGAGCGCGCGGCGCGAGTGGCATCCCGGCTGCGAGTAGGAACGGTGAATGTCAACGGCGGCGTCTGGTACTCCGCCGACGCGCCCTTCGGCGGCTACAAGCAATCGGGTAACGGCAGGGAAATGGGCGTCGCCGGTTTCGAGGAGTACCTGGAAACCAAAGTCATTGCAACGGCAGTGAAGTAGGAAGGATCACAACGTGAGTTCGACTGGGCAGTTCGAGGGCAAGGTCGCCATCGTCACCGGTGCCGCGCAGGGCATCGGTGAGGCGTACGCGCATGCGCTGGCACGCGAAGGTGCGGCGGTGGTGGTCGCCGATATCAACGCCGAATTGGGTGAGGGCGTCGCCAAGCAAATCGTCGCCGACGGTGGCAAGGCCATCTTCGCGAGTGTCGACGTCTCCGATCCTGATTCGGCAATAGCCATGGCGGACAAGGCAGTCACCGAGTTTGGTGGCATTGACTATCTGGTGAACAACGCGGCGATCTACGGCGGTATGAAGCTCGATCTGCTGCTGTCGGTCCCGTGGGATTACTACAAAAAGTTCATGAGCGTGAACCAGGACGGGGCGCTGGTGTGTACCCGGGCCGTGTACAAGCACATCGCCAAGCGCGGAGGTGGCGCCATCGTCAACCAATCCTCCACGGCGGCTTGGCTGTACTCGGGCTTTTACGGGTTGGCGAAGGTGGGCATCAACGGTCTGACGCAGCAGCTCTCGCGTGAGCTGGGTGGTCAGAAGATTCGCATCAACGCCATCGCGCCAGGGCCTACTGACACCGAGGCGACCCGCGGTACCGTGCCGGAGCAGTTCCGCAGCGAGCTCGTCAAGAACATCCCGCTGAGCCGCATGGGCACCGTCGACGACATGGTGGGCATGTGCCTTTTCCTGTTGTCAGATAAGGCTTCCTGGATCACCGGCCAGGTGTTCAACGTCGACGGTGGACAGATCATCCGGTCATGACGCAATCTGCCCTCACACTGGGGTACATCGGTCTGGGCAATATGGGTGCGCCCATGGCCCAGCGACTTGTCGACTGGCCCGGCGGTCTGACGGTCTTCGATCTGCGGACTGAGACCATGGCGCCGCTCGTCGAGGCCGGCGCACGCGCCGCGGACAACCTGGCCGATATCGCCGCTGCCGACCTCATCAGCGTCACCGTGCTGGACGACGCGCAGGTGCGTGAGGTGGTTGGGGAACTCGCGCCGAGAGTCAAGCCGGGCACCATCATCGCCATCCACTCCACCATCAGTGACACGACTGCGGTGCAGCTCGCCAAGGAACTGGCGCCCCAACGGATTCACGTCATCGACGCACCGGTGAGCGGTGGCGCCCCCGGCGCCCACAAGGGCGAGCTCGCCACCATGGTCGGCGCCGACGACGAGACGTTCGCACGGGTCAAGGAGCCCTTCTCAAAGTGGGCGTCGCTGGTGATTCATGCCGGTGCCCCGGGTGCGGGCACCCGAATGAAGCTGGCGCGCAACCTCCTACATTTCGTTGCCTTCACCGCGGCAGGGGAGGCGCAGCGCCTGGCCGAAGGTTGTGGCCTGGATATCACCGATCTGGGCAAGGTGGTGCGTCACACGGACGCCATCACCGGTGGGCCGGGCGCCATCATGTTGCGGGATACCACCGAACCGGTGACAGCGGACAGCTTCTGGCACCCGATCTTCACGCATGTGCGCGGTCTCGGTGAAAAGGATCTGAGCCTGGCCCTGGCGCTGGGCGAAGAGCAGTCCGTCCAGCTACCGCTGGCCTCGTTGGCCCGTGAGCGACTGGCCGCGAGTCTTGGTGTGCCACATGAGGAAGGGGCAAGTAATGGATGAGCTGCGCCGCAAGGGCCTGGACAAGATGAAAGAGGTCTACGGCTGGGACATGCCCGACCTGCCCGGCGACTACTTCAAGTACACCGCCGAGCATCTCTTCGGCACTATTTGGGATCGCCCGGAGCTGTCGATGCGTGATCGTCGACTGCTGCTCCTGGGCGCGGTAAGCGCCCTGGGGCTCGACGAGATTCTGGAGATCCAGACGGGTGCCGCGCTCAAGAACGGTGAGCTCACCGATGGCGAGCTGCGTGAGGTCGCGCTGTTCATCACGCACTACGTGGGGTGGCCACTCGGGCAACGGGTCAATAAGCATGTCGAGATGGCCATCGCCAAACGCGCGAAAGAGTCAAAGGGTGACTAGCCGATTCGCCTCGCTATCCCAGGGCCAGTTGGCGGTCCTGGTTCCGGAGCTACTGCTCATCGGTCAGCTGATCGATCGATCTGGAATGGCCTATTGCATACAGCATTTCGGGCGGGAGGAGATGCTGCAGGTCGCCATCGAGGAGTGGGCGTCATCGAGTCCGATCTACACCCGTCGCATGCAGAAGGCACTGCGGTTCGAGGGCAACGATGTGATCACCATCTTCAAGGGTATGCAGCTCGACATCGGGGCTCCGCCACAGTTCATGGACTTCCGTTACACCGTGCATGACAGGTGGCACGGGGAGTTTCACCTTGACCACTGCGGTGCGCTGCTCGACGTCGAACCGCTCGGACCCGATTACGTGACGGGCATGTGCCACGACATCGAAGACCCCACCTTCGATGCGACGGCCTTTGCCACCAATCCGCATGCGCAGGTGCGCCCGATTCACCGGCCGCCACGCACGCCCGCAGACCGGCATCCGCATTGCGCGTGGACGGTGACCATCGACGAGTCGTATCCGGCGGTGTCCGGAATCCCGGCCCTGCACGTCGTCGGGGCATCGATAGCTGCCGGTTGGGAATTGGGCGGAATCGATCCGGCCGACGTGGGAGCCTCCGACTACGCCGGACCGCTGCTGTCCGACCTGGACTTCGGGGCGTTCTCACATTCGGCACTGGTGCGGATAGCCGACGAGATCTGCCTGCAAATGCATCTGCTGTTTCTGGGGTTCTCCATCGCGGTGCGTAAGCGGGCGTCCGATGCGGAGCTGGCCCGCACCGTGTGCACCCAGCAGCTCATCGGGCTCGCGGGCGTCGCGGCCGCGCGGATCAAGCACGCGTTGCAGATGCCGGACGGCATCGAGGGTGTGCTGCGGGTGCTGGAACTGCATCCGTTGTTGAGTCCCGTCGGATATGTGAACGCCGAGATCTCCGGCGGCCAGCTTCATGTGTGGCCGTCGCCCGCGCACGAGGATGCTGCCTGGATCTCGCTGTGTGGCCCCTCCGAAGTCAGGCCGTTGCAGGCCATTGCGACGGCGGTCGATCCGCATATCGGTGTGCAGGTGGCGGGAGACGCAGCGGATTGGGTGGCCTCGTTCGTCGAGCATGAGGGCGTTGACAAGCAACTGCCCGAGGTGATGATCGCCAATGTCAGCGGGGGGTCACGGTTCGTCTTCGAGCCGCGCAAGTCGCTGCCCCTGACGGTGGTCTGAGGCGCCGATGGCAAAGATCTCGAAAGGCGCCGCCCGGGTTCCGGTGCGGGTGCAGACCGCGAACGGCGTGGTGGAGGGCTTCCGCGATACCGGTGTGCATCGCTTTCGCGCCATACCGTACGCCGAGCCCCCGGTGGGTGCATTGCGTCTGCGCAGCCCGGCGCCCGCGCAACCCTGGGCTGGGGTGCTGCCCTGCGATTCCTGGAAATCGGCGTCCCCGCAGAAACGTATCTACGTACCGCTCTCGATCAATAGGTTCCAGGCGGTCAGCGAGGACTGTCTGACGGTGAACGTCACCGTCCCGGATGAGACCTTCGGGGAGGCTCTGCCGGTGATGTTCTACATCCACGGCGGCGCCTATGTTTTGGGCAGTTCCGCGTTGGCCTTATACGACGGCGCCGATCTTGCGCGGCGCGGCTGTGTTTTCGTCTCGGTGAACTATCGGGTAGGGGCCTACGGGGCCATCGACCTGTCCTCGCTGTCGGATGATCGGCACACCATCGACAGCAATCTGTACTTGCGCGATCTGGTGCTGGCGCTGCAGTGGGTGCGCGACAACGTAGCGGCCTTCGGCGGAGACCCAAACAGCGTCACGATCTTTGGAGAAAGTGCCGGGGCACATTGTGTCCAGATGCTGTTGACCGTTCCGGCGGCCGCCGGGCTGTTCCAGCGCGCGATCTGCCAGAGCACGCCCAGCGGAATGATCCACACCCGGGATGAGGCGGCGGCCACAGCGCGCCGGCTCGTCGAGTATCTCGGTGTCGACATCCGCAGCGCCGCCGGGGCGGTCGTCAATGCCAGGCCGCGTGATCTCGTGCGGGCGACACACCGGCTGCTCACCGCGAAAACCCGGGAGTCGACCTTCTCGCTGGGTGTGGGCCCCAGCATCGACGGTGAGGTCGTACCCGATGACCCGATCGCGATGATGGAATGTGGTGAGGCGCATCGGGTCCCACTCATCATCGGGTACAACGCGGAAGAGGCCCGGTTGTTCAACCGACTGTTGACCCGGGTGATGTCGTTGTCCCGGTTCGACGCACGTGCTGTGGCGGGAACTCTCGGTGCCCTCGGCCCCGAGGCTGCGAAGCGGGTGATCAGTTCCTACGAGGGCTATCCGTCCAAGGCTGCTTTGGTGCGTCTCTTGGGGGACGCGATGTTCGGCTCGGAGGCCTGGCGCGTGGCGCAGGCGCACAGCCATCACTCGTCGGTCTACTTCTACCGGTACGACTACGCGCCGCGCCCGTTGCGGCGTTTCGGGCCGGGGGCTGCCCACGCGACGGAACTGTTCGCGGTGTTCGGCCTCTTCAAGCGCTGGCCCGCGTTGGCCGGGAAAAGAGATATGCAGGACGCGTTGGCGCTCACCGAGGACATTCAGAGCCGTTGGCTCGCGTTCTCACGCACGGGCATCCCGGGCACCGAATGGCCGGTCTACAGGGAGCCGGAGCACGCCGTCATGGTGTTCGACCAGCATCGGCGTATCGACCTGGACCCGCATCGTGTGCAGCGGGAGTTGTGGCGCGATCTCAGCCGCGCAGCCTGAGCGGTCCTCGCGGGAACTTGCCGGGAGACTGCTGCTTTGACGGTCAATGCCGCTGCTCAGGATGAATTCGACCGCCAGCTCGCCCATCTGACTGAACGTGGATACCCAGTCGACGACTGCGCCCCGGAGCTTCGTACTCGGGTCGCTGATCTCCCGCCGTCCACCGTCGATCCCGCCGATCACATTCCGTTCATCTTCGTCGTCACCGGAACCAGCTACGAGCAGACGGCGCCGTTGATGAGCCTGAATGGGCGCAACGTTTTTCACGTCATGGATGACGGCGACGCCGAGGTGTACCAACCGATCGTGGACATCCCGGGTCGGGCCTACCTGCTCTCCGATATCGACACCGGGAGCGAGTTCTGCGATGTGACACCGGAGCGGGCACTGGAGACGATCACCGCGCGCACGCTCTCCGCTGACGATCGATGAGGGCATCATTCTGGTGATGATGCGGTCGGGCATGTTGCGCAAGAACAAGTGCTTCTCGCTGGCCGCCTCGCGGGGGAAAGGACAGCGGGTGCCCGCGATCTGGATATCCGATCGGCGCCCGAAACTCGGATGGTGCTGGGATCGCAATCCGCATACCTGGTTGGGCACCGCCTCATGCGGTGCGAGGGTTGCCCTTGGGTCGCTTCGTCGCGGTCACTGGATGTGATCAACGCGCACCTGTCACACTATAAGTAATGGTGGCGATGTCGGCACTGGTTTTCGGACTCAGCTGGTGGCTGGGTCTGTATCTGCTCGCGCGCAATCCCCGCAAGCCCGTCCTGGTCCTCGCCGCGATCGGACTGATCGGCTACTCCGTTGTCGTCGCACTCGACGCCATCCGGGTTACTCCGGGATCCGATGCCGAACTGCTGGGCCGCATCGAGGTTTTCACCGCAATCATCCCGAGCGTCGCCTGGCTGCTGGTGCTGCTTGAACTCACCAACACCGGGGATCGGTGGCGTGATCGCGCCGCGATGGCCATCCCCGGTGTCGTCCTGGCGGTCGTGCTGCTGGTGGGGGCGTCGCTGGCCGGAACCATCGCCGGTCCCGCCCAACTCGGGCACTGGATCATGTTCTGTGCCAATGGGACCGCCGCCATCGGTGCGGCGATCTTGTTGTTCCGCCGACGTGCCTCGATACCCGGTTCGGCGCGGGGCGTCGTCCTGGTCGCCACCATGTTCTTCACCCTCGGCGACGCGCAGCTGATCATCCCGCTCGGCATCCTGCCGAGCTGGCTGGCGTTGGCGTCGACAGGTTTCGATCTGGTATTGCTCGGTCTGGGTGTGGCGCTCTGGGACGCCTTCGACGAGGGGCAGGCCCTGCGCGGTGACATGCTGCGTTCGTTCGTCGCCTCCATTCTGGTCGGGGCATTGTTCGGCGCCCAGGCCATGATCGGCATCGCCGTCGTCGGTCAATCGGTCGCCCTGGTGGTCCTGTTGTTCACCAGCGTCGCCCTGGCCATCTGCATCCAGGTGCAATCGGGCCCCTTCGCCGACTTCCTTGACCGCCTGGCCTTCTCGCGCTCTCCCCAGCTGCGCCACGATCGTTCCGAGCTGCGTAACACCGAGGCCGCACTACCGCTGAAATCAGCATCGCCCATCGACGGCGTCGACGACGAAACGTTCACCCGCCTGACTCGCCGGGCTTTGAGCCATTATGGCGACCTGGCCAAACTCGTCGCCAGCCCGCTGACATCGCTGCCCGCCATCGATGAACGCCTCACCGATCGTGGCGCCTCCGATCAGCCTGTCGAGCGTGCCAACGAGCTCAGGGCGGTGCTTGCCGAATCCATCTCACGGCTCAAGCCGCGGGAGGACGGGGATTTCGGCACCACCGATCAATGGCGCTACTACAACGCGCTGTACTTCCCGTACGTCATGGGCGTGCGGGCGTACGCGCAGGGTGCGACCGCCGCAGGACTGGACCCGGTATCGCGTCAGGCGTGGCAGTGGCTGGTCACCGAGGTGCCGCAGCGTTCGTTGCACAACTGGCAGAACGCCGCGGCCAAACTCATCGCCGCGGATCTGCGCGCACGGACCGTCCCGGTGCCCAATGGTGTTCGCACCAACGGTTCATCACCAGTTTCGCGGTAGCCGTCCCCGTTCGCGCCGCCAGCCCGCGTGGCTGCCCGGATGCCATCTCCACGATGTCGGGATGAAGGGCCACACCAGTGGCACGGCGCGCAAAAGCGCGCGGTAGGCCGTCTCGTCCGCCAGGTTCCAGCGGATCCCAAAACGCTTGCGTACCTGGGGCGGCAAGCCGCCGTAGATGGTGAGTCTCAGCGGTGGCGCCAACGCCATGCGCATCGGTGCGGTGGGCAAGGCGAGTTTCGCGGCGGGCTTCAGATAGGGCGCCACCGGTAGGTACGGGGACTTGCTCATATCGGGGACGGCACGTCCCTCGATGACCTTCATCAGATAGTCGGCCGCAGGGTTGGGGGCGAGCACCTCGTCGCAGTATCGATCCCACTCCTGTTGGAACGCGTCTCTATTCGGTGGCAGTGGCTGCTCACTCATCGCGTACCGGCGATACCATTCGACACCCTCTTGGTAGAGCTGCTCACGTTCGGCGTCGGTGAGCCGGTAACGGGAGTACCTGTCGATGGTCTGTTCGACCATCACCTGAAACGTCGCATGGGCCCACCAGAAGGTCGTCGGGTTCAGCGCGTGATACCGGACGCCGTCGGGCTGGATGCCCTTGATGTCGCGGTGAAAGTCCCGCACCGTCATGCCGGTGCCGGCCGCGGGATCGTCGTACACGGTGCCAAGGATCGGGGGTAACGAGCGGAACACCCTGTCCACGGGGTCTGCGAAGAAGTTCGAGTGCTCGATCAGTGCGTAGCCGATGGCGGGATCCATCGTTTGCAGGAGCCCGGCGGTGCCGCCGGTGAGGGCGATGCGCATATCACCGGCCCAGCGCCATAACAATGAACGACTGCCCAGCTGAGCACCGGGTGCGATAGAGATGACATCCGCTGTTGTCATCCTCAGATGATGGCACAGCGCGCGACGAATTTGGCAGGAATTGGCAGTGCCGAATGTCGAGATGGCAGTGCATGAGCGGCAATGTGGGTCGTGCCAGCTTTCGCACAGAGCTTTCTCCCAAGGAGTCCCCAATGTCCATAGCTTCAGAGAACGCCTCGGTACTTCGCACACGCTTCGCCCAACCCGACTCGCTCCTGCGATTTGGAATCGGCCTCGACGGCATCGCCACCGGTGCGGTTGCCGTCGTCCTCCTGATCGCCGCGAAATGGCTGGTCGAGCCGCTCGGTCCCTCGCTGGGATTTCAGGTGGCGCATGCCGCCGCCCTCATCGGATACGGGGTGCTTGCGTTCGTCTTGAGCCGAGCCGACAGGTCCAAGCTCGGCACGATCGGCGTTGTCTACATCGCCGGCAACCTGTTGGCGACCGCGCTCTACGTGTTGGCGGGCGTCATGACATGGGTGCCGCTGACCACCGCAGGCGTGACTCTGTGCATCGTGTTCGGTATCTACACCGCCGTCATGGCGGACATCCAATTCCTCGGACTACGGCGCCTGCGCTCCGCGTAGCCGCCCACATGCTCACCCGATTCCGAGGTGAGCCGGTGCCGGGCCATCTATTGGGTGGCCCGGCACCAACATGTCTAGACCGGGGTCAGCGGCAAGCGCAGCGCGCCGGCTGCGGACTCCGGAACCGTCGGACGGTTGGGCTGCACCGGGAAGACGCGCTTGTAGGGCGAGCCCAGCGCCGGCCGCGGATCGAGCTCACCCTTGTTGGGCCAGAACGCCATTGCGCGTTCGGCTTGGGCGGTAATGGTGAATGACGGATTCACCCCCAGGTTGGCCGAGATCGCCGAACCATCGGAGACATACAGCCCGGGATATCCGTAGACCCGTTGGTACGGATCGATCACGCCGGTCTCGGGAGAATCACCGATGGGGCAGCCGCCGATGAAATGCGCCGTCAGCGGGATGTTCATCGAATCCAGGTGGGTGCTGCCCGCGTATCCGTCGACCTTCTCGGCCATTCGGCGCGCGACATCGTGCGCGACCGGGATCCAATCCGGATTCGGTTCTCCCGAGCCCTGTTTGGTGGTCATCTTCTTGCCGAACAGCCCGCGCTTGAGATAGGTGGTCAGCGAGTTGTCTAACGACTGCATCACCAGCACGATGATGGAGTGCTGCGCGGCGCGGTAGGGGAACATTGATCGGAACACCATGGCAGGGTGCCGCACGTTGGCCAGCCAGGTGCGCGCGAAACGCCACGGGCCGCCGTCAACCATGTTGGTGCCCAACATGCTGAGGAACGTCGAGCCTTCCCCATATCGGACCACCTCGACATGGGTGTTGGGTTCAGGGTGGATCGACGAGGTAATGGCGACGCCTTGCGAGAAGTCATCGCGGGTGGGGGAATAGACGATGGGCACGGATTCGGAGTTGGTGCGTGTCTGTTCGCCCAGACGATCCGACAGGTTGGGCAGCGACCCTGAATCCTTGAATTTGTGCAGCAGCCGCTGGGTTCCCAGCGATGCCGCCGAGAACACCACATGCTGTGCGGTGAACGTGCGCTTCTTCTTGCGTACCAGCCGCCCGGTCTGTTTGGTGCTGACCGCATAGCCGTCACGATCCTGCAGGGGCCGCACGTCGAGCACCTCGGTCAGCGGATGTATTTCTGCGCCAGCGTGTTCCGCGAGATACAGGTAGTTGGTCTCGGTGGTGTTCTTGGCGTTGTGCTTGCAGCCGGTCATACAGGCCGCACAGCCGATGCACCCGGCGCGTTCGGGGCCGGCGCCGCCGAAGTACGGATCCGGCACGGTCTTGCCGGGCTCGTCGCCGAAGAAGACGCCCACATTGGTGGGGTGGTAGGTGTCCTCGACGCCCAGGTCCTTGGCCACGGCCAGCAGCACCTCGTCGGGAGGGGTCGTGTGCGGAGTCTGCGCGACTCCGAGCATTCGGCTGGCCTGGTCGTAATAGGGCGCCAGTTCGGACTTCCAGTCGGTGATATGCGCCCATTGCTTATCGGTGTAGAACTGCTCCAGCGGCTCATACAGGGTGTTGCCGTAAATCAGCGATCCACCGCCCACACCCACCGCGCTGGCGATGAAGGTCTTGCCCAACACGGTAAGTCGCTGCGGTCCGAAGCACCCGAGCGCGGGTGCCCACATCGCCTTGCGAACGTGCCAGTTGTTAGGGGGAAAATCCTCGCGTTTCCAGCGTTTCCCCATATCTAGTATGCCGACTCGGTAGCCCTTTTCGGTGAGGCGGAGGGCCGCAACGCTCCCACCGAAACCGGACCCGATGACGACTACGTCGTAGTCATAGTCCATGGCGGTCAACCTACTGGTTGGTCGTGAGCTGTGGGGTGAAATCAGCCTTGCGCTTGGGCTAACGCGGCGCGCATCTTCTCGTGTAGCAGATTGATGGCCTGCAGCGGACGGATCATGACCTTGAACTCCACGATCTTGCCGGCATCGTCGCAGGTGATGATGTCGACTCCGTTGATGTACTTGCCGTCCACGGTCGCCTCGAACTCGAGTACCGCGGTGTTCCCGTCCAGGACTTCCTTGGTGTAGTGGAAGTTGTTGTCCGGTCCGGCAAGCGTGGCGAAGGCGGCCAACAAGTACATGGCGGTGATCTGCTTGCCCTGCTGCGGGGTGAACACCACGGGGGAGTAGAAGGCCGCATCCTCTGCCAGCAGGTCGTTGAGCGCTTCCGGGTTGGCGCCGGAAATGATGCCGTGCCAGGTTTCAACCACGTTGTTGATCATGCGCCGAATATACCATTCGGTCTACTTCGCGCAAGACGACCTATAGCTTGCGCAGGCGCAGCCGGTTGATCGAGTGGTCGGCATCTTTGCGTAGCACCAGCGTCGCGCGTGGCCGGGTCGGCAGGATGTTCTCCAGCAGGTTCGGCAGGTTGATCGAATGCCAAATCTCCTGTGCGGCAAGGGTTGCTTGCTTATCGGACAGCTTGGCGTAGTGATGGAAATGTGAGGAAGGATTTGCGAATGACGTGGAGCGCATCGCGAGGAATCGGGAGATGTACCACTGTTCGATGTCTTCGATGCGCGCGTCCACATAAATCGAGAAATCGAACAGGTCCGAGACCATCAGCGTCGGGCCGGTTTGCAGTACGTTCAGGCCTTCAAGAATCAGGATATCGGGTTGCTGCACAACGTGTTTCTCGTTCTTGATGATGTCGTACAGCAAGTGCGAGTACACCGGGGCGGTGACCTCATGCGCCCCCGATTTGACCTCGGTAACGAATCGCAGGAGTCCGCGCCTGTTGTAACTCTCAGGAAAGCCCTTGCGGTGCATGATGTTCCGTCGAGACAGCTCGGCATTGGAGTAGAGAAATCCGTCGGTGGTCACCAGGTCCACCCGGGGATGGTGGTCCCAGCGCGCGAGCAGTGCCTGCAGTACGCGGGCCGTTGTCGACTTGCCGACCGCGACGCTGCCCGCCACTCCAATGACGAAGGGGACGAGACGGTCCGGGTGTTGATCCCCGAGGAAGGTGGCGGTGGCGGCGAACAAGCGCTGCCGGGCGGCCACCTGGAGATGGATGAGACGAGCGAGCGGCAGGTAGACCTCGGCGACCTCGGTCAGGTCGATCTGTTCGCCCAGACCGCGCAGGCCGATGAGCTCTTCCTCGGTGAGGACCAGCGGCGTGGATTTACGCAGCGCGCGCCACTGTTTCCGGTCGAACTCCACATAGGGGCTCGGCTCGCTCAGCCGCGGCATCGATGCGCCGCTCGCAAGAAGGAAGAGTGCGTGGATGGGCCGCTTGCGCGAAGACCAACACTCATAGTGGCAAGTCTTGCAGGAACCCTTCGTGAACGCGGCACTAGGGTTGTGTGACATGGGCGATAACGGCGCATCGAAGAATGGTGTCGTAACCGAATACCTGCTGCTCGGGCTGCGATTTGACCGCATCGAAAGTGGCTACGTCGACTCGTTCACGGGCGACCCGGCGCTGCGGCAGCGTGTCGAGAATGAGCCCACTCCCAATCCGGCCGACCTCGCACGGCAGGCGAGTGCGCTGCGCGGAGAGCTGGCCGCCAGCGACCTGGACGGGGTGCGTAAGGCGTTCATCGACACCCACCTGAAGGCACTGGCCTGCGCCGGGCGCAAGTTCGCGGGCGAGGACATCGGATTTGTCGACGAAGTGCATGACTACTTCGATGTGCGCATCGCGAAGGGCGACGAGGAGCGCTATGAGCAAGCGCATGAGGCCCTCGATTCTGTTCTGCCGGAGGGCGGTTCGCTGCTGGAACGGAAAACCGCCTATGACCGGTCTCAGGAGATCGACCCGAACCGCCTGCAGGAATGTGTGGACGCTTTCTCCAGTGCACTGCGTGACCGGGTGCGTGCGGAGTTTCCGCTGCCCGACACCGAGACGGTGACCTACGAGGTCGTCAGCGACAAACCCTGGTCGGGGTTCAACTACTACGAGGGCAACTACCGCTCGACGGTCGCCGTCAATTCCGATCTCAAGCAGTATCTGAACAACGTGCCGGCTCTGATCGCCCACGAGTCCTACCCCGGGCACCACACCGAGCACTGCCGCAAGGAAGCCGGCCTGGTGCACCTGGGAGACCAGCAGGAACAAACCATCTTCCTGGTCAACACGCCGCAGTGCCTGATGGCCGAGGGGCTCGCCGATCTCGCTCTCTACGCGGCCGTTGGTGAGGACTGGGGGCTGTGGGCCCAAGAGATCTACGCCGACCTCGGGCTGCGCTTCGACGGCGAACAAGCCCAGGCCATGGGGCAGGCACGGGCCGGGCTGATCAACGTGCGCCAAGACGCGGCGCTGATGCTGCATGACGAGCACCGTGACGTCGAAGACGTGATCGCATTCCTGAAACGCTGGCTGCTGGTCCCCGATGAGCGTGCCCGGCACATGCTCAAATTCCTGTCCTCGCCGCTGTGGCGGGCATACATCTCCACCTACGTCGAGGGCTATCAACTGTTGAAGGGGTGGCTGGATCGTCGTCCGCCGGAACAGTCCCTCACGACCCGCTTCGGGCGGCTGCTGGACGAGCCCCTGGTGGCGTCCACCTTGGTATAGGCGCCTACTAGGCTGAGGGCCATGACGACTTCAGCTTCCAGCGACATTGCGCAGGGCGCGCAGTACGCCGAGACCGCCAGCGCCGCGTACCGTTCGGCCCTGGAGGTCATCGAGACCATCGAACCGCGGATCGCGGACGCGACCCGCAAAGAGCTTGCCGACCAACGCGATTCGCTCAAGCTGATCGCCAGCGAGAACTACGCCTCGCCTGCCGTGTTGCTCACCATGGGCACCTGGCTCTCCGACAAGTACGCCGAGGGCACCATCGGCCATCGCTTCTACGCCGGTTGCCAGAACATCGACACCGTCGAGGCGCTGGCCGCCGAGCATGCCCGCGAGCTGTTCGGTGCGCCCTACGCGTACGCCCAGCCGCACTCCGGAATCGACGCCAATCTCGTTGCCTACTGGGCAATCCTGGCCACTCGGGTGGAGGCGCCGGCGCTCGCAGAGAAGGGTGTGCGCAACGTCAACGACCTGTCCGAGACTGATTGGGAGGAGCTGCGCCATCAGTACGGCAACCAGCGTCTGATGGGTATGTCACTGGACACCGGCGGCCACCTCACCCACGGCTTCCGCCCGAACATCTCGGGCAAGATGTTCCATCAGCGCAGCTACGGCACCGACCCGGAAACCGGGTTGCTGGACTATGACGCGCTGGCCGCGGCCGCACGCGAGTTCAAGCCGCTGGTGCTGGTGGGTGGCTACTCCGCGTACCCGCGCCGGGTGAACTTCGCCAAGATGCGTGAGATCGCCGACGAGGTGGGTGCCACCCTGTTCGTGGATATGGCGCATTTCGCCGGCTTGGTCGCCGGAAAGGTGTTCACCGGCGACGAGGACCCGGTGCCGCACGCCCACATCACCACGACCACCACCCATAAGTCACTGCGCGGCCCGCGTGGCGGCCTGGTGCTGGCCACCGCCGAGTACTCCGATGCCGTCGACAAGGGCTGCCCCATGGTGCTGGGCGGACCGCTGTCGCACGTGATGGCCGCCAAGGCTGTCGCTCTGGCCGAGGCGCGCCAGCCCTCGTTCCAGGCGTACGCGCAGCGCGTCGCCGATAACGCCAAGTCGCTCGCCGAGGGCTTCCTCAAGCGCGGCGCGCGCCTGGTCACCGGCGGCACCGACAACCACCTGGTGCTGCTCGACGTGCAGTCCTTCGGGCTCACCGGGCGCCAGGCCGAGTCGGCCCTGCTCGACGCGGGCGTCGTCACCAACCGCAACGCCATCCCGGCCGACCCCAACGGCGCCTGGTACACCAGCGGCATCCGGTTCGGCACCCCGGCACTCACCAGCCGCGGATTTGACGGTGACGAGTTCGACAAGGTGGCCGAGCTCGTCGTCGACGTGCTGTCCAACACCGAGGCCGACGGCACCTCGAAGGCCAAGTACACGCTTGCCGACGGTGTCGCGGACCGCGTGAGGGCCGCTTCGGCCGAATTGCTGGCGGCCAACCCCCTGTATCCGGGCCTCACGCTCTAGGGTCTTTAGTCATCACAACTAGTCCCCCGCAAGCGGGAGGTATCCCCAGCAAAAGCCCCCGGTACGCTGGTGTTTCGGGGGCTTTTGCGTCTGCCCGTTAAGGGTCGCGTGGCGATTTCACATTTCCTACGCGTCCGGTTACTGTTACCGCATGGCACAGAAACCTGTACCCAATGCGTTGACTCTTGAGCTGACGGACGTCGTCGCCGAGAACATCGATCGCCATCGCGACACGGCGGAGCTTTGGTACTCCCATGAGCACGTCCCCTATGACGAGGGTGAGAACTTCGCCTTCCTGGGTGGACGCGACTGGGAACCCTCTGACGTCAAGCTGCCCAAGGCTGTCGTCGACGCCATCCAGATCCTGCTGATCACCAAGGACAACCTGGCGGGTTATCACCGCGAGATGGTCGAGCATTTCTCGCTGGAGATCATCCCGTGGGCGGATTTCATCGGTCGCTGGACCGCCGAGGAGAACCTGCACGCCATCACGCTGCGCGAATACCTCGTGGTGACCCGTAATGCCGATCCCAGCGGCGATGAGGACACCCGGCTGGCTCACGTCATGAAGGGCTACCGGGCCGACTCGTACAGCCAGATCGAGACGCTGGTGTTCAACGCGTTCTTCGAGCAGATGCACGCGGTGTTCGTACAGAACCTCGCCGCGCTGACCGACGATGACGTGCTCAAGGGCCTGCTCGCGAACATCGAGAAGGACGAGCGTCGTCACGAGCAGATTTACAGCAACATTGTGCTCGAATGCCTGCGTCTGCACCCCGAGGACACCATCGCGGCCATCAAGGCCCGCGCCGCGGAACTGCAGGTCATCGGCGCCGACATCGACGGTTACGAGGACAAGGTCGCCTCCGTGGCTGAGGCCGGAATTATCGACGAGGTCACCGTGCAGGACGTGGTTCGCGAACTCACCGACAAGTGGGGCGTGACCGAGCGGCTCTAAAGCTTCGCCGAGTGTCGCCCTCTGCGGGGGCACTTGTGTACTCGTGTGACGAGCCGACACTCGCGCGAAATGCGCGTTAACCCGGTGTTAGTCAACACGCTCGATTCGGTGCGCGGCATCTGCCCGTAGGTGCGAGTAGCGTCAAAAGCGATGGCTAGCGACATGCTTTGCTATCCGGGAGGTACTGATCGTGGCGAAAACGACAGGACCGGCCCCGGTCCTGATGTGGACGGTCTCATGAGGCGTCCACACACGGTACCGACCGCGTCCACGACAGATCGCGTGTGGTGCCGCACGGATGTCAGGAGCGCTCGGTGACTGCTTCAATGAACCCTGGGACAATCCGTACCTATGTGCTCGACACCTCGGTGTTGTTGTCTGACCCTTGGGCCACAAACCGATTCGCCGAACATGAGGTAGTGATCCCGCTGGTGGTGATCAGTGAGCTGGAAGGCAAACGTCACCATCACGAGCTGGGTTGGTTCGCCCGTACCGCGTTGCGGATGCTCGACGATCTGAGGCTGGAGTATGGCCGTCTCGATCAGTCGATTCCTGTTGGGACACAAGGTGGTTCGCTTCATGTCGAGCTGAATCACACCGATCCCTCGGTGCTGCCTGTGGGCTTCCGCACCGACTCCAACGACTCTCGGATTCTGGCGTGCGCACTCAACCTCGCCGCCGAGGGCAAGCTGGTTACGTTGGTGAGCAAGGACATTCCGCTGCGTGTCAAGGCCGGTGCGGTGGGCTTGGCTGCCGACGAGTACCGGGCTCAGGACGTGGTGAACTCGGGCTGGACGGGCATGACCGAGCTGGACACCGCTCCTGACGTCATCGACTCGCTCTTCGAGGCCGGTGAGGTCGATCTGGAGGCGGCGCGAGATCTACCGTGCCACACTGGAATCCGGCTACTCGGCGGCACCTCGAGCGCACTTGGCCGAGTCAACGCGGAGAAGCGGGTGCAGCTCGTGCGCGGTGATCGTGAAGTCTTCGGACTGCGCGGGCGCTCCGCGGAACAGCGTGTGGCACTGGACATCCTGCTCGACGAGTCGGTGGGCATCGTCTCTCTCGGCGGCAAGGCGGGTACCGGTAAGTCGGCCCTGGCGCTGTGCGCCGGACTCGAAGCGGTGCTCGAGCGGCGTAGCCACCGCAAGGTTGTGGTGTTCCGTCCGCTGTACGCAGTCGGCGGTCAGGAGCTGGGCTATCTGCCGGGCAGCGAGAGCGAGAAGATGGGCCCGTGGGCGCAGGCCGTCTTCGACACCCTCGAAGGACTGGCGTCACCGGCGGTCATCGAAGAGGTGCTCTCGCGCGGCATGCTCGAGGTGCTCCCACTCACGCATATCCGTGGACGGTCCCTACATGACTCCTTTGTGATTGTCGACGAGGCGCAATCCCTGGAGCGCAACGTGCTCCTGACGGTGCTGTCGCGGCTGGGCAGCGGCTCGCGAGTGGTGCTCACTCACGACGTCGCGCAGCGTGACAACCTGCGTGTCGGTCGTCACGACGGTGTGGCCGCGGTGATCGAGAAGCTCAAGGGCCATCCGCTGTTCGCGCACGTCACGCTGGTGCGTAGTGAGCGTTCACCCATCGCCGCGCTGGTCACAGAGATGCTGGAGGAGTTCGGGCCCGGGCTCTCCTCTTGAACTGACGGTTACGCTGTGGGGCGTGCTATCCAAGCGTGATGTCTTTCGGTGGACGATGGTCGCGGCCGCTGTGGGAAGTTTGATCGCGGCCGCGATCGTCGTCACCGATAAGCAGCGCGCCCTGGACGAGCCGGTGGACTGTCAACGCGAGAAGTGCGTGGCGCTGACATTTGATGACGGGCCGAGCCCATTCACCGACCGGCTGCTGGAGATCCTGCGAGCCAATGGCGCGCACTCGACCTTCTTTGAAATCGGCAACAAGGTCCAGCGCGATCCTGCGGGCGCCAAGCGGGTCGTGGACGCCGGCATGGAGCTGGGCAGCCATACCTGGGAACACCCCAACATGACGACGATCCCGCTGGAGGCAATCGCGGGCCAGCTGAGTAAGGCCAGCGACGCCATCGAAGCGGCCACGGGTCAGCGCCCCAAGCTGTTCCGCACCGCGGGTGGCCTGATCAACGATCAGGTTCTGGCCGAAGCCAAGAAACAGGGCCTGGCCGATATCAACTGGGATGTCATCCCGTTCGACTGGGCCAACGACTCGAACACCGATGCCAGCCGGGCCATCCTGATGTCACAGATCAAGCCGGGGTCCGTGGTGCTTTTCCACGACACGTATTCGAGCACAGTGGATCTCGTCGAGCAGTTCCTCCCGGTGCTCAGGGCCAACGGCTACCACGCGGTGACCGTCACGAAGTTACTTGGCCCGCGCGAGCCCGGCAGCAGTTACGGAAGCCGGGACAACGGTCCACCTGTGAACCTCCTGAAAGACATTCCGGCATCGGAGATTCCGCCGCTGCCGAACACGCCGTCCCCGCTGCCCGCGACAAATATCCCCATCACGGACCTGCCCAACCAGGGTGCGGGTGGGCCGGCCGTCGGGCAATAGGGGTGCGTCTCGTCGCTTTGGCGTTGATCACGGCACTGCTTGTCGGACCCGCCAGCGTCGTGCTTCCCACACCGCAGCGCTACTCGGCGACGATCAGCCGAGACGAACGTGGTGTCCCACATGTCAGCGCCGATGATTGGGGCTCACTGGGTTACGGCACCGGGTACGCATTCGGTGAGGATCGTGCCTGCACCCTGATCGACCAGATTGTGAAGATGCGCGGTGAGCGCAGTAAGTGGCTCGGGCCGGGCGCCAACAATCGGAACGTCGATATGGACTTCGGCTACCGCCACCTGAAACTGTGGGAGAACGCCCCCCAGCGCTGGGCCAACCAGCCGGCCAGGGTGCGCGAACTGGTCGACGGTTACGTCGCGGGGTTCAACGAGTCATTGTCGGTCAACGGCGTGAACGGTGGCTGGTGCGATGGCGCCGGGTGGGTAGGGCCTATCACCGCGCAGGACTTGTACGCGCATTTCTCCGATGTCGTGATGACGGTGTCCAGCATCTCCATGATCACCGAAATCGGCCGGGCACAACCGCCTTCAGGTGCGTCGGCGCCCCGCCCGGGCACATTGCCCGCTCCGCCGCGGATGGGTAGCAATGGATGGGCCCTGGGCTCGGAACGTTCCAGCACCGGCGGCGGGCTGTTGTTGGCCAACCCGCACTACCCATGGACGGGCGAGAACCGTCTCTGGGAGGCGCACCAGAGCATCCCCGGACAGCTCAACGTCTACGGTGTCGGATTGTCCGGAATGCCTTTGGTGCAACTCGGATTCACCGATGCGGTGGCCTGGACGGCCACCGTGGCAGCCGGGCGCCGCTTCGCGCTGTACCGCTACGACCTGGATCCGTCGGACCCCACCGCCTACTACGTCGACGGCCGGCGCCAGGTGATGACGCCCGACCCCATCACCATTGACGTGGCCGGCGAGCACGGCATCTCGTCGATGAGCCGCACCCTCTACTCCACCAACCACGGGCCGGTGGCCGACGTGGATACCGTGGGCTGGACCCGGGCGCAGGCCATCGCGGTAGCCGATGCCAACGCCGATACCAACACCATGCTGTCGCAATACCTGGGCATGGCCACCGCAGGTTCTATGGATGAGTTCCAGGATGTGTTCCGGGCTCATCGCGGTGTGCCATGGATGAATACCGTCTCGACGAGCGCTGACGGGCGCGCCTGGATCGTCGATAGCTCAGCGACACCCAACTTGTCCAAGGAAGCCCTTGCCGCGTGGGCGATCGACCGCGAAAAGCCGGGGCTGATCAGGGACGCGTATCGCTCCGCGGGCCTGGTGGTGCTCGATGGATCCCGGTCGCTCTTCGACTGGGCCAACGATGAGAATGCCGCCGCACCCGGGCTCATCGGATACGACCACATGCCGCAGCTGGAGCGGCGCGACTACGTCTTCAACGCCAATGACAGCATGTGGCTTGCTCACCCGGATCAGCTGCTTACCGGCTATCAGCCCCAGCAGGGCGGCGAGGGGTGGATGCTGTCACCCCGGACCAAGACCAACGCGCGGCTGCTCGCGGGCAACAGTGGCAAGTGGTCGGTGGACGACGTGAGCGCCGCGTTGTTTAGCGATCGCGCGATCCTTGCCGATCAACTGCGCGTACCGCTGGTGCGGGCGTGCACGGCGACCACGGTGGTCGATGGCGTCGACCTGGGGCCCGCCTGTTCCGCGCTGGCAGGCTGGGACGGCACGTTCACCAAGACCGCGCGCGGTGCCGTCGTGTTCCGCGAATGGCTCTCCCGGTTTACCCCGGAAGAGCGCAAAGACCGTGGCAGGTTGTTCTCGGACGGGTTTGATCCGGCCAAGCCCGTTGATTCGCCCTCGATTCCGGTGGCCGATGTGACGCCCTGGCTCACGGAATTGGCTGCTGCCGTGCGCCTTCTGCAGCGTGCGGGTATCCCGGTCGACGCGCCATTGGGCAATGTGCAACGCGAAGCGCACACCGGACACCTATTGCCGATCGGTGGTGGAACGGATATTGAGGGCGCCGCCAATATCGTGGATTGCTGTTCCTGGGGTACCAGCTCCGAGCCGCAACCCAACCCCGGGGATCGGCTGGAACCGGGTACGGAGTTGCGTGCCATCCCGAGTCCCTCGGGAGTGTTCAACGGCTATCCCATCCAGGAGGGGGACAGCTTCGTCATGGCATTGCAGTACGGCCCCGATGGGCCGGACGCGAAAGGCCTTCTGGTCTACGGAAACCCGGACGATTCGAAGAACCCTGCGTACTACGCAGGAGCCCAGGCCTTTAGCGCCGAGCAGCTGCGACCGTTGGCCTTCACCGCCGGTGATGTCGCCAGGGAGGCGGTGTCCACGGTGACCATATCGCGGCCACGCTAGGCCATTTCGGAGTCGGATTCCTCGGAGGCCGCGAACCATAGGGCCAGCGCCAACAGTGCTGCCGTCGCCAACAGGCCGACACCTTCGAGCAGCCCCAAGGTCTGGCCCTGGTGATGGTTGGTGTCCACCAGGTGGCTCACGGTGTGCAGTACCCAGTGCCCGGTGGCGATGGCCAGCACCGGTACTCGCCACGATGACCACTTCACCGCGGCCAGCAGCGCCAGCCCCACCGGGATCGCGAACGAGCCAAAGTCGAACAGGTAGTGATCGTTTCGCACACCGAACGCGCCGAGTGTGTCGAAGAACGACTGCGGAGCCACGATCGCCCACGCCCCCGTCACCGCCTGGTAGATACCGGCGATGACGAGGGTCAGTCGGACGAACCGGGCCTTAATTAATCTTTCACCTTCGCCATGGCGAGCACGTCCAGGCGCTTGTCCAGCTCTTCGATGCTCAGCTTGTCGCCGATGAGGCCGCGGTCGATGACGGTTTGGCGAATCGTCTTGCGCTGCTTGAGTGCTTCCTTGGCCACGGCCGCCGCCTCCTCGTAGCCGATGGCAGAGTTCAGCGGGGTGACGATCGACGGAGAGGATTCCGCCAGCGTCCGCAGGTGGTCCTCGTTGGCGATCAGGCCGTCCACGCACTTGTCGACGAAGAGGCGAGACACGTTGGCCAGCAGCGTGAATGACTCCAGCAGGTTGCGGGCCATGACCGGGATATACACGTTGAGCTCGAAGGCGCCGGACAGTCCGCCCACGGTGATGGCGGCGTCGTTACCGATCACCTGTGCGGCCACCTGGGTGACCGCCTCGGGCAGCACCGGGTTCACCTTGCCGGGCATGATCGAGCTGCCGGGCTGCAGATCGGGGAGCTGGAGCTCGCCCAGACCGGTCAGCGGGCCCGAACCCATCCAGCGAATGTCGTTGGCGATCTTGGTCAGCGAGGCTGCGATGGTCTTCAGTGCGCCGGAAGCCTCGACCAGCCCGTCGCGCGCGGCCTGCGCCTCGAACGAGTCCGTGGCCGTCTTCAGTTCCGAGAGGCCCGTCGACTTCTTCAGTACCTCAACAACTTTCGAACCGAAGCCGTCGGGGGCGTTCAGGCCCGTGCCGACGGCGGTGCCACCGATGGGCAGCTCGCCCAGGCGGGGCAGGGTGGCCTTGACCCGCTCGATGCCGGCCTCGATCTGGCGGGCGTAACCACCGAACTCCTGGCCGAGAGTCACCGGCACCGCATCCATCAGGTGCGTGCGGCCGGACTTCACCACGGTCTTCCACGCCTTGGCCTTGGTGGCCAGCGCCTGCTGCAGGTACTCCAGCGCCGGAATCAGGTCGCGCGCAGCGGCTTCGGTCGCGGCCAGGTGAGTGGCCGTCGGGAAGGTGTCGTTGGAGGACTGTGACATGTTCACGTCGTCATTGGGGTGAACAGTGGTGCCACCTATTGCGGCGATCGAGGCGATCACCTCGTTGGCGTTCATGTTCGAGCTGGTGCCTGAACCGGTCTGGAACACGTCGATGGGGAACTGGTCGTCATGCTTGCCGTCGGCGATTTCCTGTGCCGCGGCGATGATGGCGTCGGCCTTCTCCGGCGCGAGCAGGCCCAGGTCCTTGTTGACCTGGGCGCAGGCGCCCTTCAGTAGGCCGAGCGCACGGATCTGTGTGCGCTCCAGGCCACGCCCCGAGATGGGGAAGTTTTCGACGGCGCGCTGTGTCTGCGCGCGCCACAGTGCTTCCACGGGCACGCGAACCTCGCCCATGGTGTCGTGCTCGATGCGGTACTGCTGCCCTGGCTGGTCAGTCATGAAATTCCTTCTCGTCGATGAGGGAGTGATCAGGGGAGGGGATGGGTGGCGTCGTCGTCGCCGGTGAAGTCGACCGCGGAGTATTCGCGGAGCTTGGTAAGGCGGTGGTACGCCTCGATCATCCGGACGGTGCCGGACTTGGAGCGCATCACGATGGACTGTGTGGTGCAGCCGCCGCCGAAGTATCGGACACCCTGCAGCAGGTCGCCGTCGGTGACGCCGGTCGCGCAGAAGAAGACGTTCTCGCCGGATACCAGGTCTTCGGTGGTGAGGATCTGGTCCAGGTCGTAGCCGGCGTCGATGGCCTTCTGGCGTTCCTCGTCATCGCGCGGCGCGAGCTTGCCGTGGATGGCGCCGCCCATGCAGCGCATGGCGGCAGCGGCGATGATGCCCTCGGGGGTGCCGCCGATACCGAGCAGCATGTCGGTGCCCGAGTTGGGCCGGGCCGTCGAGATGGCGCCGGCCACGTCGCCGTCGGAAATGAGGCGGATGCGGGCGCCGGTATCACGCACGTCCTGGATGAGCTCGCCGTGGCGGGGCCGGTCCAAGATGCAGACGGTGATATCGGACACCGAACAGTTGCGCACCTTCGCGACGCGCTTGATGTTCTCCGAGACCGGTGCGGTGATGTCGATGACATCGGCGGCGTCGGGGCCGACGGCGATCTTCTCCATGTAGAAGACGGCCGACGGGTCGAACATGGTGCCACGCTCGGAGACCGCGAGCACGGAGATTGCGTTCGGCATGCCCTTGCTCATCAGGGTGGTGCCGTCCACCGGATCCACGGCGAAATCGCAGTCGGGGCCGTCGCCGTTGCCGACGTCCTCGCCGTTATAGAGCATGGGAGCGTTGTCCTTCTCGCCCTCGCCGATGACGACCACACCGCGCATGGAAACGGAGTTGACCAACTCACGCATGGCGTCGACGGCGGCGCCGTCGCCCTTTTCCTTCTCGCCGCGGCCTACCCATCGACCCGCGGCCATGGCACCCGCCTCGGTAACTCTGACCAGCTCTAATGCCAGGTTGCGGTCCGGGGCTTCTCTGCGCGACGGGCTCATGGGTTGCATTGTTTCATGGCGCGATGAGCCGCTTGCGCGAAGAGCATCAAGCGGCGCCTGCAAGGATGGGGGCGTGGGAGGTGCACCAGATCCGGACCAGGATTCCGGACCCGACGATCGCATCGCTGTGCCCGCACCCCGGCCGGCCAAGCCGCGGCTATTCCAAGATGGCCGCGACATGTTCTGGTCGATGGCTCCGCTGGTGGTCGCGTGCATCGTGCTGGCCGGCTTGTTGGGAATGTGCTCCTTCACTCCCAACGGCCCGACAGCCGGCGACCCGCCCTCCTATGACGCGCACGCCGCGCTGCAGGCCGACGCCCGGCAGTTCTCGTTCCCGGTCCGGGAGCCGTCGCTGCCCGAGGGCTGGCGGGCGAATTCCGGGGGGCGAGACAGTGTCGAGGGAATTCCGCTGACCCGGGTGGGATACCTGAGCCCATCAGGTGCCTACATGGCGGTGGTGCAAAGCGGCGCCCCCGAGGAGAAGCTCGTCCCCAAGCTGAACAGTGCACTCGCGCCACGCGGACCCGAGGATGTAGCCGGTGTGCGTTGGATCGCGTACGAGGGCGGCGAAGGTACCGAGCCGCTGTGGGTTACCCGGCTGGACAACACGGTGACCGTCGCCGTCACCGGGGCCGGTAACACCGAGGCCTTCCAGACCGTCGCCCGCGCGGTTCAGACGGCCAAGCCGCTGCCGCGCTGAGGCTCGGTCGTGGTCGAGGTCTCGTCGTCGGCAAGGACGAAGTAGTTCTCCTCCTCTTGAACGAAGTGCAGTCGCAGCAGCGCATATAACCCGTAGAGGCATGTCAAGAGGTCGTTGACTTGATCTGCCCGGATAGCACCGGCGGCCTGCGCGAGGGCAACGTGCGTACCCACGCGATCAGCCAGTCGCTGGATCTCTGCGTGGGCTCGGCTCATGGTGGCTGTGGCCTCACTGTTGCCCAGCGGACGCGCCAGCGCGGGATACAGCTCGACCTCTTCGGCGTGCTCATGGGGGAGGATCCGATCGGACAACAGCCTGTGCACAGCGGTGAGCGAGGACAGCGTGGTCTCATCCGCGCCGCTGGTGAGTTTGTCGGCGACATCCCGCAGCAGGCCGAGGGCGTCGCGTAATTGGTCGTGCTCGATGGAAAAACGGTGCAACATCGCCTCGGTCGCGGCGGGCAGACTGACGGTGACGGCTGGGTCTGCCCGTAGGGCCCGCAGTGCATTGACGATTACTGCGACATCGATACCTTCTTGGAGCAGTGCTCCCGCCGCTGGAGGCAACCAACCGAGAGCAGCAATCGTCATCGCAAGAAGTGAGAGGCTCATTCCGGCAACAGCGCTCTGCACCGCGATGTGTCGTGACCACCGTGCAATATCCATCGCGTCAGCTAGTCGATCGACACGGTCGGTGGTGAGGACGACATCTGCGGCCTCGGACGAGGCTGTGCTACCTCGAGCCCCCATGGCGACGCCTACCGTCGCTGCGGCCAGAGCTGGCGCGTCGTTGATTCCATCCCCCACCATCACGGTGACCGCGCGCCGTCGTTCGGTGCGCACCGCCGCGACCTTGTCGGCCGGGGTCTGCTGGGCGTACACATCGTCGAGTCCCAACGCAGCTGCAACCTCACGCGCGGGTTCGGAACGATCGCCGGTCAGCATTACCAAGCGCTGGATGCCTGCGGTGCGTAGTCGCCGCATTGTCCGAGAGGCATGACGGCGCAACGGGTCTCGCAGTAGCACGGCGCCAATGGGTTGTCCTTCTACACTTACCCACGCGATGGCCGCACCATCCAGGCTGGCTTTGTTGACCACTTCGCTTGTCCAGGTGCCTGATTCGGCGCTGGGATATAGTTTTCCGACGGCTACCCGTTGGGTGCCGATGGTTGCGATGACTCCGACACCCGGCTCCTCGAGTACATCCTTCGGCAGCGACAATCGCAGGCGTCGCCTGGTCGCCTCGGTCACGATCGCAACCGCCAGCACGTGCGACGACAACTGATCCACCGAAGCGGCGAGTACGAGTATCTCGGCCACATCTCGGCCCGGAGCCGTGAACACGTCTGTTACCACCGGGCGGCCCATTGTCACTGTGCCGGTTTTGTCCATGAGCAAAGTGGTTGCCTGCCCGAGGTTTTCCAAGGCGGCGCCACTGCGGATAATCACTCCTCTTCGTGAGGCTCGCGACATGCCGGAAACAATCGCGACTGGTGCTGCTAACAGCAGTGGGCACGGCGTCGCCACCACCAACACCGCGACGGCGCGTACGGCAGATCCGCTGGCGAGCCAGGCTCCTCCCGCGAGTAGGAGCGCAAGGGGGAGGAACCAGGCGGCGTAGCGGTCGGCCATTCGCACAACCGGGGCGCTCTCGGCATCTGCCTGACGCGCCAAGCGCACGATGTCGGCGTAGGTGCTGTCTTCGGCGGTTGCGGTAGCGCGCAACTCAAAGGCGCTCCCAGCATTGACCACGCCGCTGCGTACCGGTTCCCCGACCTTCCGCTCAATCTGCAGCGACTCACCCGTAAGGGCTGATTCATCAAGCATCGCAACGACATCAATAATTCTGCCGTCGACGGGTACCACCTCGCCAGGACCTACGACTATCAGGTCGTCCACGACGACTTCGTCCAGCGGAATTGTGCTGACGTGAGTACCGATTCGACGTCGCGCGAAGCGGGGTGCCCGCTCCAGCAGCACACGTAGATCATGGGTGGCACGCCGAGATGCCGCCGCCTCCAGCGCACGTCCACCGGCGAGCATCACGGCGATAAGGGCGCCTGCTAGATATTCGTGCACCCAGAGGGTGCCCGCCAGCGAGAGCACCGCGATCAGATCAATACCTGTTCGCCCGCGTCGTAGCGCTGTCACCATCCATGCGACAGCGGGCACGATGGCCAGCGATGTGCTCGCGATCCAGCACCGGTCGGCGATTTCGTGCCATCCGGCAAGCCACGCGATACCGCCGACCGTCAAAGTACCGAGGGTGAGTGCCACCAACATCGGCTCGACCAGCAGACGCCGGCGTGACTGCCCAGCGGTACCCGGATCATGGGTGATGGACGCCCGCTCGACATCATTCGAGATCATCTGCGTGCGACCGTGATCGCGACCATTGCAAGCTCCCAAGCACATCTCGCGCCTCGGGCCACGCGTTGGATGCACCTGATGCCCGTCGGCGTCGGTTACGACAATGGAAAGTCTCGTCCGGAGTTGCGTTCAGGCTAAGGGGACAAAGTCCTCGATGCAGTGGCGCAACTTGTCATCCGATGGGGACGTCAATGAGGACCTTTGGCTATCGAATCCACAGGACTACAAGAAGATTCTTGAGTGAGGCATCCCGCCTGGTGGCACCTCAAGAAAGGCGATAGGAACATGGGTGAACAAGACGAATCTGGGGTGGTACCCGGACATACTTCCACGCTCTCAGCGAGTAGTGGGCCATCGGGCGGTGTTCTTCAGATCGCAGCCTGGGCAGGAATTGTGACCTGCGCCGTGTTTGTCGCTGCGGTGCTCTTCTTTTCAGGGTTCTTCATGGGTGGGTATTACTCGGGGCATGGGAACTGGCGTGGGTGTCAACACTCCGGAACCGGCCAGATGATGGGGCCGAACGGCCATGGTGGGCCGTCGATGGCACCGGCTGTTCCTGGCCCACGCCCGTAAACGCACGAGGGTCAAATCGGCCTTCTGCTGCCGCTTTAGGCGTTAGCGCCCCGCGCCGCCACCGCCCAGTGCCGCGGGCCGTCCGCCGCATCAATGACCAGCGAGTCGACCAGATTTACGGCGTTGCACAAATGATTCGGCGCGATCCGCAGGCGGGTGCCGGGAGATGGTGCGGCGCCGGGGAACTCGATGGTCGCGTGGTGCTCGGACAGTGCCACGATGCGGGCATCAGGATCGTCGATCAGGCGTCCGAAACCAGTGGCCCAACCCGGCCGGTCGCCGCCCAGGATCTTGCTGCCCGCATCCACGATCGCGGTCCTGCCCCGGGTGTGCACCACGGTGGTGACGGCACTGAGCGCGATGTCGCCGAGCGTGCAGACGTCCAACTCGAACTGCTGTGCGTCGTTGAACGGGTAGACGCCGGGCCTCACCTCGGTCAGCACGGTGTTGTCGGTGGAGTCGACGGTGGGGGTGGAGCCGCCGCTGCGCACGGAAGGTTCGATCCCCTCTGCGCGCAGGCTGTCGGCGGCCGCGTCCAGTGCCTGTGATTCCTGCGCGGCGACCTCCGCACGTTGTCCCGGGGTGTAGCCGTGTCCCGGGAATGTGAAGACACCCACAACGTTCAGCCCGGCCGAGCGCGCCGCTGCCGCCACCGCACCGGCTTCGGCCGGGGCCACCCCGGTGCGGTGATGCCCGGAATCGATCTCCACGACAACGGTGATGGGCAGGTCGCCAAGGTGCGCAGCCAACTGCCGGGCACCCTCAACGGAATCCGCCGCCACCCGGAGCTGCGCGCGGGTGGCGACCTGGCGCAGCCGATGTGCCTTCTGCGGGGTGAGCCACAGCGGGTAGGCGATGAACAGGTCGGTGAATCCCGCCTCGGCGAAGACCTCGGCCTCGCCGATTGTGGCGACGGTCAGGCCAATCGCTCCACTGTCGATCTGGCGCTGCGCGATTTCCAAGCATTTGTGGCTTTTGGCATGTGGCCGCAGCCGGACCCCGGTGCCGCGGAGGCGTCCGGCGAGCCGTTCGATGTTGCGGTCCATCACTGCCAAATCGACAGCCAGGAAAGGAGTGTCGAGACTGTCCAGTCCGTCGTGTGCCGTCGTGTCAGACATGCTGTGACACTAACGGAGGCCGGTGCAGGTCAGGAATCCAACGCGTCTTCGATGCGCTTACGGGCGCCTGCCAGATGCTCCTCGCAGCGTTTGGCCAGTGCCTCGCCGCGCTCCCAGAGGGCTAGCGACGTGTCCAGATCCAGCCCGCCCTGTTCGAGCTGCTGCACGACGTCGATCAGCTCAGCGCGCGCCTGCTCGTAGCCGAGCTCGGCGGGGTTGGTCATGACGATTCTCCTGTCACGGTCGCGGTCACGGCACCATCGGAAACGCGCACACGCAGCGATGCCCCGGCGGGCGCGTCGGCCACCGTGCGCAGAACCTCCACGGTGCCATCGTCGCGTACGCGTTGCACGACCGAATACCCGCGGGCCAGAGTGGCGGCCGGTCCGAGCGTGGCCAGCTGCGCCGACAGGTGGCCCACCCGTTGGGTTTCGGATTCCACCAGCCGCTTCATATCGCGGCGCAATGCTGTTCGGGCAATGCTGATTTCGTCGTGGCGCACCGCCACCATGCGGAGCGGGTCGGCCAGCACCGGCCGGCTGCGCACTTGGTCCAATCCGCGCTGCTCGCGCTGCACCCAGTTGCGCAACGCCTGAGCCGAACGTCGCCGTAAGTCCAGGATCAGCGCCTGCTCGGCGGCCGCATCAGGCACCAGCTTTTTGGCCGCATCGGTGGGTGTTGCCGCGCGCAGGTCTGCCACCAGATCGGACAACGGGTTGTCCGGCTCATGCCCCACGGCGCTCACCACCGGGGTGCGGCAGGCCGAAATCGCGCGGCACAGCGTCTCATCGGAGAACGGCAGCAGATCCTCCACGCTGCCACCGCCGCGGGCCAGCACGATCACATCCACCGAGGGGTCGGCGTCCAGAGCTTGCAGCGCCGCCACGATTTCGGCCACCGCGTGGGGGCCCTGTACCGGGGTGTTGCGGACCGCGAATTGCACTGCGGGCCAACGTGCCAAGGCCACGGACGTCACATCATGCTCGGCGGCGCTCGCGCGGCCCGTGATCAGCCCGATGCGCGCAGGCAGAAACGGAACCGGGCGCTTCAGCCGGGCATCGAACAATCCCTCGGCGGCCAGCAGCTGGCGCAGCCGCTCGATTCGGGCCAGCAGCTCGCCGATGCCTACCGCACGAATCTCGCTGAGCCGCAACGAGAATGATCCACGAACCGTATAGAAAGTGGGCTTACCGCACACCACCACCTGGGTGCCTTCGGTCAGCTTGACCGGCGCGTTGCGCACCATGTCGGGCGGGCATGTCACGGTCAGCGACATGTCGGCGGCCGGGTCGCGCAGCACCATGAACACGGTCTTGCTGCCGGGCCGGACGTCGATCTGTGTCAGCTGGCCTTCCACCCACACCTGACCCAGGCGGTCGATCCACTTGGCTACCCGGGTGGCGACAGCCCGGACCGGCCAGGGGTTTTCGGGGCTGGTACCCGGATCAGCCACGGGCAGCGGCGCGGGTGATCCTGTTCGCGAGCAGGGTCTGATACGGCGCTCGTGCCTTGTGAGCGTCTTCGTAGGTCAGCAGCTCTTCGAGCTCACTCACCGACAGCGACTGCAACCGCGCCCGCAGCTGAGCCAGCGTCAGGTCGTGGTAGCCCAGCTCGACGACGACGTCGGGGGCGTTCGTATCCGCGGGTTCGGGGGACGCCGCCGGTGCCGCCTTTTTGGCGGCGGCCTTCTTCACCGGCGCCTTGCGCGGTGCGGCCTGAGCGACCTCCGGCTCGGCCTCGGCCGTCGGCGCCGCCGCGGGTTCGGGAGCCGACGGCTCCGTGGGCTCCGAGGAGTACAGCGCAAACCGTCCCTGTGTCATCCGCTCGGCAGCGTCCTCGTAGACGGCGTTGGCCTGCGTCTCGTCGGGTTCGGGTGCGTCCAGCTCGTCGAGGTCCTCGTCGAACGTTGCCCACTCCGGCTGCTCATCGGTGGGCGGGAAGATGTTTTCCCAGGTCTCGTCGCCCTTGATGGCCAATTCCGTGACTGTCTGCTGGAACCGCATGAAGTTCTGGACGGTCTGGCTGGCGGCCGTCATGGGATAGGTCAGTACCGCCTGCGGCAGCTTGCGGGTCTCTTCGAGAACGGTAGCGGCGACCCCAAGAAGCAACCGGACGCCAAACGGAGGACGAATCATGGGTCCAAGCTTGCCTTACATCGGTCGTGCAGCGAAAGGCTGGGCCGTAAGCTGGTGAGCATGGCTGCAGTCGATATGGGCACTCCGGGGATGGTGAGCGCCGTCGTCGGCCCGGCGACGAGCAAGCGAGTGCTGCTGGCTGAGCCGCGCGGCTACTGCGCGGGTGTCGATCGTGCGGTCGAGACCGTGGAGCGTGCGCTGGAGAAACACGGCGCCCCCGTCTACGTCCGTCACGAAATCGTGCACAACCGCTACGTGGTGGACACGCTGGCCAAGGCTGGGGCGATCTTCGTCGACGAGACCGACCAGGTCCCCGAGGGTGCGATCGTGGTGTTCTCCGCTCACGGCGTGGCTCCGACCGTCCACGTGGACGCCGCGGCGCGCAACTTGAAGACCATCGACGCCACCTGCCCGCTGGTCACCAAGGTGCACCAGGAAGCCAAGCGTTTCGCGCGCGACGACTACGACATCCTGCTCATCGGTCACGAGGGGCATGAGGAGGTCGTCGGCACCGCCGGTGAGGCTCCCGATCACGTGCAGTTGGTGGACGGTCCCGGTTCGGTGGACAAGGTCACCGTGCGCGACGAGAACAAGGTCATCTGGCTGTCCCAGACGACGCTGAGCGTGGACGAGACCATGGAGACGGTCCAGCGCCTGCGCGAGCGATTCCCGACGCTGCAGGACCCGCCGAGCGACGACATCTGCTACGCCACCCAGAACCGTCAGGTCGCGGTGAAGGCGATGGCTCCCGAATGTGAACTCGTAATCGTTGTCGGTTCGCGCAACTCGTCGAACTCGGTGCGTCTGGTCGAGGTTGCCCTTGGCGCGGGTTCGCACGCCTCGTACCTGGTTGATTACGCCGAAGACATCGACCCGGCCTGGCTTCAGGATGTGACGACGGTCGGGGTCACCTCGGGTGCTTCGGTACCGGAAGTACTGGTGCGCGGTGTCCTGGATCGGCTCGCGGAGTACGGCTACGGCGAGGTGCAGCCGGTCACCACGGCCAACGAAACGCTGGTGTTCTCGCTGCCGCGTGAGCTGCGGGCGGCACGTCGCTAGCTAGCTGTGCTATTCCATGACATTGGTTACACGGACTGACTCACGCGAAAAGCGTTAAGTCGCACTGTTCTTCACTTGCCGACGTCGGTTCCGGCTCTGTCTCGCGGCGATTCCGGCGTGCTCGTTGCCGGCAGGTAGCCGAGCATGTGTGCCGTGGCCTGAGGCAGGTCTCGCCCCGTCAGCGCGGCGACTGACGGGTGTCGAACTTGGTGACGATCCACCGGTCCTGGTCCTTCTGGTATTCGAGGGTGGCGTCCTGGGTCACGGGCTGATTCTGCGGTGCAGGTGAAGCAGGCGATGACGATTCCACCGTGAACCGTGATTCGACATGGGCGGTGGTGCCGGAACACTCGATCAGCTTGCTGGTCAGGCCACTGAGGTGCGTGGTGACCTGATCCTTGCCGGAAATTGAGCTGAAGGCTTCGAATCGAGGTTCAAACTCTCTGTACTGCTCGGGCGACAGGCGTTCTTTGAGTGCTGGCAGCGCCTGATCGATGCGCCCGGTGAACTCGAATTCGAAGCGCGCCACGTCCTCGACGACGGCGACCGCTTTGTCGCAATGATCCGATGCATTCGAGTTGCGTTGCGTCACGACGTAGGTGACGGTGCCGGCCACAGCGACGACCAGTACCGCGGCACCGGCGATGATCGCCCACCGCGTTCGACGATTTCCCGGTGCGGAGGCGATCGCGGTCGGCGGGTTAGGCGGCACCGCCGCGCCGTGGATTACCCACCACGTGGTGGACGGCAGCAGCGCCAACACCAACGTCGCGACCGGCATGATCAGGCTCGCCAGGTAATGGATGGGTGACGTGCTGATTCCCGTGGCGGATGTGTCATGGGCCGCGGTGAGTGTCGCGGCTAGGTCGCCGAAGAACACGGCGATACCCAACACGCAGGCTGTCGCCACGATGCGCGGTCCGAACCGCTGGCGTTTGAAGGTCATCACACCGCCCGCGAGCAGCGCCCCGGCCGCGACGAACCCGCACGCGGCAATCGCGTACGTTGTGGCGTGGTACCAGCCGGGCATCGTGTCCTGGTCGGACAGATAGCTACCAGCGGCGACCAGCAATACAGCAGAGGCGAGATTGACGATACCGCCGAGCAACGCAAGCACCGCCATGGTTTTCGCAGTGGCGCCCGACGGTGACGACGGCTGGGAAGATGGGTCCAGTCGCGGTATTTCGGCCTGCGCCGGCGAGTAAGACACCGCAGGTTGCGCGATTCCGAAGGTATCGTTCCCAGGTCCTGTGGGCTGCTCCGGCTGCGGGTCGGGCACTGGCGGTCCACTGACAGTCGCAGGCGACGCCAGTCCTGCGACCAGTGCGCGCAGCTGCCCGTCGTCATCGAGATCTACCTGATGCTCGAAAGCACGACTGACCACCGACATCGCCTGCGCGCGAGTGAGAGTTAGCCCGGTCAGCGTGGTGATCCGTTGCGAGAGATCGGCGAGTCGATCGGGCACACTCATACCGGTCACCCTAGCTGTGATGTTCCACCACGTTGGTTACGCGGTGAGGTCATCGAACGACAGGTGCAACGGCCGCCCCGGGATGCCCGGAACCAGGATCGATCTTGCGCCGAGCCGTGTAACCAACGTGGTGGAACACCACAGCTAGCGGTCGTAGTCCCAGGCGTCGTCGTATCGGTCCTGACGACGCCGTGGCGCTGGCGGGCGTTCGTCTCTGTACCTGACAGCCGGGCGGTGCGGTTCGCGCGTGGGTTCCGCCAGAGGCTCCCGGTAGCGGGGCCGCGGTTCGTATCCGTACTCGTCATATTCGTCGCGGGCCCGACGCGCGGGACGGCGTTCGGTCCGCATCGGGCGCTCGTCCTCCCACGGTGTGCCCACCGCCGAGGTCCGCCCTGAGACAGGCTCGGAATCGAGTGGAGGACGGCGACGGACTCCGGATTCATGCCGTCCGTGGCGTGTGCGTGCGGCGGCCTCATCAGCGCGGGGGCGGCGGGTCCGCGTGGTACTTCCCGCAGCCCTACCGGTTGCATCGGCGTCGGCATCCACCAGCGCCTGCACCCGGGTGCGCGCGGAAGACCTCGGCTTGGTCGCCTTGGTGGTCTTCGTCCTGGCGGGCTTGACCGCCTTTTCCTTGGTGGGCCTGCCGGTGAAAATCCCCCAGTACCAGCGCACCACCCCGATGATCAGCACGCCCAGCGCCGTACTGATCATCAGCGGAAAACGTTCGATCAGCGGGTACCCGATGGTGATCGCCGTCGACTTTCCGCCGGACAGCGGTGCCTGCGACATGACCATGTAGGCCAGGGGGATGCTCGCGAACAGGATGAGCGGCGGCTGTACGACGGCGGTGAAAATCGATGAATACCGCACCGCGAAGACCGCCACGACACATCCCGCCGCATAGCATCCGGCAAACGCGCCGGTCAGCTTCTCGCCATTGGTCATCGCGTCAATCGCAAAACCAAGAGCGGTACCAGCGACCGCAATCAGGATGGCGCCCCACCATGGCACACCCGGAATATCGGGGTGCGCCGACCGGTGATCGGCTTCCACCGATGAGCGGGCGCGTTGACCTGTCACATGTTGAAAGGTACCGGTGCCGAGCCGGAAGTTCGGTAACGGTGCCCGTCAGCGCGCTTGTGTCAGCAGCATCGCGCAGAGGGATTCGCGTCGGCGTCGGCGTACCGCGCGCGCCAAAACTCGGCTTCGGTGGGCACCGCATGGCCTGGGTGGCGGCGCCGCAGGTGCTCGACGTACCGCTGGTAGTCGTGGTCGCCCATGAGGGAGGTGAACCACCACACCAGCCCGTTGATCACCTTCATGTTCTGGCCTCGGCGAGTTCACGCGCTGCCCATTGTTTTTCGACTTCCTTTTCCACATCGGTGGGCAGGAAGCCGCTGGGTGCGAAGAGTCTGGAAGGCGCTGCCGGATCTTCCGTTACGGGCAGACCTCCGGACCGGACCGCGCGCAGACATGTCCAGGCGCCGGCCGCGACGACGACCAGCACCAACGACGCGAAGACAACCGACAGCGTCCCCTGAACCAACGTGTTGCGAATCACGGCGTCGATGGCTTCGGGTGTCTTGGCGGTCTTGAACGTCGTCAAACCCGCGTCGCGGGCCGCCGCGTAGAGCCGGTGCTGTGTGAAGTAGCCCACCGCCGGGTCTGGGGAGAAGATCTTCTGCCAGGACGCGGTCATGGTGACGGTCAGGTCCCAGGCCAGCGGGATGCCCGGAATCCACGCCCATGTGTAGAGCCGCTGTTTGACGGTGACCGTGAGCACCACCGTCAGCGCGATCGCGGCCAGCAGCTGGTTGGCGATGCCGAACAGTGGGAACAGGGTGTTGATACCGCCCAGGGGATCGGTGACACCCATCAGCAGGATCGAACCCCAGCCACCGACGACGATTGCCGAGCAGATCCACGCCCCGGCGCGCCAGGAGGCGTCCTTGAAGCGGCGTAGCGGCCCACCCAGGTTCCCCAGGGAGTCCGACAACATGAACCGGGCGACCCGGGTACCGGCGTCGACGGTGGTGAGGATGAACAGCGCCTCGAACATGATCGCGAAGTGGTACCAGAAGGCCTTGAAACCGCTGCCGCCGAATACATCCGACATGACGTGCGAGATTCCGATGGCCAGGGTGGGGGCACCGCCCGTGCGCGAGACGATCGATGTCTCGCCGATGTCCTTGGCGGTTTGGGTCAGCTGAGCGCCGGTGATGTCCGGCCCGCCGATCGGCAGCGCGTTGACGTAGGCGGCCGCGGTCTCCGCGGTACCGCCGGTTACCGCGGTGGGGGCGTTGATCGCAAAGTACAAGTGCTGGTTGAGGATCGCCGCGGTGACCAATGCCATGACGGCGACGAAGGATTCCGTGAGCATGCCGCCGTATCCGATGAAGCGGGCCTGGCTCTCCTTCTGCAGCAGCTTGGGAGTGGTGCCGGAGGCGATCAGTGAGTGAAAGCCCGACAGCGCCCCGCAAGCGATGGTGATGAACAGGAAGGGGAACAGCGATCCGGCGAAGGCTGGCCCCGAGCTGTTGAAGGCGAACTCGCTGACCGCCGGCAGTTGCGCCACCGGTCGGGCGATCAGGATGCCGACAGCCAGCATCGCGATGGTCCCGACCTTCATGAAGGTCGACAGGTAGTCGCGGGGAGCAAGGAGCAGCCACACCGGCAGCACCGATGCGGCGAATCCGTAGAACATCATCAGCCAGGCGATGGTGGTCTTGTCGAGGCTGAACAGTGTTTCGCCCCAGCCCGATTCGGCGACCCAGCGGCCGGAGATGATGGCGGCGAGCAGGAGCGCCACGCCGATGACGGTGACCTCGGTGACCTTCCCGGGTCGCAGATAGCGCAGGTACACACCCATGAACAGCGCGATGGGGATGGTCATCGCGATCGAGAACACGCCCCAGGGGCTTTCCCCGAGGGCGTTGACCACCACCAGGCCCAGCACCGCGATCAGGATGATCATGATGACGAAAATCGCCACCATCGCCGCGACTCCGCCGACGGTTCCCATCTCGTCGCGCGCCATCTGGCCCAGACTGCGACCGCCGCGCCGGGTCGAGATCACCAGCACCAGGTAGTCCTGAACGGCCCCGGCAAGAACGACGCCGACGACGATCCAGATGATTCCGGGCAGATACCCCATCTGGGCGGCCAGCACCGGACCCACCAGGGGGCCGGCTCCGGCGATGGCGGCGAAATGGTGACCGAACAGCACCCGCCGGTCGGTGGGGACGAAGTCCTTACCGTTATCGAGTGCCTCCGCGGGGGTGGCGCGGTCATCGCGTGGCCTGACGAGTTTGCGTTCAATCAGCTTGGCGTAGAACCGGTAGGCGATGAGGTAGGTGCAGATCGCGGCGACGACGAACCAGACGGCGTTGACGTGCTCCCCGCGCAGCAGCGCGATCATCGTCCAGGCGAAGGCTCCCAGCAGCGCCACCAACACCAGCACCACACGCGATGCGGATGAGGGCGCCCGGTTATCGACGACGCCGACGGGCGGGAGGTCGGGATCGGTGTGCAGCAGCTCGACGCCGGGCGGGGGAGTCAGGTCTTGCGCCGCATCTGAGGCCATGCGGGTTACCTTAGGTGCCCCGCCGCCGGGCCCCCTAGTACATCGACCGTCTGTTCAAGATCAGGGAAAGATCGGGGCCATCCCTGATGCGTCTCGTGATCTTGATTCATAGCGTCGAGGGGTGACCAAAACAGCGTGGTTTGCAACGGCTTTGGACGCCATGATGGTGGTTCTCCCGATTGCGGCGGTGGCGCTGGCGGCCGTTGCGCACGCGGGGCCGCAGGGCTACGGAGACGCCGAAACCGTGATCAGTTCCCTTGAGGAGCAAGGTAATTACGTCATCCTGAACCGAACGGGGAACCGGCCGCTCGAGGACTGCACGGTAGCCCGGGTGCGGCAGGGGCCGTCGGTGTACGTGTACGAGCGGGCTGTCGGAGCCGATTCCCAATCGGTTCCCACCAAGATCCTGGATCATGGAACCTATTACGTGGACCTGGCATGCTGAGCCGCGAAGACCGGGAAAAGATCAGGGACTTCCCTGATGCGCCACGGTGTTTCGGTGGCCTACGGTGATGACATGACTACTGCACTGCGACGTCCCCAGACCGGGAAGATGATCGGCGGGGTGTGCGCGGCAATCGCCCAGCGCTTTGGATGGGACGTGACCATCGTCCGGGTGCTCACGGTCGCGTCTATCCTGCTTCCAGGACCGCAGGTGCTGGCCTACCTGGTGTTGTGGGCCCTCATTCCGCGGGAGCAGTGAGCCCGGCGACGGGCGTTAAGTTAATTTTTCGTAACCACCGGGTGTATAGGTATCGGCATGGGGGCAAATCGTGAGCTAGTGTGCGCTCATGAGGCCATACGATTACCCCCTAAGGGTTACCGTGCTGGTCCTCGTGGCGGCGGTGCTGTGCTTCGTCGGGGTGAACCCGGGAAGTGTCATGGCCGAGGCCGGATCAGTGTCGACGGTGCACGCTGTCGATGAAGATGGGGCGAATGCCTCGCCGGCGCACGAGCCCCAGGTAGATGCCTTCGCGCAGGTCGTGCAGATTGCCAAGATGTGCCGGGGTATCCCCGCGGGGGCCATGCTGCTGGTGTTGGCGTTCGTGGTGGTTTTCTTGCTGTTCACGGCGACACGTGGATCGCCTGTGTCGCAACGAATTATCGCTCGAGGCGGCCGGGTGCTGCTGCTCAAAGGCTGTGTGAATCGGTGCTGACGGGGTCGGCTAACCCGACCTCATATCAGTCATGCCGCGATATCGCGGTTCTACACAGGAGCATCCATGATTTCTCGTTTCGCGGTATCCACGCTGGCGGTAGCAGCGGCACTTCTCACCGCGCCGACGGCGCAGGCCGGTCCCGATGGGGAGAGCGCCGCCGACGTGATCGCCGATTTGGAGGCACGCGGCAACATCGTCGTTGTCAACCGCGTCGGTAGCGGGCCGATGAGCGATTGCACGGCAACTGCCGTTCGCCCCGGCCGATTCCTCAATCCGGGGACGGTAGTCAATACCCCTGGCGTCGCCTGGGGTGGCATTCTGCTACAACACCGCGTGGTGAACGTCGACATCAAGTGCTGAGGAAATCCCGCAGCACGATCGCGTGATTGTGCTCCGGGTCCTTGGCGGCGTAGAGCAGCGTGACCGTGCCGTATTCGCGTTCAAGCTCGTGGGCGGTGTCCACCGCCGGGTTGGTGTCCAGCTCGGCGCGGTACTCGTCGGCGTAGGTGCCCCACTCCTCAGCAAGGGCGTGGTGCCAGCGGACCCGCAGGTCGGGGCCCGGTGCGATGTCCTTGAACCAGAGGTCGACCTGCGCGGCAGCCTTGCTCACGCCGCGCGGCCACAGCCGGTCGACCAGCACGCGATAACCGTCCGACGGGTCGGGCGTCTCATAGATCCGCTTGGTGGAAAAGGTCACCTGAGCATTCTTATCTGCCGGGGTCCGTAGACTCACCATCTCGTGAGCCTGAACTTGGGAATCGTTGGTCTGCCGAACGTCGGAAAGTCGACGCTGTTCAACGCGCTAACGCGCAATAACGTGCTGGCGGCCAACTACCCGTTTGCGACGATCGAACCGAACGAGGGTGTGGTGCCGCTGCCGGACCCGCGCCTGGACAAGCTGGCGGAGGTGTTCGGCTCGGTCCGGACGCTGCCTGCGACCGTCACGTTCGTGGACATCGCCGGAATCGTCAAGGGTGCCTCGCAAGGGGCAGGGCTGGGGAACAAGTTCCTGGCCAACATCCGCGAATGCGACGCCATCTGTCAGGTGGTACGGGTGTTCGCCGATGACGATGTCGTCCACGTCGATGGCCGGGTCGATCCGGCCGCCGATATCGAGGTGATCGAGACCGAGCTGATTCTCGCCGACATGCAGACGCTGGAGAAGGCGGTGCCGCGGCTGGAGAAGGAAGCTAAGACCAAGAAGGAACGTCAGCCGCTTGCCGATGCCGCCAAGGCCGCGCAGGAGGTGCTCGACAGTGGCAAGACGCTGTTCTCCACCGGGCAGGACTGGTCGGTGGTGCGCGAGCTGAACCTGATGACCACCAAGCCATTCCTCTACGTGTTCAACGCCGACGAGTCGGTGCTTGGCGATGAGGCCCGTGTTGCCCAGCTGAGGCAGCTGGTGGCCCCGGCCGATGCGGTGTTCCTGGATGCGAAGATCGAGTCCGAGCTCCAGGAACTGGACGAGGAGTCCGCCGCTGAGCTCTTGGAGTCGATCGGGCAGACCGAACGGGGCCTGGATGCATTGGCGCATGCGGGTTTCCACACGCTGAAGCTGCAGACCTACCTGACCGCCGGGCCAAAAGAGGCGCGGGCGTGGACGATTCACCAGGGCGACACCGCGCCGAAGGCTGCCGGCGTCATCCACACCGACTTCGAGAAGGGCTTCATCAAGGCCGAGGTGGTGTCCTACGAGGATCTCGTCGAGGCCGGTTCGATGGCCGCGGCGAAGGCCGCCGGGAAGGTCCGGATGGAAGGCAAGGAGTACGTCATGGTCGATGGCGACGTGGTGGAGTTCCGTTTCAATGTGTGATCTGCAGCCGAAGAATTAGCGCTATGCCCCTCCCCGAATCCACCCGCTCAGTAGTTGTGAACTATGCACTCGCCGACTTGCCGGGCGACCTTGCCTGGCACGTCAGCTACTTCGATTTTATTGGCGATTCCGATCTCCGTGGTCGACTCGGACAAGAGTTCTACGCTGCGAGATGCCTATACAAGCTCTGGGAAGGGCTGAGGATTGACGAGCAGTGGGCGAGACAGGCGCAGGTGCAGTTGCAGGTTCAGCAGTATGCCTCGATCTACGAGGCATCCGTCCATCACCTTCTGTTTGTTGAAGCAGCCGACGAACCAATAGTTCAGCGCCTCAATGAGTACCGTGCGCTGGTCGAACGTCTGTTACCGGGCCACATTATGGACCGCATTCGTCGCCTCGATGCTGAGGACGCCAACGACATAGTCGGGGCAGTACTGGCGACGCGCCGCGCGCAAGAGTCAAAAATTCGGTTCGATAGCAAGGTTGCGGCGGCTGTGGAACTTGGAATTCTCGACGAGTCCCTCGGGCGAGAGGTCAAAGGCTTTTACACCGCCCGGAACTACATTCACATCCACGCAGAGATCCAACAGACCGATTTTGATTGGCAGGTCTCGTTCGCGCGCAACGCCTATCAGCGCTTGGAGCCATTCAAGTCGCAGGTCTCGTCTTGGCTTGCGAAGCGGGCATGACCAAAGTCAGCCCGCTGGGTTCGGGTGAGATCGCAACGTGGTGGAGTTCCGTTTCAACGTGTGACCAGCAAGGGGTAGGCGTCGTCGCATGCAAATGCGTTATCGCTCTACTCTGCCTCAAAGCTGGGGGTGACGTCCTGCTGAGTCGGTAGCGGTGGCAGCTGGTCCACGTACCGCAGGATCATCTTCCGCGTCAGCTGCACGTACTCAAGCCTCTTTGCAATCTCCGTGGCATCGCCACCCCCATGTCTGCGGGCCTGCGCCGCTACTGCGATTTCGCCAACCTGCTCCTTGGTGACGCCCAGTGCAGAACGAAGCCGATCCCATGACTTCGCCTTGTCCGTCTTCTCTGAATCTTTTGGCAGAACGAATGTCTGACGCAGGCTTTCTATCGCGCGATAGCAGTGGAAGGCGGCATCATCGTCCAGGCGTTGCGCCTGCCTCACGTCTGCCAGTGCATGGCGGAAGGGGGGGTTGCGAAGTGCCTCTGTGAAGAACGGAGTCGTGACTTCGGACTCAACACGCAGACCGTCTCCGACTACGAAGCGTGGCTGTGAGGGCTGGAAGAAGATCGCCCCTTTGTCGTCCAAAGAGGCGGTCAGCCGCTCGATCTCAAGCGAGGCCCCCCGATGGAAACCCAGAGTGTCGAGGCTTGCTCGGAGGACGACAAGGCATCGAAGCCACGTCCGCTCGATCCATTCATTGTCGACGTACTCCGGACCCTCGGTGTCTATGCGAACTTGGAATACGGACTCCTGGACAACGACTTGGATCGTTTCGTCGTCCACCTTCGACCACATTGGCGCATCGAAGAACCAGCCCCCCGACTGCGGCAGTACTTGGCCGACGAAGGTCACTCGGTGCTGCATTCGTGCAAGTTTCCCAGGTGAACGGAAGCAGCGGTAAGCAGGACGCGTACGCGCGCCAAGAAGTAATCCGCACCGCTCTGGCCGAGGCTGAGCGCGAGTATCAGAACACCCGGACCTACGACTACATCGCTCTGGTGATTCGTGACGGTCTGATCGTCAACGCGATACGTGCCGGTCTGTCCCAGAAAGAGATCGGCGGTCTGGTCAGCGATATGAACCAACCGCACGTGGCCAGGGTGAAGCGGCGGGCGGTCGCCCGCCGGGACGTGGTGCCGGGCGGCATGGTCGCCGCCGACGACGCCCAGGAACAGTCAGGTCTTGGCCCAGCGGCGTTCATGGACGCTGTGCGGGAAGGCCGCATCGAAGCGAAGCCAACCGGCACGTCCGGTGTGTGGGCGTTCCTGCCGGAAGACATCAGGGCGCTCGCCACTCAGTGAGTTGACACGATGGGCCTCCGGTGTCAGCGGCAGAATCATGACGGGGGCGGCGTCTGCTGGCCTGCCGTGTCATGACCTCTCCGCAGGGTCGGGGGTTAAGTTGCGTTTATGCCTGGACGGACGAATGACTTCCAAGAGCTGATCACGTTGCTAGTCCAGATCCTCGGCGAGGATCGCGCGGCTCCTTCGGCAATGGTGCGCAGCACCGTGCCGGGTGTTGGCAAGCGAGAGATCGATATTCGCGTGGAGGCGGAAGTTGACGGTGTTCCGCTCTACATAGGAATTGAGGCCAGCGCCTCAAAGTCTCGCCGCAAGTCTGTCGAGTGGGTCGAGCGTATGCGAGGGAAACACGAGCACCTGTCCACCTCCAAGCTGGTGCTGGTTTCGTCCAGTGGCTTCACCAAAGGTGCGTTGGCTCTGGCGCGCTACCACGGAATCGAGGCGATCACGCCCGGTGGTGTCACAGATGGCCTTGTCGGGGATGTCATCTCTAAGCTCTCGAGCCTCCGAACGGGGGTGCTCGCCGTCACCGCCGAGACGATCACTCTCCACATCGACCCGCCCATCGGCAAGGTCGCCACTATGACGATTCCGGTCGACGCTGCCGCAAAATTCACGGTCCACGGAGCCGACTCGGCGCAATTATGTGGCCTCGACGCGCTCGTTGAGCACTGGGTGCGTGAAAAAATCGACCCTGGCGGGGTGAACATGCGAGATCTCGAGAACGCGAATAGCGATGTCTTCAGCCTCACTCAACCTGGACCGATCGTAATAAACGGAGGGCCGATCTACGTTATAGGGGACGAGACCGATACCTCGACACCAACGAGCGAGGCGTCCTTGCCGACAACACTCCGCAAAATCACCCAGTTCAAGATCACAGGGAGGTTCGAGTTGTCGTGGATTGAGATGGAGCTTGAGCACGGCCAGCTCGTCGGCACGAACTTCTCACACGGCATTGCGGAGCTTGGCGCGGACAAGTTTCATTGGGCGATCACCGAGGGTGGTAAGCGGATCGGGGCCCGCGTCGCTCCGGTAGATAGTCCATTGGACGCCACGACCTATCGCAGCGTCGGGGGGAAACGTATGTCCAGAGTCGCCGAAGGCGCCGCCCAGAGTTAAGTGGCGCCGCACTGCCCTTAGTTTCTGTCAGTCGTGGCCTTGGGCTACCCGCCGATGCGGCGCGACCGTGGGCTGTGCACGCTGCCGATCGACACGGCCGGCGCTAGGCCTCGGCTAACGTCTGACCTGAGTGTTAACGTGTGTGCCGTGGTGGCAACGCCTGTCACATTCGCGCTTCCAGGTGAACGATCACCTGAATCATTGCGGAGAGGCCTGACTGATCAGGACATGTCCGAATGGGGTGCTGCGCCTTCTGGCGCGCCAATTCCATTGAGCCGGTGTACCGATATAGGCTGACGAAAGGACATCACAGTGGCTACGAAGGACGACAAGAACCTCCAGCAGGTCCTCGACAAGATCGCGGGGATGAATGAGTCTGCGCGCAGCGTCATGCGGCGCATGCACGACGTGATTGTTGCTGCCGCACCCGAACTCAAGCCGCGTATTTGGTACGGCATGCCGGGCTATGCCAAGTCCGCGAGCAGTCCTGTCCTCGTTTTCTTCCGCAACGATGACCTGATGAGCCTTGGGGTGACCGAAAAGGCCACGCTCAGGCCCGCCGGGGGCGAGGACGGACTATTGATTCCTGCGGCCTGGTACTTCGAGGGACTGGACGACGTCACCGAGCGGCGTGTCGCCGAGATCGTCCGCGCCGCGATCGCCTAGCCGATCGCGATCGAATTCACCCGATGGGTTCGACCCACTGAGCGCGGGATGGTCCGGCTTCGAAGGGCTCGCCGAAGTACTGCGTTTCGCGGACCACCTCGCCGTCGTCGAACTCCATGGTGCTCACCACATGAAAAGGTTTCGCGTCGTATGTCGTGACGAGCTCGCTGACCCATAGATCGCCACCACCGGTGATTCGTCGCACGGTAAACCGTTTCTTGTCCGGTTGCGCTTCGCGCGAGGCTTGAATGTTGGCGCGGCCCCGGATTTGCTCACCGGACTGCGGGTACTCGAGAACCGCATCGCGTCGGTAAAGACGATGTTCTGTATCGATGTCGTTCACGTCGGAGGCGGCCCAGTGTGCTTCGAGCGCGCCTCGCAGATCCATGTCACTCATGGCGGTCTTTCTCTCGATCAGATGCTTCCAGTCTCCCGGGCTTGTCGGGGCGCGCACCTAACATCTGGCTCACCGCGCAATCCGCCGATCATCGGCGGCATCTTCAGGAGGTCTACCCATGAGATTCGTTTCGACGCGAATCATCACCGCCGACGTCGATCGGTTGGTCACGTTCTACGAGACGGTTACCGAGGCAGTGGCCGTCTGGGGGAACGAACTCTTCGCGGAGATTCCGACTCCGGTCGGCACGCTGGCGATCGGCAGCGAGAAAACCGTTCCGCTGTTCGGGCAAGGATCTGCTGAGCCGGCGGCCAATCGCACAGCCATTCTCGAGTTCATCGTGGATGACGTGGACGCCGAATACGCCCGGCTTCGCGAGCAGCTCGCCGAGGTGGTCACCGAGCCGACAACCATGCCGTGGGGGAATCGCGCCTTGCTGTTCCGGGACCCCGACGGGAATCTCGTCAATCTGTTCACTCCGATCACGGCCGAGGCGCGCGCCAAGTTCGGGGTATGACCTGCCGTCGACGTTGGTACTGATGCAACGTCTATAAGTTGCGGCATAACATCGCTTGGTGAGTTCTGTTGTCTCTTTGACCTTTACCATCGACGCGTGGGCCGCCCGTGGATCGGTGTGAAGCTTTCCGATGGCACTGATTTCGGCTGCGATATGCCCACACCCGATGATGTTGATACCCGACATAGCCGGCGAGGCTGATGGAGGGTGGCGGCCGTTGCGTGACGCCTGCCTGGAATCGGTTCGCCGACTGAACATTCCGATCGCCGGTTGGGGGAATGTCATTGCGGAGAATGCACCCCACTTGGTTGTGATCGTCGGCGGTGACGACACGACCAGGAGTTTCGATCCGGCCTGCGCATACGGAAGCCTCTGGTCGAGCGGCATCCGCTGGCACTACGGGTGGGGTATCGACAGCGAGGACCCTCAGCCCTTACCGCTATCCCTGACTCTTGGGTACTGGCTCATGATTCAATCCAGGATCGGTGGTGAGGGGATGATCGTGGCCGATGTCGCCTTCCAAGCGATCGATTTCGATGCGTCGTCGGCGGCGTGCGCCGAACTGGGGCGGGATTGGCCGGGCGTGCTGAGCGTGTCGCGATGATTGTGATGGGTGAAGGATCAACATGCATGACTGCAGCTGATTGGGCGCGGGATGCCCAACGCGGAAAGCTGAGCGACGGCCAGATACTTCAGGCTCTTAGTGAAGCCGATGCGGGTGCCCTGGGCAGCATCGAGTTTCAAGGGACCGCAACCGGGCGGGCGGCATGGCAGGTGTTGGCAGGTGCGGCTGGCGATCAACGGTTCCACGGTCACCTTCACGCGAACGAATCACGCGGAGAAAGGCGATACTTCGCAGCTAGCTGGACGTCTCGGTCGTAGGACTGGACGAGGCAGAACTCATTTCCTTCGGGATCAAGCATGACGAGCACCACGCCCTCGTCGTAGTCATGGCGCTCGCCTGACCAAGTTCCGCCGAGGTGTTCGACTTGAGCATGTGCAACTTCGATGTCATCGACTTCAACATCGAGATGAAGCCGCACCTTCGAGGTCTTCGCCTCCGGCACGCGCTGAAAGGTAAGCCGTGGTTGATGGCCGGCGCGTGCCTAGCGTCGCCCACCCAGGATCGTCACCGTGCTCGGCGGAGGGTGCGAGGTCGAGCAGCGTGCCCCAGAACGACGAGAGCCGTGCCGGGTCCGCGCAGTCGATGGTGAGCCCCAGCCAGCGATTCGTCACCCCGTCATTGTTGACTGATCAACCGGAGTTGTCGCATATAGCCGGGCAATTCCCTTATGTGTCGAGGAATCTTCTGCGCACGCTAGTCCTGCACGTAGGACACGACCGCCATCATTCCGGCTTCGCCGTGATAGATGTTGTGGCAGTGGGTAAGCCACTGCCCGGGATTGTCGGCGTCGAAGTCCACCTCGACGGTCTTCATAGGGGCCACGAGAACCGTGTCCTTGCGGGCGCGGAAGGACCCCTTCGCGTCTCGGACCGAGAATGTGTGTCCGTGTAGATGCATGGGGTGGAACATCATCGAGTCGTTGATGAAACGCAGACGTACGCGTTGCCCCTCACGCACCGGCAGTCCATCGCGCGGGTCATAGGTCTTGCCATTGATGGTCCACGTGTACTTACCGACCGGCCCGGCCAAGCGCACGTCATGGGTGACATCTGGGTCACGGCGCTCGAGCTGGATCTCGGGGATAGCGCTGAGCGTCGCGGTATCCAGCGGCACCTGGGACTTCATCAGCGTTGCAGCGTCGTCGGCGCGGCCGCGCACCGGAGTATCGCCCGAACGCAGAATCAATTGTGCGAAACCATTTTTCCCCTCGGGCACGGCCACCAGCGGCACCGACGAACCCGGGATGGTGACGATGGCGTCGACCCGCTCGCCCATGGTGACCAGGATAGTGTCGGCCTGGTAGGGCTGCACCGGGAAGCCGTCGGTGTGCGTGACCGTCATCGGCACGCCGGGAATGCTGACCCGGAATGCCGTATCGCCGCCGGCGTTGACGATGCGCAGCCGCACGCGTTGGCCGGCGCGATAGGTAGCGGCGAACGGATCTGCGGCCACTCGTCCATTGATCAAATAGTGGGGGTACTTCACATCGCCGGCGTCCATACCCAGCGGCGCGGTCGGGTCCATCCCCATGCCTCCCATGGAGTGATCCATGGGAGGCATGCCCTTCGCGCGTAGCCCTTCGAGCACCCGGTCGGGATCGTTGCCGGTGCCGTCGATCCAGTCATCGAGGACGACGACCAGTTCATCGTCGTAGTCGGCACGCTCATCGGGATCTTCGATGATCAGCGGCGCGTAGAGCCCGCGATCGATTTGCGTTCCGACGTGAGGGTGGAACCAATAGGTCCCCGCGTGCGGCACCGCGAACTCGTAGTCGAACACCCCCGTCGGCGGGATCTCCGGCTGGGTGAGGCCGGGTACGCCGTCCATGTCATTGCGGAGCGCCAGGCCATGCCAATGGACGGTGGTGGGCGCGGGGAGGTTGTTGACTGTTTGCACGCGGAGGATTTCGCCCTTGCGAACGCGGATCTCCTGACCGGGTACCCGTCCTCCGTATGCCCATGTTGATACTCGGGTTCCGGCAAGGTCAATCTGGGCGGGTCCGGCATTCAGGGCGAACTGTCTGACCGGAGCCCCCTGGCTCCGCCGGGCGGCTTCCACTGCGCCGACCCGGGCCGAATCAGGGTTAATACGTTGCGTTATGGCGGTCGCGGGCGAGTTCTTGGTGCAGGACGCGAGAAATCCTGCCGCGGCAACTGTCATACCCAGACGGAGGAGTCCGCGGCGGTCAAGCAGTGGTGAATTGCTCGTTGTCATTGTCTATTTATACCCCTCGGGGGTATAAATAGACAATCGAATGCTGCTGTCACGACGTGTTGTCATCCGATGGCGAACTGCAACCGGTGCGGCGAAGCCCCATCGTGTCGGCTGTTCTTGCGTGGGCACTGACGTGCTGAGATTTGGCCGCCGGTCGCGACGGCAATGGATTGCACGCCTCGGGTCATGCAGGTCAACGTGGACTGCTGAGCACAGGTAGGTAGCGATCAGGTCACATACCCCGTGAGGGTATGTAAAATCGTGCTAGCCTCGCTACATGCTGACCGGAGCGCGCCGCACCCGTGGCCGTGGGCGGCTGTGGCTGGTTGCGGTCCTGGTTGCCATGGTCGCGAGCCTGCCGATCGTGCATTGCGCCTCCGCCGGTCACGGTGGCGCCGAGGCGCCACATCATCAGGCAACGCACGCTGCACTCAGCGGGCACGGTCCGGCAGCTACACATGCGCACCTCGATAACGCGGTGCATCAGATGGCATGCCAGACCGTGGACGGGCTGGTTGCTCTGACTCGCGGTCACAACCCTTTGCGGGTTCTCTTCGTGCTGGCGGCGTTGGTCCTCACCACTCTGGTGTTCCAGCCCATAGCCGCCCACCTCGCACGCGGTCCACCGCTGACCGCCGGCTATCGCGGGGCTCGAACGGGCCGCGACATTCTCATCAATCTCTGCGTCATTCGTCGCTGATCGGCGCCTCGGGCAAAGCGGAGTTTCGCCATGCCCACACGCCGTCATCAGCTTCCCGGCCGCGCCGTGCGGCCCCCACGCAGGGATTCTCAATGAACAACAGCATTGCTCTGTCATCTCGTCGTAGCTGCACTCACTTGGGGCCCAAGTTCCACGACCCCAACACGCTGGTGGGCAACACCCCGGTGCTGTGGGTATCGGAGCCGTTCGCGACGCCGGGCACCGGCTTCTGGGCCAAGCTCGAAGGACATAACCCCAACGGCATGAAGGACCGGCCCGCGCTGCACATGATCGAACAGGCCAGGGCGCGCGGGGATCTCAAGCCCGGCGCCATGATCGTCGAATCGACCAGCGGAACACTGGGCCTGGGACTGGCCCTGGCCGGAATCATTTATCGGCACCCGGTCACCCTCGTCACCGATCCCGGCTTGGAGCCCATTGTGAGCAGCATGCTGACGGCCTACGGTGCGCGGGTGGTCACCGTGACCGAGCCGCATCCGATCGGGGGCTGGCAGCAGGCACGCAAGGATCGCGTCGCCGAGATACTTGCCGCCGAATTGGATTCTTGGTGCCCCGACCAGTATCAGAACCCCGACAATGTTCACGCCTACCGCGGGCTCGCGGAGGAACTGATCGACCAGCTGGGAACCGTCGACACCCTGGTCTGCTCGGTGGGAACCGGCGGGCACTCCTCAGGTGTGGGGCGTGTTCTGCGGGAACACAATCCGAACCTGCGATTAGTGGGTGTCGATACCATTGGCTCCACGATCTTCGGGCAGCCGGCCAGCTCGCGGCTGATGCGCGGCCTCGGATCGAGCATCTACCCAGGCAATGTCGATTACCCCGCATTCGACGAAGCCCATTGGGTCGCACCGAATGAGGCCGTCTGGGCGGCCCGCACCCTGGCCTCCACCTACCATGCCAGCGGTGGATGGAGTGTCGGGGCGGTGGCGTTGGTCGCGGGGTGGGTAGCGCGGACATCGGCGCCCGAATCGCGCGTCGCCGCTATCTTCCCCGACGGCCCGATGCGCTACCACGGCACGATTTACGATGACGATTACTGCCGCGACCACGATCTATTGGATCGCCCACCGGCGCAGGATCCCGATGTGATCGACGATCCGTCGGATCGGGTGGTAGACCGCTGGACCAGGCTGACCCATGTGATCGACCCGATAGGACGCCCCGCGTGATGGAGACCTTCCGGCAGTTCCGGTCTTTCGATCGCCCCAGCCAGATCCTGATGGTGAACCAATTCACCATCAACGTGGGCTTCTACATGCTGATGCCGTACCTCGCCGGATACCTTGCCGGGCCATTGGGTTTGGCGGCGTGGATGGTGGGTCTGGTGCTGGGCGTCCGGAACTTCTCCCAACAAGGCATGTTTCTGGTCGGTGGCACCCTGGCCGACAGATTCGGATACAAGCCACTGATTGTGGCCGGATGTCTGCTGCGCACTGCCGGATTTCTGATGCTGGCCTTCGTCGGCTCGCTGCCGGCGATATTGATCGCCTCGGCGGCAACGGGTTTCGCAGGTGCCCTCTTCAATCCCGCGGTGCGTGCCTACCTGGCGGCGGATTCGGGGGAGCGTCGGGTGGAGGCGTTCGCGGTCTTCAACGTCTTCTACCAGGCGGGAATCCTCTTTGGGCCGATCGTCGGTCTGGCATTGACGGCGTGGGATTTCAGGATCACCTGTGCCGTTGCCGCAGCGGTTTTCGCGGCCCTGACGGTGATCCAATTGATGGCTCTGCCGCCGAACCGCCTCAAGCAGGATGTGGATCGGCAGCCCGTGCTCGCCGACTGGCGCTCGGTGGTGTCCAACAAGGCCTTCCTGTTGTTCTCCGGCGCCATGATCGGCTCGTACGTGCTGACGTTCCAGGTGTACCTGGCGTTGCCGTTTCAGGCGGCACTGCTGACCAGCGACAAGAAATCCGAAACGGTTTTAGTGACAAGCATCTTCGTGGTGTCCGGGCTGGTGGCCATCGCCGGGCAGGTGCGGCTCACCGGCTGGTTGTCCGCTCGATTCGGCCCCAGCCGCAGCCTGGTGCTCGGGATGCTGGTCATCGCGGCGGCCTTTGTGCCGCTGATGCTGCTACCCACAGCGGCGTCGGCAGGGCAACTCGCTGCGATCACTGCCGTGCTGTTGACGGCGGCTCTGCTGGCCGTGGGCACCATCGCGACCTTCCCCTTCGAGATGGACACCGTGGTCAGGTTGGCGGGTAACCGGCTGGTTGCCACTCACTACGGGCTGTACAACACGATCGTCGGTGTCGGCATTCTGGCGGGGAATCTCCTGACCGGTTCGATATTCGGCTATACCCAGCAGCACGGTAAGCCCGCCCTGTTGTGGGTATCGCTCACCGGCATTGGACTGGTGTGTGCGGCGGCATTGTTCGCGTTGCGACGGGCGGGGCTCCTCGACCGGGGTAGCGAAGTGGCGCAGGCTGCCCGTGCCTGAGTAGTTTGTGGAGGCCATGACCTCCCCTGCGAAAGCCATCAACCTCGTCAATCTCGAGAACGTCTCGAAGTCCTACGGCGTCAAGCCGTTGCTCTCGAACGTGAGTCTCGGGGTGCAAGCCGGAGACCGCATCGGAGTGGTGGGCCTCAACGGCGGAGGCAAGACCACGCTGCTGGAGGTACTCGCAGGTGTCGAGCCAGCGGATCAGGGCAGAGTGAGTCGCACCGGAGACCTGCGCCAAGCCGTCGTCACCCAGCGTGAGGACCTTGTCGGCGACACTGTGTTCGATGTCGTGATCGCGCCGCTTGGCGTCGACGAGCACGAATGGGCCGGGGATGCACGGATCCGTTCGATTCTCGACGGGCTTGGAGTGGCGGCCCTCGGCCTCGACAGACGGGTGGACCAGCTCTCCGGCGGCCAGCGGCGCCGGGTCGGGCTCGCTGCCGCACTCGTTCGCGATCTTGATCTGTTGATTCTTGACGAGCCGACGAACCACCTGGACGTCGAAGGCGTGCAGTGGCTGGCCGAGCACCTCCTCGCGCGGCGCACCGCGCTGGTGGTCGTGACGCACGATCGGTGGTTCCTGGACACCGTCGCCACCCGCACCTGGGAGGTCGTCGACGGCAGTGTCGAATCGTACGAAGGCGGATACGCGGACTGGACGTTCGCGCGTGCCGAACGGGGGCGGCAGGCCGACGCCGCGGAGGCACGTCGCCGCAATCTCGCACGCAAGGAGCTGGCCTGGTTGCGGCGCGGCCCACCCGCGCGCACCTCCAAACCCCGGTATCGGATCGAGGCGGCCGAAGCCTTGATTGCGGATGTGCCGCCGCCGCGAGACTCGGTGGCGCTCAGCGCATTTGCGCGTCGCCGTCTGGGGCGAATTGTCATCGAGCTTGAGGATGCGACGGTGACCACACCCACCGGTGAGGAGCTGGTGCGTGATCTGACCTGGCGCCTGGCCCCTGGCGAGCGCATCGGCCTGGTCGGGGTCAACGGATCCGGGAAGACAACCCTATTGCGCGTGCTCGCGGGCGCGGTGCCCCTGGCGGCGGGGCATCGCAAGGAAGGTAAGACGGTCAGCATCGGCTGGCTGCGCCAGGAACTCGACGACCTGCCAGGGGACATTCGGGTGCTCGATGCGATCGAGCAGGTAGCTCTCCGGATTGTGCTGGGCGACAAGGAAATGTCGGCCTCGCAGGTCGCCGAGATGCTCGGGTTCAGTCCGGCGCGGCAACGCACACCGGTCGCCGACCTCTCCGGTGGTGAGCGTCGGCGGCTGCAGCTGACTCGTGTGCTGATGGCCGAGCCGAATGTGCTTCTTCTCGACGAGCCCACCAACGACCTGGACATCGAAACCCTGCAGCAGGTGGAGGATCTGCTGGACGGCTGGGCGGGCACCCTGGTTGTGGTCAGCCACGATCGGTACCTCATCGAGCGGGTCTGCGATTCGACGTGGGCACTATTCGGTGATGGCAAGCTGACCAACCTGCCCGGAGGCATCGAGGAGTACCTGCGCCGGCATACCCAACCGGCTGCCGCTCCTGTGAAAGCCATATCGGATCGCGGCCGGGATGGCGCGGCACTGCGGAACGCACAGAAGGAGCTCGGCCGGCTCGAACGAGCTGTTGTGAAGTTAGACGAACGCGAGGCCGTGCTGCACGAGAAGCTCGCCGAACATGCCACCGATCCGGACCGGGTAGTCACCCTGACCGCCGAGCTCAATGCCGTCGTCGCCGAGAAGGACGCGGCCGAGGTGCAGTGGATGGAGCTCGCCGCGGAGCTCGAGTAGCTCCCGGTTCGGTCTTAACAACTTGTTCATGAAAAAGGCGAGGGCAGTCATGTGACTGCCCTCGCCTACAACTGGATGGATGGGTGAGAATCATCCGGGACTGGGCCCGGCATGCGATGCGCTACGCGCCTCGCCGATGCGTCCCCCTCTGGGGTTCGCCTACCTGCCGTTATACGGCTAGCGGGAACCACTCATCGGTCTGCTCCGAGTTGTCGCCCTCGACCAGCATCTCGCCGCTGTAGATGGCTTCGAAGTCGATCTCGATGACCGTGGCACCGAATTCCTCGTTCGTCATGTACTGAACAGTAGGGGTCACTATTAAGAAATCATTGAGTCACGAATCGGAAAAGTCTGGCAATTTTCGCTACACGCATCGGCCCAGGTCATAGACCATGAGCGGCCTTGCTGAACTCTTAAGAAAAAGGATTCGTGCCCTTGACGAGCACCCAGGCCGCGATCGCGCCCCCGAATCCCGCTATGACCAGCACCGATGAGACGGCTGCGGGCCACTCGTCGCGGCCAAATCGTCCGTCCACAGAAATGCGTCCCGGGCCAAGCAGCAGAACCGCCAGGGCGGCCGCGCCGAGAATAAGGGGGAACTGCAGCGCGGGGCCGGATGGGAAGAGGTCGTTTCTCTCTGAATAGGTCTGGACCGCGGCGTAGAGCATCGAACCCAGTACCGCACAGGCGCCGAAGGGAGTGAGCAGTCCGGCGACCAGCATGGCGCCACCGATGCTGTAGGTACCCGCAAGCACGCGTGTCGGGAGATCGGGATGCACGTCGATCGGTAACGAGCCGAGTTGCACGAACTGGCCGGAGGCGAACACGATGTTCAGCCCGTTCCAGCACAGCGTCACTCCCACCGCGACACGCAGGACCAAGAGTCCAATATCGTTGCGGGTCAATGGATCGCTGTACTTGCTGGTGCTCGGCACCGCGGAAGTCTATGGCATGGGGGCTATGGTGAATCCGCTATGGCGGCGGTCACTTCCCGGTACGACGACGGCAACGACATTCCCGGCATACCGTCCGTGCGGGTCGCGCGCGCCGACCTGACAGCGATTTCCGCGCTGACGGCCCTCGTGTTCGGCTGGGCCAGCAGGGGATACGGGTACTTCTTTGACGAGGCCTACTTCGTTGTCGCTGGGCGCGACCACCTGTCCTGGGGATACTTCGACCAGCCTCCGCTGTTGCCGTTCATCGCGGGCATGGCCGACAACGTCGCGCCCGGGTCGTTGTGGGTGCTGCGCCTCGCGGCGACCGCGGCGGTGGCGATCGGGACGTTGATGTGCGGGCTGATCGCCGCGGAGCTCGGCGGGGGCCGCCTGACGCAATCTCTGTCGGCGATCGCCTACGCCACCGCGATGTTCCAGATCCTGGCCCATTGGTTGCAGACGCCGGCCATCGATCCGGCGCTCTGGTCGGTGGTGTGCTGGCTGTTGGTGCGCTGGACCCGCAGCTTGCGGGAACGGCTGCCCGACGATCGGCTGCTGCTGTGGGCGGGAATCGTCACCGCGATCAGCGTGCAGACCAAGTTCCTCGTTCCGGCGCTCTGGCTTGCGGTGCTGTTGTGCGCGGCGGTCCTCGGTCCGCGCACGCTGCTGCGCCGTCGGCAATTGTGGACCGGGGCGGCTGTTGCCGTCGTGGCCACCGTCCCGACCCTCATCTGGCAGGCCACCCACGGGTGGCCGTACCTGCGGATGGCCGGGATCGTGGCGGCGGAGTCCGAACGTGGAGCGGCGCTGTTGGGGGGCATGCTCGTCGGTTCCGCGTTCCTCGGACTGGTGCTGCTGCTGGCGGGGATTGTGGCGCTGCTGGCGGCGTCGTTGCTGCGGCCCTATCGGTACCTGGGTGCGGCTGCGGTGTTGGTGGGGGCATTGATGTTCGCGACCCATGGACGTGCGTACTACGTCATGGGGTTGTACGCCTTGCTGATTGCCGCGGGCGCGGTGGGGCTTTCCCGCTGGCGTCCTTCTCGGCCCGCGATGCGGGGCGTGGTCTACACACTCGTCGGTTTGGTGACGGCCGCATCGGTGATCATGGCGATCGTCAGGCTGCCCATCGTGTCCGAATCGGCTGCCGTGCGCTGGTTTTCCTGGGCCGGTGCCATGGGGCCAACGATGCTCGCCGGAGGTGATCACTCGACGGAGGGCCTGCGCCAGGTGGCCAGGGATACCTACGATTCGATGCCGCCGGATGTGCGGGACCGCACGGCCCTGGTGCTGCAGATCTACCCCATGGCCGCCGCCTATGACGTCGAGGCGGGACGTGAGGGGCACTCCCGTGCCTACAGTTTCCACCGTGGGTACTACTACTTCGGGGCACCGCCGGAATCCATGACGGACATGTTGTACATCGGCGTCGACGATCCGGATCCCAAACTTGCTCAAGGCTTCCTGGGGGTGCAGCGGATCGAACTGTTGCACGCACCCGACGAGGACGAGGCACACGTCTACCGCTACTACGGCAGAATTGCGCCGTGGCAACAGCTATGGGACCAGTGGCGCACCTACAAGTAGGCGACTCGTTCGTCGAACAGATGGCGCCCCGCGACGCCCAGATGTACTGGATGTCGACCAGAATCCCGAACGATCAGTTCCTGCTGTTCTGCTTCGATTCGCCGACGCAGGATGTCGCCGCCCTGCGAGAGACGCTCGCCGAGCGCGCAGGGCGTATAGCGGATCTGCGGGTGCGAGCGGTCGACGTCGCCGGACACCTCGACTACCCGTACTGGGCGCCGCGTGACGAATCCGAGGTGCCCCTGACGGTGCACACGCTGCCAGATTCCAGCTGGACGCAGTGCCGATCCGCGATCGCCGCACTGCTCACGAGCACCGTCGATACCCGCGAAAGCCCTTGGCATCTGCATCTTTTCCCGGGTGTATACGGCGCGCCGCGGGCATCGGGTCCGGCCCTTGTCGCGGTACTGCAGGTATCGCACGCATTGGCTGATGGTCAGCGGGCCACTGCGGCCGCACGGGCATTGTTCGGCGATGAGGCGGGGGAGGTCGGGCCGCTGCCGGAAGTACCCGGGTATGCCGCACTGCGCGGGCTGGCAGGCTTTCCGGTGAAGCTGGGTCGGCTGCTGAGCGCAAGTCGCGATGGTTATCTGGCCTACCGTCAGCAGCAGGAGCTTGTCGCGGCGGGTGAGCTGGAGCCGGAACCGCAGGGATTCCCTCTGATCTCGCTGAATACACGGCCCGATGAGCATCGAGAGATCCGGATGATCGTGCGGCCACGCGATGAGCTTCGCGCCGACAACGTGAGCGTGACCGTCGCGGTCCTCACCGCGATCGGCATCGCGTTGCCGCAGTATCTGCGTGATCACGGACAGTGGGTTCCAGAGCGGCTGGGCGCGGAGGTAACCGTCGCAGCTGCTGGTGAATCATTGGCGCGCAATAACTTCCGAAATGTTGGCGTGGACCTGTGCTGGGGCGAAACGGATCTACGCGCTCGGGCCCGGAAGATCACGGACGGTATCGACAGCAGGCGCCGTCGCGCCGTGCACCCGGTGCTGGTTGCGCAACGTGCCGGAGGCGCGGCATTGCCCGCGCCGATGATGTGGGCGGGTGTCAACGCCTTCAACACCGACCTGATGCCGCCCACCGTCGCGGGTAACACGGTGGTGTCGAGCGTCGTCCGTGGCGCGGCCGATCTGACCGTTGCCGGTGGGCGGGTGGTGTTTACCGCCGGATTCCCGGCGCTCTCGCCGGTGATGGGCCTGACCCATGGGGTGCACGGGATCGGCGACACCGTGACGGTGAGCGTGCACACCAGTGCGGCGGTGATGCCCGATGCCGATCACTATGAACGCCTGCTGGCCGATGCGCTCACCGAGGTATCTCGCCAGTTGCGATGAGTTTTCTCAGCGCCGCGGGTCGATACCGATATGCCGACGATTACTCCATGCCTCTGGTTCGACACCCGCGCCGAAGAGGCCGCCAACTTCTACGTGTCCGTGTTTCCGAACTCCCGAATCCTCGAGGTCACGCACTACGGGCCGAACACTCCCATGCCGGAGGGCACGGTGCTTACCGTCGAATTCGAGCTCGACGGGCAGCGGTACACCGCGCTTAACGGTGGACCCCAGTTCACGTTCGACGAGGCGATCTCGTTTCAGATCGATTGTGGGTCTCAGGAGGAGGTCGACCGCTACTGGGAGGCGCTCACGGCTGACGGGGGAGAAGAGTCCCAATGCGGTTGGCTCAAGGACGATTTCGGGGTCTCCTGGCAGGTGGTCTCGCGTGAGCTGATCGACCTGATTTTCCACTCCGATCCCGTGACCGGTAACGCGGCGATGCAGGCCATGATGACCATGCGCAAGCTCGATGTGGCCGTCGCCAAGGAGGCGGTGGCCGCAGCGCAGTCCGGGTCTTAGTCGTCGTCGCCGAAGTCGACGTTCCAGCCCATGGACTTGTAGCGGCGTTTCTCCGACTCGCGGCGTTGCTTCTCGGCGCGTTCGTGCTCGGACCAGTCGCCGATGACGCCGGGGGATGCCTTGGGTAGATCGCCGAACAGCTCGTTGCCGTTGTCCCAGTTGATGAGGAACTCCGGGGTCTGGTGTTCGTCGTCGTCTTCGCCCTTGCCGCCGCGGCCGTGGGCGCCGCCCATCGGGGCCATGCCCATGCCACCCATACCCATTGCGCCACCACGGACTCCGGCACCGCCGATGCCGGCGGCGTTGGTTCCGGCGCTGCCCGGTCCGGGTACACCCGCGCCACCGCGCAATGCTCCTGGGCCGTTGAGGGTTCCAGTGCCTGAGCCTGACCCTGAGGGCGAGCTGAAGCCGGCCGAGGTGGTGGTGCCGGGTGCCAGTCCGGAGCCTGATCGGTCGGAGCCGGCGCCCAGACCGCTGAGTGCATTGCCGAGGCCGCTGCCCGAACCGCCGGAGCCGCTTTGGGGGCTGCCGCCGCCCGAGCCTCCGCCGCTGCCTGCACCCGCGCCTTGGCCTTGTCCGCTCTGGTTACCCGAGCCGTCGCTGTAGGCGGGCTTGGTGTTCTTATCGGCGAGGCCGTTGGCCAGGTTATTTGAGGAGCTGGGGCTTTGGCCGCCACCACCGCCGTTTTGGCCTCCGCCACCGCCACCGTTGTCGCCGGATTCGGTTCCGTTGCTGGGCTGCTGAAGCGTGATGTTGCCGGGGTTGTTGCCCTTCGGTGGCTGGACATCGGTGACATTGTCGCCCTCGCGAACCACGGGCTCGCTGAACAAGCCAACCATCTGTAGGCGCGCGAAGAACTGTTCCTGGTTCTTCAGCTGTTGTATGTCGGCATCCGACGATCCAGACTTCTTCTTCTGTGCGACCTCGGCATCGGACATCGGCGGCTCGATACTCGACTTGGCGGCACTCATCGCTTCGCCCAGCGGTGGCATCCTGTCCGCCACATGCCGGATACTGAGGATGCCTGTCTCTGAGGCGCGAAAGTATTCGGACATGTTGGTCTGCAAGGATTTTGCCGCCTGGCCGCGCCAATCCTCGACCAGCATGCCCTGCACCTTGCCGCCGAGAGTGTGCATGATGTCGCCGAGCTGCTCGGCGATGCTGTTAATCGATTCCTTGGCGGCCTGCGGGCTACCAGTCTGGAAAGCCTGGGCGGCGTTGTAGATGGACTGGTGGTCGTGGCCTTCCCAGTGTTCCTTCTGGATCTGCTTCTTCCCCATGTCTTCTCCTCCTGAAAACTATTGGCTCTAAGGTATTTTTGGCTCGATCTGCTTCATGATCTGCAGGGCCAATGGGCATTGGTCGTATCGTTGCTCGGTCAAGTCGAGATTGAGATCAACCTGGACAGCGGCGATGGCTTGTTGAGATGGAATGGCCACCGTGCAACTCGCGCCGTTGACATTGTGTACGAGCCATCCAGATCGCGTACCAACGGTGATCGGCTCGTGACGGTCCCACTTGTCATTGGGCTGCGCTAGTTGAGACAACGGTGTGTCTACCGCGTACACCTTGATGCCCCATTTCGGTCCGTCCCAGATGCAGCCTCGAACGTTCTGGCCGAACGCGGTGGTGTGTGCGTCACGTTTGTCGGGTTTTACTTCCCACGTCGCAACATCTGCGTCGGTAATCGCGGTGCACGCGTCGAACGTTGTTCCTGCTACCGGGTTGCGATCGGTACTTGTTGTTGAGGGCGACGCGCTGGCAGACGATGAAGGTGAGGTCAACGAGGTTGAGGCGGAACCGGTAGGAGGCGTGCCTTGGATTCCGTCGTGTGTGCACCCCGCAACTAGCGCAGTCGACGTGGCGACGACAGCGACCCATTTCTTCTTCATTGGTTGAGTCTTCCTGACCCGTCAGCTGGTGGTGGGCGGCGGGTAGACGCCCAGGCCATTGCTATCGATCGTGTCGCCTCTAAGCTGCTCGAACGACTCCGCGTTGCGGTGCTCGGTGTTGTCGTACTCGTTCTGCGCGACCTTGGCCCACTCGGCCCACGTCTTCACCGTCTTGATATGTGCATCAATGACTGAGGCGACTGAGTCTGACGCGCCGGTGACCAAGTCGTTCAATGCGCTGTTCCAAGACGTGCCTTCCGCGCATGCACCCATGCCGAGTTCAACTTCGAACGCTAATGCGTCTCGGCGGAGCGCCTCCAGCTTGTCGACGGCTCCGCTGAACTCCTGTGACACCTTCGTCGCGGCTCCGGGTGCTAGATGCAGCTCGTTCATATCGAGCCCTGATTCTCCGGGCATGGACGCTCCCCTCGCTGGTCAAGCAGACATGTTTGTCCTACATATAGCTCTGACGTTAGAACACCGCGTTTGGTTCCATGCTTTTTCGGATGAGGAGGAACTTGGGTCGTCAGGTTCCTCTCGTAGGCCAGCCTGGATCGGCGGGCAGAGTCGGGAAGTCGCTGCGCGGGTGTTCGCCACTGACGTAGAAGAGCCGCTTGTCATAGGGGTCGGGAGCTTTGGCAGTGCAAGTTCGTTGGTCGCGCTCGAACACCTCTTTTGGCCATGGATTCGCGGGTTCTGCAGGGGTGCTGTAGCCATTCGTACGAAACGCAGTAGCGATTTTCCAGCCCCCGAACACGTCAGTGCTAGGGCTGGGTGCGGCCCCAATCTGCGGTGCGTTGGTGGGCCCGGGGTTTGCGCTGGCCGGTGGGGTGAAGGTGATCCGGTAAACGAAGCTGCCAATATCATCGCTTGCGAGTTGTTCGGGGAGAAGCCGTCGCTGGCGGTAGTAGCTGTAGTGCCCGTTTTCTTGCAGTGTGCCGACGCCGTAGTCCCAGGAACACACCAGAGCGATGTAGGCGCCGAGGTCGTCTCGGGTGAGGGACAGAATGTGTTGACGCCAGGTTCCCGCAATGGGAGTGGTGACTTCGAAGCCGTCGGTGGTGAGATTGTGGTCGCCCCGGACCAGTGGTCGCACCGAATGCGTCCACCTGCTGTAATTCCTCTGAGGTACGGCATTCTCGAACCCGGGGTAATAGAAGGCAGGATCGGCCATCAGGCCGCCGAGTATGAAGGATTCGCGGTAGGCGCGCACTATGACGGCCGGGCCAGTGGCCAAATCGATGCCGGGTTCGGCGCTCCAGCGCATCCGCAAGTCTTGGGTCAGGCCCGTGAACGGTACCGGTGTTGGTTTTGCTGTGCTGGTGGGCGGTGTGCTCGTCGGTGTGGCGGTAGGGCCGATGCTGCTTGGGGTTGTGCATCCACTGACGACGAGCACCAAGGTGAGAACCCATATCGGTAATTTGTGCATCGGGGCTCGGGTCATTTGGTGGCCTTAACTGCGTTGTTGTAGGTGCGTTCCAAATATCCTGCGTTGTTTTCTTGTCCCGGCACTATGCGGATGACCCTGGTCATATCCGTCTGGTAATCGGCGATCGAGTACGCGTTGCCTTTGATTGCGACCATCTCTTCGTATGTCCTCAAGCGCGGGTGGGTGGGGCCGGCGCTTTGGTCGTTGGCAAGAATATCCGGGATGGTGATCTGGTTGGGCTGAAGGACGCCGTTCGCGAGCAATGAGTTGGCGAGGAGTTGCTGGCTTTGGGCGATGGACATATTCGGTGCCGTGGTGTCGAACGTTTGACCCGCTGTGGGCGCTGGGCCAATGATGCCGGACTTCAGGGCCTCGGCGGTGATGTCGACACCTGCGCCGAGTGCCGGCCCACCGGCGGCACCGGCTCCGAAGGCCAGCACCTTTTGCGCTTCGCCATAGGCCAATTGCTTTAGTTCGTAAAGGTTTTGGGCTCTGTCGAAATCGGATTTACTGGCCGCATTCTGCTGGGCGTCGTTGGCTGCAATGAGCCCGGCATCGGCCAGTCCGCGGAACCGGCCCGCATCTGTGAGATCGCCGGTGGAGTCCGCATTGTTGTGTTGAACTTGCTCGGCGTAGTGATCCATGGACTGGATCGAATTGGCATACAGCGCGCCGTCCAATGTTTTGGCG